>CAYQXZ010000110.1:0-6319 GCA_964421645.1 uncultured bacterium
CTATGCCGACAGTCCCAGACTTGTGGGTTTTTTCTACGGCTATACCAACGAATTGAGCGGCTCTTATAATCTGGCTCAATCCGGCCATCTTGACCTGAAGCATCTCCTTGAAAGCGAAGACATAGACTTCTTCTGCAGTCCCTGCCAGTACAAGTACCGCGGGGATGAAAGGGATTACACATACAATCAGGTGCTCGGAGCCTTCGCTGATTCAGCAGGAATATGCGGGAAACTCGCCTTTGCGGAAGACGACCACAGGCCGGCCTTTGCAAAAGCGGCAACTTCCATGGTGGCGACAAGGGATGAGTGGCATGACGAAATGTTTTTCCGCAGGAACTTTGCGCAGGTGCTCACGCACGGCCAGCATATGTGGTGGTACAGCTTGTCTCCCGAATGGTTCAGGGAAGAGAAACGGCAAATGATTACAGGGGCCCTCCACGGAGCGGGTTTCAGGGCAATGCAGGCGGACCGTTCTCCAATCTCGGAAGTCGCCGTGGTCGTCGATGAGCCATCCATATGCGCCATGCGTCTCAACCCGGAATTACAGGAAACGCTTATCCTGGAGTCCTTTTCATCCTGTTTCCCGACGGGCGTCCCGTTTGAGTATTATGAACTGAATTCTTTTCTGAAGCGCACGGACCATTCCCGGTTCAAGGTGGTGATGTTCCTCAACCTGTTCCTTGTCAACAAGGAAGTTGAAGCCGGCATTGAACGATTGAAATCGGGAAACCGGACGCTAATTTTCCAGTTCCTGCCCGGATTTGTGCGCGATGCGGGCGGCGGAAGAATCTTCTCGGCAGATTTGTCGAGCCGGTTGACAGGTATTGAACTGAAGGTGGAAAATGAAGTTCAGCCGCTGATCGTATGGATAGACCCGGAGAGAACAGACCTGGTGCCTGGAGGCGAAGATATTCGCTACGGTTTTACATCGTTGATGGAAATTCGGCCTGTTCTCGGGGTTGTCGACAGTAATGTTGAAACTCTGTGTTTTCTATACAGCGGAACTCCCGGTCTTGCAAGAAAGAAATATAAAGACTGGACATCGGTTTTTACATCAGCGCCGAATATCCCTCCGGAAGCGCTTGGCGTTTTGTTTGAAAATGCGGGAGCGCACAGGTACATGGCATCAGGCGACGTTGTCTACGCCAATAGTTCTCTAATTGCAGTCAGCGCGTCATCGCGCGGGACGAAAAAACTGAAAATGCCGGGAGATAAATATCTTGCAGATATTTTTACCGGTGAAGAATTGCTTACGGACAAGAACGGATGCGTCGAGTTTTTCTTGAAGCGCCACGAGGTAAGGTTATTCTGGCGGAATTCGCGGGGGAACAAAGGGAAACGTTCGGTGAATACGGAGAGTCCAAGAGTACGACTGGAAAAGCGAGGATAATATCGTGGCGACCGGACCGAATATTCTGTTCCTGTTTACGGACCAGCAGAACTCCGGAATGATGAGTTGTGCCGGCAACGCATACCTGAAAACACCGGCAATGGATTCGCTTGCATCCGGAGGTGTAAGATTTGAGAGAGCATACTGTACCAATCCCGTATGCATGCCTTCACGTTTCAGTCTCATGACCGGACGCATGCCGGGTGAAATAGGGATGATAAGCAACCGGGTTTCAGACCTTGAAGCGGTTCCCGGGCACATTAAGAAAACAGGACTTGGTTTTCTGATGAGGGATGCCGGATATGATGCCGTCTACGCAGGCAAGGTTCACCTGCCCGGGATGACCCCGGAAGATTTGGGCTTTTCATATATTTGCAGGGATGAGCGCGAAACCCTCGCGGATACCTGTGCGGAATTCATTGAATCCGGAAACGGGGGAAAACCGTTCTGCCTGGCGGTCTCCTTCATAGATCCGCATGACATATGCTATATGGCAATCCGCGATTCACTTTCCACTGAAAGCGAGAGACGCCTGATAGAGGGCGGTAAGGTTGAATGCATGACCCTTGACGAGGCGCTTAAACGTCCGGCAGGAGTGGGAGAAGAAGAATTTTTTGCGCGCCACTGTCCTCCTCTGCCGGCTAATTTCGAGCCGCTGGCTGACGAACCGGAGGCAATCCGCATATTGCTTGAACAGCGACCCTTCAGAATGAAAGCCCGCAAGGAATGGGACGCCCGACGGTGGAGAGAACACCGCTGGGCGTACGCAAGATTGACCGAACGGGTAGACTCGCAGATATACGAGGTTCTTGAAGCTCTTGAAAAAAGCGGTCAGTGGGATAATACCGTGATAGTCTTCACCAGCGACCATGGGGATATGGATTCCGCACATAGGATGGAACATAAATCAACCCTGTACGAAGAGGCATGCCGGGTACCGCTTGTCATATGCGCCCCGGACTGCAATTCCCCGGGAAGAACAGAAGAGGAAATACCCGTCTCAAACGGACTTGATATTCTGCCCACGCTTTGCGACTATGCAGGTGCGGCACCGCCCGGGGATATTTCGGGGATATCTCTTCGTCCGTTAGTAAGTGGAAAGAAAATCGTCTGCCGGCGCCCAGGGGTTCCGGTCGAGAGCGCGGTCGGTCGTGCCGCGGTCACGAAAAAATACAAGTTCGCGGTGTACGACCTCGGAGAAAGCACCGAACGGATTACGGACCTTGAGGCGGACCCGATGGAAACCGGGACGGTTAATCATCAATGCCCGGAAGCGGAGACGGAGAATCTGCGGGAGATATTCAAGGGATTCTTCGGTAATGCCCGAAGGGATGCCGGGGAAGTCTTCCGTGCCGCATCCGACGGGTAAACCGTACATCCCGAACAAGTTATACGGAGGATGGCAGATGGAGAAGATATACTGGGGCGAAATACATACTCATACCTATTGCGGCGGATCAAAGTTCGGAGATATAGAACAGGCGGTGAAAGTTGCAAAAACGCATCTTGATTTCTGGGCCCCGGGCGAACACTATAATGAGCGGAACACCGGGGTTCATCCTATGTTCGACTGGGACAAGATATCCAGAACCGTTGCAGACAATAATGAAGACGGCAGGTTCGTTGCTTTTCCGGGCATGGAATTTGTCGGAGAGCAGGGCGATTATAACGTTTATTTCAACAGGGATTTCATCAGTCTGGATGAACGCATCACTAATTATGAACGCCTTTTTTCTTTTGCAGGAAAGAATAATGCGATAGTGATACCCCATCATACCGGGTACAAGGTCGGCTGTCGCGGCATGCAATGGGACTGGTTCGACCCCTCAATTATGCCCGCCGTGGAAATTTTTTCAATGCACGGCTCATCCGAAGACGACAACGGTTGTTTACCCATGAATCTGCCGTGGATGGGGCCCAGGGAAACCGGCGGAACCGCCGTCGCCGGACTGAAAAGAGGAAAAATCTTCGGCTTTTTGGCATCTTCGGACGGACACAGCGCCTATCCCGGAGCATATAAGATGGGTTTGACGGCTGTTTATGCGGAACGGCTTGACAGGCAGTCCGTATGGAATGCAATTTTGAACAGAAAAACGTACGCGGTAACGGGCGACAGGATTCTGCTGGACTTCAAGGTGAACGGAAATCCCATGGGTACGTTTTTCTCGTCAGAAGATAAACCCTCATTTGAAGCACGGGCAGAGTGTCTTGATGCAATCGAGAAACTTGAGGTTATAAAAAACGGCTCGGAAATCATAAAGGATTGTTACATCGCTTCCCATAAGAGTGAAGAAGAATTCATGTTCAGAATAGAGTGGGGATGGGGCGGGGAGTACAAATGGGAAGGGGCGGTGTCCGTTGAACAGGGCGAGATTATTGATGCTGTTCCATGCTTCGGTCCGCCCGGAAACAACGTCATTACCGGCAGAGGAAAAGGCAGGGTTTCATTCAGTTCGTTTACAGACGGAAAAACGCTTTTTGACTGGAAAACCGGGCGGTACGACAGGGAAGGGACAAACAGTCTTGTCCTTAAAATAAAAGGCGGGAGGGGAGTTTCTCTGACGGTATCTGTAAACGGGAAACAGTTTTCCCGTAGAGCGAACGATTTGTCTGAAAATTCGCATGTTGAACTTCTCCAGGGGCCCAACGGTCCAAAAATAAAGTTCCATAAGATTGTTTACAGGCAGAACTATGCAAGAAGCTTTTCCTGGACGGACGATTCCGAAAGTACAAACCTGCCGGTAGATTTCTATTATCTCCGGTTGACACAGAAAAACGGACAGATGGTATGGAGTTCTCCCATATGGATAAAAAAATGAAATACGTAAAAGTCGGTGGCATGAGCGAAGCACAGTACGGAATTGAAACGTTAAAGACGATTGCATCCGAAGAAATCGGCAATTATACCGTGCTTTTTGTCGGACCGTGGTCCAACAGGCAGTTAAGGGATGTTGTCGAGTTTTGCGTGCAAAACGGCATATCTCTCGTAATGGACGAGATGTGGGGAAGGCTCACCGGGGATATTTGCGAATCGTACCGAGATACGAACATGAAGGAAATGCGGGCAATTCTCCGGAATGCAAAAAGTCTTTTCGAAGGTTCGCTTTTCATGTGTGAATACGGCGGCCTCGGCCTGTACTGGCCCGAAACAACTGTCAGGGGTTCAAAGCTTGTAATTCCGCGTACAGGTTCTATGGCGGAGGCGAAGAAATATTTTGTTATGACGCTGAAGAAACAGATAAAGAAGGCCGTTTCAAAAGGCCTTTTGAGACCGCTGGTCTGCATAGAGGCCTCGGCTGTTTCAAAATACCTCATGGAAGCGGGCATTGACAGGGTTGACCTTGAAGTGACCTATGACAGGTTTAACGAGCTTTACTTTTCAGCGGTGAAAGGCGCCGCGCTGTGTTACGGAAAGAAGACCTACGGAGTTGACATGGCGATGGTGCACTATGGAGGTAACGAACATGGAAACCTCTGGCGCCACCGGTGGAAAACCTCTCTCTATCATGCATTTATCCGGGGCGCTGACCCCATTTATGCGGAGCACGGTCTGATGGACTACAGGGCGCTGGGCAAAAATTTGAACAAGGGTGCTCCGGAAGTAAAAGCATTCAGGCGTGTACTGGCGGATTTCTATTCCTTTGCAAGGTGCCATCCCAGACCGTACGGTTTTCCCGAAGCTCGCATTGCGGTGATTCAGGGAAATCTTGACGGTTTTGCAATGGGTGAAAAATTCATATGGGGACAGCGGCATCCGGGCGGGATGAGAGCCGGGAGCGCGGAAAAATCATGGGAATTGTTTGAAAGTTTCTACAGGAAAATCCCCTGGCAGTTTCCATTTCAGTCAGGCGACAGCGATTTTTCGGGTAATCCGCCGCTTGGACAGGTTGACATAATACCTGCGGAAAGCCCGCTTTCGCTTATGTCAAAATACGGATGCCTGATTTTCCTGGGCTGGAATACGATGACTCCCGAGATTTATTCGAATCTTAAAAAATATGTTCGAGGGGGCGGACATCTGCTTGCAACTCTTGCACATCTGAACGCATCGGATGAAAGACACGGAAGCCGGCATATTATAAACCGAGGAGATATGAGGGATTTGTTTGGCGTTACGGTGGATGCGGAAAAAATCAGTTTCATGGACAGAGGCATAAAATTTTTGCACCGGCCTGTAAAGGGCCGCTACAGGTTCCCCCTTTGGACTGCCATTTGTGACCCCAAGTACGATTGCGGAAGGCTTCCTGTGGGAATCATGAAGATAGATACCGCAAAGGTTCTTGCCGGCGGTTCTGACAGACACAGGGATACGGAGGAAGCAATCTTGAAATTTCCATTTCTGGTCTCAAACGTATGCGGCAAAGGCATGTCTTTCCTTGTTAATACAACGGAATTTCCTGGTCACGACAACCTGAAAGATTTTTATTCCGATATGCTGTATTTTTTCTCCGAGGCGTTCCAGAAAGAACTTCTTGTCGAAACATGCGAGAGTATGAGATTCGCCGCTTATCGTGAAAAAGGCCTCTATGTGCTGTATCTTCTGAACACTGCTCCTGACTGCCTCTGCGAGGCATTGATAACTTACGGCGCTTCCGTAAGAATCCCGGTCAGAGTTAGACCGGGAAGCATAAAAGTTGTATATCTGAATGAGCAGGCCGCGGTAATTCCCCATGACCCGAAACTGCGGATAACGGATATTGCCGTTGAAAATCGCGGTCTTGTATTAAAATGCCTGCCTTTCCAGGGGTCTCTAAAGGTAAAAAGCTATCTGCACGGAAAAAATTATAGAGGAGAAGACCGCCTGAAGAGTTTATGAGCGGATAGTTCCTGAAAAAACCGGGGCACCGTCTTTCAGGTCAACATTCACCTTGCCGCCTTCCTTTACTTCGCCGGCAAGATGATGGGTGACGACTATCTCGTTATGAACTT
>CAYQXZ010000111.1:0-6293 GCA_964421645.1 uncultured bacterium
TTTCTTCTCAACCGCCTGCTGCTCCTCTTCAAAGTAATACGGCCTGAAGGCATAAACACTCTGAACCTTTCCCGTCCCTGTATCTGCGGTTATACTCACTCCCGTCAGAGGTTTCGGTTCATCCACCCACTTCAGGTCCCACTTCTCGTAGGGCGGTATGCGCACCAAGTGTATTATCAGGTCATAACCGTCACCGGTGTCACGCTTATATACCAGCCGCTTCCACCACACCTCTTCCGGGCTTTTCACCGCAACAACTTTTTCCGCATCCGGCACAACCTTTATATCTGGTGCCCAGATGAGACGGCTGTAGCGGGTCATGAACTGTATTGTGGGCCGCAGACTGGGTACGAACCAGGTTACAAAGTGATGCTGTGTCGCAATCAACTGGGCGCCGAAGTAGTTGTGAGTCGGCCAGCCCCATCGGTCCAAGCCCGGCGCATCCTGCGAGACAGTAAAATTGCCGGTATAGCCGATAATGATGTTAGCTCCGTATCCCTGAACCATGTCATCGCGGTTCTTGCAGAGATGCTCCAGGTGCCTGCCGGGATAATGCTCATCCCCTTCACCTTCCCTGAATTGAGATACGGTTTCATCCAGCAGCATGACATTCTTCCAGCCGGTGGCCGCGCGAAGGGAGTCATCCGAAGGGTCCACTTCAGCATCTCCGCCGCTGCCCATGTAAAAAGTCAGTCCGCTCTTTTTGACATAATATTCCACCGCTCCCTTGGTCCAGTTATACCACGTGCCGAACAGGGGATTGTCTTTCTTGAGCATCTCCGAGAAAAGACGGTGGTTCCTGGCGTTTAACGCCACAAAATCCTCGTATTTACCTGACGGCACATTCGGTTCTCCGTCATATCCGTAACCCCTCCATACTCCGAGATTGCCGTCAATGTAGATGCCGTCGCAGTGCAGGAATTCCGCCTGTTTCTTTATTGCCTCCGTCATGAACACAATAGCATCTTCCATGGCATAATTGGCAACTCCGTGCTGCCAGTAAGTAAGTTTCCGGTCAAGATACGGCTTTGTCACTTTCCTCTTCGGTCCTATCTCCATGGGCGATGCAAGTTCAAAAGGATTGGGATATCCGCCGTAAACGGGGTCAACAGCAAACTGGCCGTTAGGGTCGTACAGGGCAAATTCAGGATTCTGCCTGATTACCTCGTATCCCATCTGTCCGCAGTAAGCGAACGTCTGGTAGAAGGTTCCCATGACACCCCTTTCCCTGAACCACGCCATTTCGGCGAGACGCGCCGCCATATTTATGTGATAACGCGTCTGCCCGGAATAATATTGCTCTAAATTTTTACACCAGTCCGTCTGCACTCCCCAGTCGGTCGGCTCGTTGGCAAAGTAATGACGCTGGTTGTAATAGGTTGTCCAGGGGTCAACAGTATAACTCTTCATCTGTCCATTATAGTTATGCTGCTGAATCCTGAACCACTCCGCGGCTACACCGTAATACTCCTGCCACCTGTCAACAATACTGCCTGAACCGTCAACAAACTGCACCTCTATGCCCCTGCCGTAAGTCTCGGGCCCGACGCTGTACGAAAACCTCCATTCCTTGGTCTGCCCCGCGGGAATCGTGAAGGACGTACGGGTAATCTCACGCACAGTGTCAATGTCAAGATGCATCAGGGCCACGAGCGTGCCTTTCTGTTCCGTGTCCGTCATATTGGCTATCTTTGCCACGGTCGTCGCGTTCTCATTCTCGTCGTAACGCACCTTGTTTGACCGGATATCCGTTATGGTTACTTTCCCTGCCGCAGGTTCGCGGCATCCGAGGAGATAGAATTCCTTTTTCTCCGTCACCGCTTCTGTAGCCGTTATCGCCGGAGGTTTTTCAACTTTTCCGCCCGCAACGGCGTTCAGGACCTGCGTCAGTACTATCATCTCGTTGTAATACGGCACCTGCACCACTGACATTCCTTCAGTCAGCACGGTCGGGGCAAGGGCTTTTATCTCCGTCTCCAGGGATTCTGCAAGCACTTTCTCCAGATTACCCTTTGCCTGTTCAAAGGCAGCCAGTGCCTCCCTGTATGACTTCTGCCTTTCCGCAAATACCTCGTCCGTCTTCACAAAATCCTTGTCCTCTATCAGAGCGCCTGTACCGTACAGGTTCTCTTCCGCATTCACTATGAGGTCAAGCGCAGGCGTTGAAGAAAGGATATTCACCTCATCTATGTCAAGTGTCCCGTTTTCCAGCCCCACCCAGGGGTGAACGCTTAATACTGAAGGCGTCCTGACAAGCAGGTGCCGGTAGCGTATCCACTTTTCGCTGTTTACATTGACGCTTATGCTTCCTATTGCCTCACCCGGTTTGGTAATCTGTACCGTCTTTCCTTCTTCGTTCTTGCCGTAGGATATCACGAGCATCTGCATCCTGCCGTTGCCACGCGCCCAGACGGTATAAATATAGTTGCGGTCTTCAAGAGGAAGTCCATAATAACCGGTGAGATAGACACCCTGTCCGCCAATCTTTGCATAACCGCCTTCAACTCCGCCGCTCCCGGGAAACTCAACCGTACCGTTGCTGCCATACACCATCCACCACTGCGGCCATTCGGATACATCGGGACATTTCCACCCGGCCTTGCGGTAGTTGTCCACATTATCCTGCGTGAACCATGGGCCAGGCGTAGGTCCCCTGCTGCCGAAACCTCCGTTACGCACCTGTGCAAAACCGCTTATGCAGAACAACAAAAAAAGCAAAATAATACCGAACGGATTTTTGTTCATTACCCTCTCCACCATATCGGCTGTTATCTCACCGGTGGAATTGTTATTATCTGCACGGGACCAGGCAAGTCCATGCTTTTCTGCCCCTTGGGTAGTTCAGGTGGATAAAGGTCGGTGCTTCCGCAGAGGGGACATCGCGGCACCATGTTCGGATCAGGCGGTGCCTCTCCTTCCTTTAACGGCCTGTTATCAAGGGCAAATATTGTCTTATCCTTCGGGCACTGAAGCGCCGGATATGCATTATTCCCCTCGCTGAAGGGAGAAGTGGTGGGGAATGCGACCTTTTCAACAGGACCGGCTGGTCCTATCTTGATTGGATTTGCAAAAAGTTTGTTTGCCTTAACGTCAACCAGGACCTGGGTAACGGTTTCCACCGTACCCCCCTTGTTGGATTTCATTACCCGCTGAATCATGAAACCCAGCGCTATCAGGATAACCACTATCAGTCCCACAACCTTACCTTTGTTCTCCATTCTTTCCTCTCCTTTCCCCCGACATTTTTTGTCATTGCGAGCCCCGTTCTCTGGGGCGTGGCAATTGACGTTTTATGTCATCCCGGCATGTCTTAAGCCGGGACCTATTACTTCACTCTGGATCCCTGCTTACTATCCGCAGGGATGACAGAATACGTCATTTTTTCACCCGCATTACCACCATCGTGTAATACCTGAACGGCGGGACTTCAACCGTTGCCTTTCCTCCCGCGACAGAAGGAGCAAGGTTTTTCTCCACTGCCTGCTGCTCCTCCTCAAAGTGGTACGGCCTCAGGGCATAGGACTCCTCAACACTGCCATTCCCGATATCCGCACTCACCTGAACCCCTGCCAGTGGCACCGGCTCGTCCACCCAGTTTATATCCCACCTTTCCGTCGGAGGTATCCGCACCAGGTGTATTATCAGGTCGTAGCCGTGCGCTGTATCCCGGCGATAGACAAACTCCTTCCACCAGATATCCTCTTTGCTATTTACCGAAACCGCCTTCTCAGGTTCGGCTACCAGCTTGAGATCAGGCGCCCACAGCAGACGTGAATACCTCGTCTGGAACTGCAGCGACGGTTCCATGCTCGGCATCCCGCAGGGAAGGGCAAACGTAACTATGTGGTGCTGCGACGCCGTTATCAGCGACAGGAAATAATTCAGCATGGGCCAGCCCCACTTTGACAAACCAGGCTTGTCAAGTTCAAGTGGTATGGGTATGCCGATGTACCCGGTTATCACGTTTCCTCCGTATTTCTGCACAACGTAGTCCCGGTTGCTGCAAAGGTATTCCTTGAATACCGAAGGATGGCGGTCAAACCCGTCGCCGGGGTAGAACGGATGCTGTATTTCCATAAGCGTGGCGACGTTCTTCCAGTTGTGCACCTCGCGTATCCACTCATCACTCTCGCCCTCGGCTATACCCGAACCCATCATGGCGTAACTGTCGGAACGCCTCATGTATTCAACTCCGTAGAAGCCGAAGTTATACCAGGTCCCGAAATACGGGTTTTCATTTTTCAGTATGGTGCAGTAGGTGTTCTGCAACCTGGCGTTCATCCGGGCCACCTCAGCCCTGTCATCGGGTATATTTATCTTCCCGTCGTATCCGTATCCCCTCACCAGGTAAACAGTCCCGTCTATGAATACGCCGTCAAACCCGTGAAGTTTCACATATTCTTTTATGCAGTTTGCCCCGTATTCAATGGACCCTTCCACCGCCCAGTTGGACGGCGCATGCTGCCACGGCGTATATTTCCTGTCCAGGTATGATTTCCTCGGCTGTCTCTTCGGTCCCGCCTCTATGGGCGAGGCAAGTTCCATGGGGCTGGGATATCCTCCATAGACAGGGTCCACCGCAAACTGGCCGTTGGGGTCGTAGAGTACGTACTCAGGGTGCTGGCGCATCTGCTCGTATCCCATTATCCCGCAGAAAGACCAGTTCTGGTAGAAGGTGAATTTTTTGCCCCTGATATGCTCATGGTCTATCGCATACTTGCGATGAGAGGGAATTATTTTGTATCCTGCGGAACCCGATATCCACATCTCCGCATCCGTCGGATGCACACCCCAGTCGGTCGGTTCGTTTGCAAAATAGTGGCTCATATTGTTGTATCTGCCTCCGGTATGCATCTGCACCCTGAACCACTCCTTCGCCGCCTGGTAGTACTCCTGCCACCGGTCTATCTCCTTGCCCGATTCATCCAGCACCTTCACCTCCAGCGCCCTGCCGTATGTCTCCGGCCCCACACCGTAAGAGACAGCCCACTTGCTCTCTCCTCCCGCGGGGATTGATATATTTCCCCTGCCTGCCTCATTTACGGTATCCAGGTCCAGATGCTGTAAGGCAACAAGCGTAACCTTCTGCCCGGTTGCCGTTGTATTCCTTACGGTCACCTTTACACTGGCAGTTTCGTTTTCCTCGTAAAGTATTTTGTTCGGCTCTATCACCGTCACAAACACCGCATCCTTCTTTATGTCACGCCTGCCTGGAACGTAATCTATCTTCGTCTCTGCCTCTTCCGCTGTTATGGCCACAGGCGCTTCCGCCTTCTTGCCTGTAAGTTCGTTCAACACCTGCGTCAAAGCTATCATCTCGTTGTAGTACGGCGCCCGGACTACTGAAAGTCCTTCAGTCAATACATATGGCCCGAGCGTCTTCATCTCAGATTCCATGGATGCAACAAGTTCACTGTCAAGATTAACCTTCGCCTGCTCAAATGTTGCCAGTGCTTCCCTGTACAACTTCTGCCTTTCCGCAAATGCTTCGTCCGCCTTCACGACATCCTTGTCCTCTATCAGCGCCCCTGTACCATACAAACCCTCCTCTGCCTTAACTATCAGGTCAAGTGCAGGGTTTGAAGGAAGGATATTTACCTCGTCTATGTCAAGAGTCCCATTTTCTACACCCACCCAGGGATGCACGTTCCATAAAGGCGGTGTTTTGACAAGCAGGTGCCGGTAGCGAACCCACTTCTCGCTGTTTAACTCAACGCTCGTACCTTCAGCCGCCTCGCCCGGCTTTACAAGTTGCATGGCTTTGCCTTCCTCGTTCTTTCCGTAAGAAATCACGTGGAACCGCAGTTTCCCCTTACCCTTCGCCCAGATTGTGTAAATCTGGTTGCGGTTTTCCAGGGCAAGGCCGTGGTACCCGGTCAGAAAAACATTCGTTCCGCTAATTCTGGCGTAACCGTCGGACTGAACGCCGCCGGTCTTCGGAAACTCAACGGTCCCATTGATACCGTACAGGCCCCACCACTGCGGCCAGTCCGAGACATCAGGGCATGTCCAGCCCGCCTTGCGGTAATTGTCTATATTCTCCTGCGTAAGATATGGAGGTATGGGTCCCCGGCTGCCAAAACTGCTGTTCCGTACCTGCGAAAAACAGTTGATTTTAAGCAAGAAAAGAAAAAACATAAGGAAGGATAACACCCTTTTCTTCATTCTTTCTCTCCCTCGTTTGTCATGAATGTCATTCCGGACTCGATCCGGAATCTCAAACCGTCTCAAATGTCATTCCGGACTCGATCCGGAATCTCAAACGGAGATCCTGAATTGAATTCAGGATGACA
>CAYQXZ010000112.1:0-6270 GCA_964421645.1 uncultured bacterium
AAGGGTAACCGGCCACCTGCCGGTGTTCTTTATGCGATGCACGACATCCACCGAGGAATCTCCGGCAGGAAGTATCTCTATCTCCTTCTGTATGTTATTCTGTATTTCTGTATTGCCATAAATATTTACACGGCCATTCCTCTCCTCAACCCTTACCGGAGTATTGTCGGCCGAGTAGGAACGCGGCATGGCCTCGGGCGAGGGCCAGAGCCGGTGCCCGCCGTATATGTGCCAGAACCCGTCAGGCGTGTCAACCCCGGCGTCGGGCAGAACCCCAAACAGGTTCTCGTCAGGACGGCTCTTAACCGTCAGTTTCATCACCCTTGGACCTATGTCTCTCGCCACCCCCAGAACCAGGTTTCCCATCGCAAATTCTCTCATATTCAGATTAGACATTTTTCCCCTTCTAAATCCCCTTAAATCCTCCCTACCCCTCCTTTGCAAAAGGAGGGGAATAGAAGTTCTCCCCCTTTTAAAAAGGGGGACACAGGGGGATTTATTCATTTTATCATGTACTCCACGCGTATACAATTGGACCAACCGAGCATTTTCAGACAGAGGGCTTTTACTGTTTTTCAGGTGCGGCAACAAGCATCCTGAATGAACGTGCGGCTAACGGGAAACTGACCCTGTTTGCCTTGAGAGGGAAATTATCTTTGCTCAAGGCGTCCGTAAAGGACGACGGGGACGTCCCAAAACCTGCAAAATCCAGCTTGAGCGTGGCTGTAACATCATTATCCGTATTGTTAAACGGAACGAGCATGATTCTGCCCTGCCTGCGGAATGCGGAAACGATGATATCTTTCGACACGGGAGATTCCACGCTTATGTAGTTGCTGTTGCTCCAGTAAGGAAGGAATCCCGTCTTCTCATCCCATCCGAAGGCATCCTGTGCTTCACGTACAGGTTTAAGATACTTGTATGTATCTCCCATGAAACACAGGGAGTCATGAACCAGAGTCAGGCCTATGAGATGGTTCATCGGTTTCGCGGCCTCTGCCGACTGCCAGAAACGAAGCATGCCTTGTTTATCCTTGCTGTATAATTCGGCAGAACGGACAAACTGGGGGAGAATCAAGGTTACCACTCCCCACGGATGCGGCATAAATTCAGCCCTGAATTTATCCAGTGGGAGTATGCTGTAATAAGATTTATCTTCCGCAACGGATGTCGAGAGAGTCTCTCCGTCAATAATGATATCGGCAAAGGAATGTATCGGCATCTGCACAACGCCCGACATATGATAGGCAAGCATGGAATCCGGCTTGAGAGTTTTCGTCATGACATAAATTCTTTTCGCCAGCTCTCTTGTACCGAGGATATTGAACGTGGGATTGATATTACCCTGGCTGTCTTTCCAGCCGCACCCATGCAGAGTATTTGAACAGGAAGCCGCCCAGCCGAAATCAAAATAGAAACCGTCCAGGTCAAGCTCTCTGAAAGCTTTTTCTGCAATGTAAAGATAGAAATCATTGTAGTCAGAGCAGTTCGGACATATCCATGCAAAGCTGTCTTCCCTGCCCGCGTGATTATCATCCCACTGTATTGCCCTTGCACCCGGTATCTTCTTCCAGACTTCTCCCTGCCATAGAAATTCCGGACAGTAGGGTGTCAGCACGGCAAGGGCAAGATACTTAAGCCCCTTTTCCCCTTTCTCTCTGTAATCCCTGACTGTTTCCCGTATTTTAGCTATATTCTCCGGTGCAGGAACCGGGTAGTTGAAGAGCGGGGTAATCAGATTTTCAACAGGCTTCATGAGCCAGAAGAAGATGTTGCGCGGTGCGCCGGTTCCGGAGGGCTTGAGGGTTCTCCAATCCGCAGGGAGCGGTTTTACAGGCGTAGCCATAAGCCCGAAAGAAATGATGGTTTCCCCTTCCATTATTAACGGAGTATCTATGATGTTAAGTCTGACCAGGATATCTTCTTTCCCGGGTATTATTTCCGCACTCTTCTCCGGATCGTTCAACGTCCAATTCTTCAGATCTTCCGCAAACCACTGCAGACCGCTTTTCTCATTTCCGACCCATAGAATGGGCAGTTCGGTTTTCAGATTCTTTGAGATACCTTTCTCCGGTAGACTGCCTGTCCCTCTTCCAACTCTCCAGTCACCTGAATTTATCAGTGTTGCCGCTCCCTTCCTGAAAGGTATCTCCAGGGAGAGGGCTTCAATCTCTACCGGTTTTTCGGCGTTCAGACGAATCACAAACCACACGAATCCGTCAAACTCAAAGGTTACGTTTGACGAAATGCCGAGCGGCCCCAGACGTCCTTTTCCTTTAAGTCTGCCCTTTAACGACGTGTTCTCCTGCCATGCAAGAGATTTCTTCGTGTCAACAAATTCCTTTCCGCCTATGGAAGTCCTCAAGCGTATGGGAGCATGAAGCATTGATTCATCCTGCGAGATTATCTGGGACGGCAATACTCCATCTCTGAAGGCATATTCCCTTCCCCAGCAGGAGATGGTCTCTCCGGAAACCTTCAGCGCCGTCCAAGGATGCGGTACTTTATCGGTGAGCCCTGTCTTGTTACCTGCCCAGGGAAGAGGCGTTCCGTATCTGACAAAGTTTTCAACCTGTCCGTACATTTTTTTACCGTCCGGACGTATAAAATCAATGTGTACAGCATATTCTCCGTCAGGAACCTTGCTTATATCAGCATCTATCTCATACCTGAATTTTTCCGGCTGGAAGTCCTTTCTAAAAACCTCCTTCCCTCCTTTATCAAAAAGAGAAATGCACACCGTATAGTATTTCCCTCCATGGGAGAGAACCGCCTGCTGCATACCAAACCTTATTGTCTCCGCATCGGGCAGTCTATACATATAAACGAGTTTGAAAAGTTTACCGGTAACGCTGAAAGGAATCTTCTGAAAGAATATTTTTTCGCCGGCTGAAACTGCCTCAAGAAAAATTTCACCTTCACCCTCAATGCCGTCCTGTTTCATTGAAATGCCGGCATCGCTCTCACGAGTTTCAATTTTATCTCCTGTTTTCAGAACAGCCTTCAGCGCTATGGGTTTTCCCGGAATCTTCCCTTCCGCCCTCAAATCAAGGTTCAGTGTTCCACCAGGCAGATTGCCGAGGGATTCCACGTATACGGAAACAGCTCTGTTTGTGAAATTCAAGAAAGAAAACCTGTCGGCATCGCCGTAGCGTCTCCTTACCGGAGACAGCGAGGTATAGGCACCGGAGGAAGCGAATGTCCGGCATATGTTAAGCCGCCATACGTCGCCTTCTGCAGGAGAAGGGACCTTCAGTTGCTCAAAAGGTATCGCTGCTTCAAGCACCCAAACATCGTCTTTGACTTTGTTGACATACTTGAAATTTGAATTCCACCCGCTCTCATCATTCATAGAGTCATAAAGGGTTCCTATGGAATTGAAGATAAACTGAAATCTGTTTTTACCGGCGGTAAGGTGCAGTTCTATAGAATCGTCCTGCCATATATTGACGTCGTCCCTGCCGTGGACGTTTGCAGCAAGATTACCGAAAACCGGCGTACTTACACCGACATAAAGATTTGCGTTGTCCCGGGACAGGTATGCGAAACTCTGTTCAGAGGAAACCTTCCGGTCCCATATTCCAAGGAAACCTGTTGTCTTTAGAGAATATTCCTCATTCCCGATATTTCCATCAACCAGCGGAGGTTTATCCGTCAGCCCTGCGCAAAAAAAAAGCGCCGCGCTGTCCACCGCATTCAGCTTATCCCTGTGCTTTTTCCATTCTTCATGAATCTGTTCGAGAGTGAGCGGTTCGGCGAATATCTTCAACTCATCCAGCACCGTCATGCCTTTCGTTCCGGTCCATCTTTCAGGATAGTATCCGCCCGCATAGAAGGATGTGAAAGGTGTTTCAGGAAAATTCTTTATCGGTGCAACTGACTTCAGCTCCCCGTCCAAGTAGAGCCTGCCTTCCTTTCCATCCCAGGTGCATGCCACAAAATGCCACTCTCCGGGTTTCCAGTCATTGATCAGGGCGTTCACCATCGTCCACTGCGGCTTTCCCTCCACCTCTTTCAGCGGACCGAATATGAAACCCAGGGGGTTGCTTTTCGAGGCATATTTGTATATCAAAAACCGGGAATTCTCTCCCCTTGCCTCAAAGAATAGATGGACGTTGCCGTCTCCGGGTTTCCAGTCAACAGGTTTTATCCACATGGACACCGTTCCTTTATCAACACTGATTTTGCCATCGGCCTTATATGATTTGAATGTCCCCTGTTTCTTCCCGTCTTCTTTAACGGATACCCCTGTGAGAAGAGCCTTTCCGTCCAGGCCTTCCGACTGTTCACCGTCAAATGTTTCGGCAAAAACAGGCTCCTGTGCAGTTTGTGAAAAACCATTGACGCTCAACAGAAATCCCATTAAAAGCAGAGCCAACGTTTTCATGTCGCACCCCCGTCGTTTTAATAAACGCTTTTCCCGTCATATACCCTGTATCCGTCCTGGACGAAGAAGTCTTTCTCCTTCGCTTCCACGTGTCCGTCCATAAAGAGCGTATTGGCAAGCCCGGAATGCAGGGTATATGCACATTCATACCTGGTTGACCCTGAACGGATGACATAACTCTGATACCATGGAGCGGCACCTGACGCATAGAGACTATCGGCAACAATCCATTGTCTGGTGTGATTTTGTACCCTCTTCAAGGAATAGTGATAGGTGTCCGATACCCAGCGTAATCCATATGTGTAACTGCCGCCTTTCCATCTTCCGTAAGGCGGTGAAGAAGGACACACAAACAAACTCACCTTGCCTGCGGTGGTCTGCTGTGTCCACGGAACATACCTTCCGTAGGATAGTTTATAATGCCACTGTGGAACGACGTCTCCTGCCTGGTACGCACAGGGGAAGAGTTCCTCGTAGTCCTGTGCATACAGAAACAGCGCCAGACCGGTCTGTTTAAGATTGTTTATGCACGTAGCCTGCCTGGCTCTCTCTCTTGCGCGAGATAATGCCGGCAGGAGCATCGCCGCCAGTATTGCTATTATTGCCACCACCACCAACAGTTCTATCAGGGTAAAGCCAGCCGTCGAGCCTGCCTTTCTTCCCTTATGCATCTTCCCCTCCTTTATTGCCCGCGACAACGGTCTTTTGGAAACGTTCCTCGGAATTCCTGACTACAAGTTCAGGATCAATCTTTATCTCTTCTTTAGGGAAAGTCCTCTCTGCAATCACCTTTGAAAATACATCCATAATTCCTTCTTCATTGATTGAAACCGAAGTCATCTTTGGTTCAATCTCCACAGCCCATGGAGTGTTGAAATATCCGACCATATCATAGTCCCTGCCGAAGAATATACTTTCTCTTTCGAGGATTTTCTGAACGTCTCTGGCTTCGCTGTCCGAGAAAGCAAACACGGCTGTGGGACTGTTCTTCCCGGAAAATCTTTTCGTCAGCTCCTTCTCCATCCCCGCAAAGTTCCCGGCAACCAGCAGGTTTGACTCTGAAAATTCGAGGCCGTAGTCGGCAAACGCCCGTTTCACACCTGATATTCTCATCTCGCTCAAGCTGTAAGGACGGCACAACATGGTCGAAACAAGAATGTTCCTGTGTCCTTCCTTCAGAAGATATTCTGCCCCAAGGTAACCGCCCCTTTCATAGTCCGAGAGAATGTAGGTGGCGTTGAAAGAAATCGGGCTCTCGCACCTGTTTATGAAAACAAGGTTGCGCGGTTCAGGTTTCAACTTCTTGAAAAACTCAAAGGGAAAATAGGCCATCCCGTCAACAACGACAAATTCAGGGGAGGAATCCACTGCCTGCGCAAGATGCGCGCCAATGTACTGTTCTGTTTCTTCCCTGCTTTCATATTCACCGATGTCCACAAGCAGCGGAAAACAGTGCGAATCCTGAATCGCCCGGGTAAGCATGGTAAACATCCTGGCGAATAAATGCCCGTGACTCCGGACAACGCAAACCGCCAGCCTGGTGGCAACTTTTCTGTTTTCAACATCGAGTACGACACTGCCTGTTCTGGGCTTCCTCGCAACCAGGCCTTCAGATGCAAGAGCAGAAACAACCTTGTTGATTGTGCCTTGGTTGACTCCATATTTTGCGGTAAGTTCGACTTCGGTTGGCAGACGTTCCCCGGGCCCATAGATTCCCTGGTGGATGTCCTTCTTCAGTTCATCCCGTATTGTTTCAAACTTGTTCTTATAGACCATACTTCTTCCTTTAATTGATTTATTCAACCTGTATCCTCCAAATGAAGATGATAAAACATATGGACAGAAGGCCGTTTCTCCTCTATAATAAAGGGAAAACCGCACAT
>CAYQXZ010000113.1:0-6267 GCA_964421645.1 uncultured bacterium
CGCCGCAAATCGTTGGCGGACCGTGGATTCATCGTGCACAGAAGGACAGGTTTCACTTTAATAGAGTTGCTGGTCGTGGTGGCGATAATAGCAATACTTGCAGCGATGCTGCTTCCGGCGCTGTCGCAGGCAAGGGAACGTGCAAGGGCGGCAGTATGTTTGAGCAATCTCAAGCAGCTGGGGATATACATGATGATGTATGTGTCGGACTGGGAAGGCTATTCGCCTCCGGGAAGTCTTCCGCGGATATCGGACAATGCAACAACGAGTATTTTTTCAACATCGGGCGGAGACCATAATTACATGCACGTCACCTATTATCCCAATTACAGAACCACCGGGGTATTGCGGTGCCGTTCACAAAAGGGTTCAGCTTTCAACGGGGTGAGATTCTATACGATGAGTTATTATCAGTCCATGGCGATGTACTGGAACGGTACGTCATACTCGTTTAATTCAGCAACCTATGCCAAAACTGTCCCGGTGAAATATACCAATGTGAATTTCCCCCGTCTCACAGAGACGATATGGATTTCCGACGGTAACTACGAGTACACGTCGGCGGCTGATAACCGTAACCGGATATACAAGCCGCATTCCGACGGAACAAACATACTTTACATGGACGGCCATGCAGGATGGATTCTCTATTCCCAGATTACAAATAAAATGATTGAGCCGCGGCCGTAACAATCTCAACAAGACAGGAGACGCATAATGTCCATTTCAAACAGGGTGTCTGTTTTTTCCCTTGCGGGAATCCTTCTTGCTTTTGCCGTTGCCGGCGCTTCCGGGGAGGACTTTCATGTTGTGGATGATTTTGGAGATGCCGGACAATGGAAGATAGTTGCACCGTCGGAAGGTCTTGAAAACGTTCTTTCGGCAGGCGATAAATCAATGGTTTTCCGGTATGAGTTTCCGCAGGCGACTTATTACGGCAACAGGGACAGCATAATTGCATTACAGCGGAAAGTCACGGCAGATTTCTCGTGCTGCCCCGTATGGCGGATAGATATCAATAACAGGGTGAATACCGAACACATGTTTTACCTGCGTATCGCCGATGCGGACGGAACGACATATGAAAGCAGACCTTTCCCGCTCACATGGGAGAATTCATGGAGGACAATACCCGTCAAGCTCGGCGAGATGAAAAAGACAGCCCCGGGGAAAAATGAAATCCTGGACAGTCCGGTTACCGACGTTTATCTCATAGTTCAGCAGGCTGCGAGCGCCCGTTTCGGTTCCCCGGGTTTTTACAGAAGGGGTGAGGTCTCCTTTGCGAATCTCCGCGTGAAAGACGGAATGCCGGCTGACTGCCGGAGCGCCATGGTAGAGGGCAAGGTGTACCCGCCTGAAAAAAAGGCGATATCCGGGAGAGATATGGAGATACCGCTTTCAATCACGGCAAAAGGAAAAAGCTCTTCCTATCCGGTAAGAACTGGAATACCTTTTGGGCAGGGAGTCCTGAATAACATTGAACAGCTCAAGCTTTATGCAGGTGACAGGCAGACCGAATTCCAGCCGAGGATACTGTCATACTGGCCTGACGGTTCGCTGAAGGTGGTTCTCGTCCAGTTTCCCGCGGACATTACCGGCAGGACATCGTACAGTCTTAAAATTGAAAGGCGTTCCACAACTCCTCAAAAACAATTACCGCTTCTTGCGATTGAAAAGGACGGCCGTATAACCGTGGATACAGGCGGAATGGAAGCAACCTTCAAAAAGAATGGCGACAGTCTGGTAGATAGTATCTCAATCCGGGACGGAGGCAAAAACAGGAGCATTCTTGGCGCCAACGGGATGCAAGCTTTCATGGAAGGCAAGGACGGCAAGATGCTCGCCGGAGCAAACAAAGGTGTTGAGGTGGAAGAAAACGGGGATCTCTTCACCGTCATAAAAATAACGGGGGCGTTCACTTCGCTCGAGGGTAAAGACATTTATCTTTATACCTGCCGGTTTTACTTCATGCGGGGCAAGAAGAACTTCAGGAGCATGTTCACCTTCGTGAATAACTCGGGGGAGACGCAGAAAAACTATCCGGCGATATGGCTGGAAAACCGCTGGGAGGGAAATTATCAGACTTTTCATGCGGGTCTCGGCAATTCCTTTTCCGGGAGCCTGTCAGATGACAAATCCGAGCTTTACCAGGATGTTGCCGAATACAGGAATAACAGACTCATCTATCCTTACGTTATCAGACATAACGGGCAGACCGTATATGAGAACCAGAAGTTTGACGGATACCTTTCCCTGGGAGGAAAAAACGGCACTGCAACCGTGGGTTTGTTTGAAGCATGGCAGAACAATCCCAAGAAAGCAGCGTTTGCCGGGGACCGACTTCAAATATATCTTTCCCTGCCTCCGGAGAACAAGGAAAACTCTCCCCGGTATTACTTTTATCA
Source organism: uncultured bacterium (assembly GCA_964421645.1). Classification (GTDB taxonomy): domain Bacteria; phylum Ratteibacteria; class UBA8468; order B48-G9; family JAFGKM01; genus JAFGKM01. Next base: position 2,406 of record CAYQXZ010000113.1, read on the forward strand.
CGGCATGGCAAAGACACATTCTCTCATGTTTGATTTTGAAAATCCCGACATGGTCTGCGATTTCCTCAACGAGCCCCTGGTTATTGCTTCCCCGGCGTGGTACTGCGACACAGGAGTTTTCGGAGATTTTCTCCCCGTTGACACGGAACGGTTTCCCGTGTATGAAAGAGCCGCGGAAGAATGGAAATACGATTTCATTGACTGCAGCCGAAGGTTCGGCGCCCAGTACGGCATGAGAGACTTCGGAGATTTCTGGACGGATAATCCCGATTTCTGGTGGAACCTTGAGACCTCCTCGGATAACGTTTTCATAAGGCAGTTTTTAAGAACGGGCAGAAAGGAATATTTTTCCATCGCGAGACAGCAGAGCTCGCACTACGTGGACATTGACACGTACCATGCACCGGATTCCCCGAAGTACCTGGGAGCGGTCTACGGTCACCGCCCGTATCACGTTGCCATGCCTGGCGACGTTACAAAAACAGACATGGTATACCTGCATTCTTTCATTGGAGGACATAACTGGTATACGGGCGCAATTAACCTGTATCTCCTGACCGGAAACGAGTGGCTGCGCGACTGTGCGATACTGCACGGAGATTCCGCCGTTTACGGCATAAAAGAGAATTTCAAGGAAGACATAATACTGGCAAGGGATTTCGCATGGCCGCTTAAAAATCTCTGCAGCATTTACGAGATAACCCGTGATCCGAAATACCTGCAGGCGGCCGCCAGACTGGTGAATTTCTGGCATTACTGGAAAGGGGCGATAGGGACCGGGAAATTCGGAGGAGGGGAAATTATTCTTTCAAGCATTCGCGATTACTGTAAGACAACAAACGATCCTGCAGCCATAGAGCTTCTCAAGGAAGGCGGGAATTACATGCTTGAGGGAATCAGGTACAAGCCCGGCGAAAAACTGCCTGAATTCTGTCTCTACTACGCTGATGCGCGTGTGTATCTGCTTGATGTTTTTCCTGATCTATACCGGCTTACCGGAGACGAGAAGTATATACGTGATTTTGTGGATTTTCTCTATTTTTTCATATTGAACAACATCAGCGATCCCACCATATACTGGTGTTCTCCGCCCTTCCTGAAAGCAATGAAGGAACTCGGCATCAAAGAACCTTCGGACAGGTCTTTCCTGCCCGTGGTTACGGAATTCAACAAGCCGCCGCTTACCGCGGAGGCTGTAGTTCTTGACGACACCGACCGCGATTTCACAGTATCGGTTTACCGCCTGACAGCTTTCCGTTTCGGGCAGCTGGGGCGGGGATTGATAGACGGATGGTGGGAAGGGCGCGTAATGCCTGACGGAAAAAGGAAAACCAGCGACCCGCGCCTTGAGGTACCGCATTTCGGGAACGTAAAGGTCATAGACCCGTCGGGCAAAACTGTGATAGACGAGACCATAAACAAGCCGTATTCCAGACTTTACACCTGGCAGGTTAAGAAAGACGGACAAAAGGGCATCTATAAAATCATCATAAATGTTGTTGACGAACTCTACTCCTCTTTTTCTGTAAGCACCTCTCTTGATAAGATCGCCGTAAAAGCCGATGACCATATGCTGCCGGTCAATCCCGCATATTTTTACGTGCCCGGGGAAACGGATTTTACCGTAACAGTCCAGTCAAGAAAGAGAGAACGGCCGGGCGGTGCGGTTCTCTATTATCCCGATGGAAATATCGCGGATGAAATTTTCTGGGACCGTGCGGGCGCTGACAGAATCTACACGCTCAAGGGCAGGGGTGAAGGAATATGGAGAATTGAGCGTTCAATGTTCATGAGGGTGAATCATCTCACGATACAGAAAATTCCGGATTACATAAGTTCGCGTGAGGAGGATGTGCCCGGCACTATAAAGTGAAGATACCTGAAATGGCCAGCAAGATAATTCTTTCCGGAAGGCTCTTTGAGAAGAATTACAAAGAGAATATACCTTTTCGCAGGTTTGCCGAAGTTGCATCTAAAATCGGGTACGACGGAGTTGAGTTAAGAACCAGCCAGGTCTCCATTGACACGGAGAAAAGCAGGATAGCCGAATACTCCAGGATACTTTCGGATAAAGGATTAATCGTCGGCTGCATGGAGGCAAGAGGCTATCCAATCCTTGAAAATACTGATGTGCTCAAGAGGTTTCTTGACCTGGTAAAAGCTTTCAATTGCCCGCTCATAAAGACCGGCGGGGATCCCGGAAAAATAAGGAAATGTGCAGAGATTGCATCAGGCTATGGGATACGAGCCGGAACGAATAACCATGTAAATACTCCTGCGGCGACGATAAAAAAAACACTGGCTTTACTGCAGGAAGTCAACAGTAGCAACTTCGGCGTTCTTTACGACCCGTGCCATCTTTTTATCAGCGGCAGCGGATATGGAATTGAGTCCATGAGGAAACTCAATGACAGGATCTTCTGCGTGCTTGTCCAGTACATCGTTGAAACGGAGAAATCAGAAGGGGCTTTTGAGTTTGACGGACGTTATTATTCGCAGGAAGCGATAGACACACCCGGCGGCCCTGATTTCAATACGGTTTTTTCGGGCCTGAAAAAAATCGGCTATAATGGATACGTAAGCGTGATAACTCCGGCATTGAAGGGCCTTGAACCTGAATTTATCGCCGGGCTGTTTTACAAAAAAATAAGGGAGAAAACGGAAGGTTTATGAAAAACCTGCGGGCAGGACTTATCGGGCTGGGCGCAATTTCGTCCCTGCACGCCGACGCAATCAGGCAGACAGAAGGTGTCGTGCTGCACTCCGCGTGCGACGTGAACAGGAAACTGCTTGGAGATTTCTGCCGTTTAAACGCAGTCAGGGGATTTGTGGACTACAGGGACCTTTTGAACGATGGCGTTGACGTTGCCGTTGTCTGCCTGCCGCACTACCTCCATTATAAAGCAGGGATGACCGCTCTTGAAAAGGGATGCCATCTCGTGATGGAGAAACCTTTTGCCGTATCCATGAAGGAATGCAGGGATTTGCAGGAGGCGGCAGGGCGGAAGGATGTAAAAATTATGATTGCTGACAGCGCCTATTACGAACCGAAAATCAGGAAGGCGTGCGAAATTGTTCAATCCGGCAAGATGGGATCTTTCATAAGCGGCGCCTGTATAAACTACAAGGATTTTTATTTCGGTCCCGAAAGACCGGCATGGTTTCTTGACCCGAAGAAATCCGGAGGCGGGCAGCTGATGAACGTCGGCGTCCACAGGATAGCGGCCACGCGCGCGGTTCTCGGGAAAAAAGAGACAGAGGTCAAAGCATCCGTCGTCAATCCCGATAAGAAAAAGTACAGGGTAGATGCACACGGGACTGTTTTTATCAGGTATGCCGGGGGCGCGGCTTTCATTCTTGAAGACTTGGGATACTACAAAGCAAGCCCGGACATGGAAAGGTGCTTCCATTTCAATTTTGAGAATGGCATCATCAACCTGTCCGGTAAATTGAATGTCGTGCACAAGGACGGCCGTACCGAATATCCGGAGATGCCTGGCGAAGGGCTGAATCCATATCAGCTTCATTACAGGGAACTTGTCAGAGCGATAGAAGAAAACAGGGAACCGTATCCCGGTGCAGTTGAGGGGATGCGGGACGTTATGGTTATACTTGCGGCATATGAGTCTGCCAGAACCGGCAGAGAAGTGAGATTGAATACAGCAGGATGGAAGATTTAGCCCCGCGGCAATTGCCGGCTGAACGGAAAAATCCGAAATGATAGAGATTGGAAGATGCAGGATATTTTTCGGGGATTTTCACGGGCAGTGGAACGCTTCCGAAGAGGAGATGGCCCTGCTCGTTGCCGGACTGTGGTACCACGGTTATGATTTTACGGTTTTCCAGTCTCCCGCAAGGTATG
>CAYQXZ010000114.1:0-6133 GCA_964421645.1 uncultured bacterium
GCTTAGAGGTGTTTCCCTTGTCAGGTTTCATGTCGGAGCGTCTGACCGCCGCGGCGTACATAACCTGGGAATTAACACCAGCTTTTCCCGTTTTTTTCTCTCGCCGCGCTCACTGAAAGAAATCGGCACTCCAGCGGTGCCTGACCATGCAAACAATGAAAAAGAATAACGAAATTTTTGATGGCGATTTCCCTGCCCGGTTGCCCCTGCCCCTGCTGGTATTGGAGCAGGAAGACATGGTGATAGCATGGGCAAACATGCCGGCCGAACGCCTGCTGGGAGGTTCATCCGCAGAGATGGTCGGACGCAAGGTCAATGATTTTTTTCCGCGACAAGAAAAAGATTTCTGCCGCCGCCTGTGCACTCAAAAAGAGTCGGAATATCCGCAGCGTGCGACACTGAAGACGTTGCGCGGCGCCGAGGTCCCGGTCAGCCTGTTGCCTTGCACTCTGCCGGGAGATAATCTGCGCATGGCACTGGTGATTTTGGACCAGAGCAGGTTGGTCCAGGTTGAAAAACAGGTCCTCCAGTTAAAGATACTGCTGGAATCCATACGGAATATTAAGGAACTGGCCAGCCGGGAAAAAAACCAGCAACGCTTCCTTTCTAAAGTCTGCGTGGACCTGGTACGCGGACGCGGCTACAATTGTGCCTGGCTGGCATTATTCAACGGGGAGAATAAGGCGCATAGCTTTGCGGAATCGGGGCTGGGCATCCTGCCGATGGAAGAAAGCCTGCGATTGGGGGAACTGTGCTACTGTGCGCGCAAGTCCCTGCAATTGCCAGGTGTTATATTTATCCCCAACCCACTGGAATTGTGCGGTGACTGTCTGCTGGCTTCTATTTTCGGACAGACTGCCGGTATAACCGTGCGTATTGAATTCGCCGGCCGCGTTTACGGAGTACTCAACGTGCACCTGCCGGCAGAAAAAGCGGGCAGTGACGAACAGCAATTGCTGGCTGACATAGCCATCGATGTCGCAATGCTCCTGCACAGCCTGGAAACAGAAAGAACACTACGCCAGGCACATCAGGAAGCCGAACAGGCGCGCCAGTTAAAAAAAGATTTCCTCGGGCTGGCCGCGCACCAGTTAAAAACTCCCATGACCCCGGTACGCGAAGGCATCGGTATCCTGATGGAAGAAATGTCCGCAGGGCTTACCCGCGAGCAAAAAGATATGCTGGAGGTAATACGACGCAACATCGAGCGGATAGACAAAGCGGTATCCCGCATTATTATACTGCAGAAGTTAACCGGCGGACTGGAAGATTTCTTTTTTCGCGACACGGACCTTAAAGAAATCCTTGATGTAATCTTTTTCGACCTGACCCGGCTGTCATTGCTCAAAAAACTGCATGTGGAAATCCGGCACGCGGAAAACCTGCACAAAGTCAGGGTGGACCGGGAAAAAGTCATCTTGGCGTACAGCCTGCTTGGCCAGGTAATCCTGAACTTCACACCGCACGGTCCGGTCATCCTTGCTGACGGACGTGAAGAGAAGACCTTCTTCCTGTCAGTGGAAACCTCCTCGACCACCCTTGACCCCCAGGATCTGGCATACTTTACGCAGGAGACCGCCGTTTCTTACCGCGTAAGCCGGATTGCCAGCGAGTTTTTTCTTGAAACAGCCATCTGCCGTGAAACGATGCGCCGTCACGGCGGCCACATCAGCGCCGAAAGCGCTGCCGGCGGAATCGTTGTCCGCCTTCATTTTCCAATCAACACAAAGGGGAACCTGAATAATGAATAAGCAGACGATTGTTTTTATAGACGATGAACCGGATATCCTTATCGTGTCCGTTTTCCGTCTCAAGAAGATGGGCTACCGGGTGCTGACCGCAATTGATGGGGAACAGGGACTGAACCTTATCCGCAGGGAGATGCCGTGCATGGTTTTCCTTGACCTGATAATGCCGGGAAAGGACGGCTACCAGGTGTGCCGTGAGTTGAAAGCGGACAACCTGACCAGCCATATTCCGGTCATCCTGTTTACCGCAGGGGAAGAGAATAACGTACCGCAAGCTGTCAAGGATACCGGCGCCGACGGATACCTGCTGAAGCCTTTTATGCCGAAGGAACTGCTCGGGCTGGTCAAAAAGCACATGCCGGATAATGGATGAGGGCAATCAGCTGAAAATCCCCCCTCACCCTCCTCTCTCCCCAGACGTGGGATAAATCCCACCGCTACAATATAGGGGAGAGGAATAAAAGGTGAGGGGTGAAAAGGTTTTCAAAGTAATCCATACTGCTGAAGCCACCCGACAAACTCCGCAAGGCGGGGAAGACAAACGAGCAGACCGTAACGAAAGTGAACCTACATGTAGCCTCGTCAACCGTTAACAAGGAAAGGCGAGCCTGTCACTGAGTGGCGAAGCCAGCAACCTATCCGAAGAGGCAGACAAAGGCAGGATAGGTTTTCCTCGGGGTATCAAGGGCGGTATGCTTGGAAGGATTTCAGAGACAGATAGAAGGTGAAAGGTCAGTCAACCACGTCATTGCGAGGAGCTAAGCGACGCGGCAATCCGATGTCAGAATAGGAGATTAAGGATGAGATTGCCACGGCAAAATACGCCTCGCAACGACAAAAGGCGTCGGATTGCTTCGCCTCAATACGGCTCGCAATGACAATACGGGGTTCACTGAATTTTCACGATAGAAGAGTGAAATTGGCATCTAAAGAAAACGCACTTGACAGAAGACGGGATAACGATTAAAATATTTAGCAATATGGCTAAATTATTAAATTGGATTGGGGCTGAAAGAAAGATAAGGGATTCGGGGGCAATAATTTTCTCTCCGGTTGATTTGAAACGGATACTGGGGGTTACGGAAATATCCGTGCGGTTTTTTCTGACCAGATATGTCAAGAAAGGAGCTATTGTAAAGTTGCGCAACAATCTTTATGCATTAAATAGCAGGGTTCCTTCAGAAGCGGAGATAGCCAATGCGCTTTATCGTCCTTCGTATATCTCCCTCACTTTTGCGCTTGCATATTATCATATCATTCCCGAAACTGTTTATGCCGTCACTTCGGTAACAACACGTCCGACAGCACTGTTTCAAACGTTGGAAAAGGAATTCCGTTATCACAGGATAAAAATATCTGCTTTTACCGGGTACGCGCCGGAGAAATTTGACGGGAAGACCGTGCTTATTGCGGATAAAGAGAAGGCGATGGTTGATTATCTTTATTTCGTCAGCAGAAAAATATATGAATTAAATGAAAGAATTGATATTTCCGGCCTTAATAAAAAGAAGATACTCCGTTATGCTGAATTGTTCAATAATAAGGGTCTGGACAGTCTGGTGGAGGAGATACATGCTTAACCGGGAAACAATAAGAAAGATGGCATTGCAGTATAAGACTACGGATATAAACATTGCCAGAGAGTATGTTCAGCATCTATTTCTTTCATTTTTCTATCAAGAAAAAAAATCGGAACGGGTTCTTTTCAAAGGGGGGACTGCCCTGCGGATTGTTTTCCAGAGCCCACGGTTCTCCGAAGACCTTGATTTCTCAGGATTCGGAATAAATCTTGAGATACTGGAGACGCTGTTGGTCAATGTCATGGACAAGGTTGACAGAACGGGTATAACCATTGATGTATCAGAGAGCAAGAAAACTTCCGGAGGATATATCGGGGTGCTTGATTTGGTGTTTTCCGGTTACCGGACGCGGATACTTCTTGAGGTTTCGTTACGCAAAAAAACTGAAGTCAAAGGAGAACCCGTATTAATTGCAGGCGATTTTCTACAGCCCTATACAGTTGCAATTCTTCCACGGACAGACCTGATTGAGGAAAAACTGGCGGCTGTTTTAAGCCGGGCAAAACCCCGGGATTATTACGATGTATATTTTCTGCTCAGGAAAGGACTTGTATCGGTTGAACAACGAAAATCTCTCAGGGGAATTAAACGCAGGCTTGAGAAGGAGAAATTATCAGTCGACAAAGAACTGAGGGATTTTCTTCCTTCTGACCAGCAAAAGATTATCCGCGATTTTCATGAAATCCTGATGAGGGAGATTTCCCGCTATGTGTAGTTGTAATAAAAGTCTTTGATTGGCAAGGATTTAAGAGGGGAAAAAGAGGGTGAAAATGGGTGGCAGCAGGGTGGCAGTAACGTGAAAAAAGGGCATTTTGGGACTGAAAATATAACACCCCTGTCAGTCAGTTTATCTCTTTGTCTAATAAGGACTTGCGTATGGTTAGGGCAGAGGAAAACCTCAGGTTGGAAATTAACACTTTTGGACTTAGGATCCAGTGCCGCAAGGCATGGGGGTTCAACTCCCCCCCCTCGCAACTCCTTCTCCCACAACGCTTTCCGCCGTTTAGACTTTTTATCGGAAGACGATTTTTCACAGCACTGGATATTGAGTCCAGTGCGACAGGTTTGTCAGAAGAGGTCTTTTGCTATATGTGTCAAGGAGTTACGAGGTTTTCTCTTTTTCTCCAATTATGAAATCGTGCCATCTTTTATGAAAATGGCTGAATGGAACTTAAAAGGAGAGTGAAACGTGAAAAGTAAGACGTGAGACGTAAAAAGCAATTCCGTTTCACATTTCACATCTAACATCTCACGCTTTTTAGAGAGTTCGGGGTAAAGGTGAAAAAATGGAATACACGGACAAGGTATGCGAATACTTCAGGAATCCCAAGAACATGGGCAGGATTGAAAACCCGGACGGTGTAGGTACCGTTGGTAATCCCATTTGCATAGCACCTGAGTCAATAATACATGTAGAAGGAGGTATTTCTCAAATAAAGAAATTGGAGCCGGGGATGAATGTGCTGACACACCTCGGTTTTTATAATAAGGTTAGCAAGGTTGCAGTAAGATATTACAAAGGACCTGTTTTGACTTTCAAGAACAAGCTCGGGAAAATCACAACAACGCCCGACCATATTTTGTTGGGAATACAAGTTCCCGAAAAAAATAAATTCAAAAGGACAAAAAACAAAAAAGAACTCCCATCTATGTGGCAGCATGCAGGAGAACTAAAAAAGGGTGATATTATTCCATATCCAATTTTCACGCCGGCAACAAGACACCAATATCTGGATATTGAAGTAACAAAGAAAAAATATGATTTCAAAAGCAGAGAACTGCCGCAAAGAATCTTAATGGACAAGAATTTTTTGAGACTAGTAGGGTATTATCTCTCTGAAGGTTGCTGCAGAGAAAGACCATGTAACACACATATTGTATTTACTTTCCACATTAAAGAAGAGCCATTTGTTATGGAGATAAAAGAGATTGTGGAAAGAATGTTCAACCTGCCGTCCTCGATAAAAAGGATTCCGGAAAGAAAGACGATGAGCCTCTACGTATACAGCAGCTCCCTGACTCGCTATTTTAAAACATTGTTTGGCGAGGGAGCTCTTAACAAAAAAATACCCGAAAGCATTATGAACCTTCCTCCTGAAGAACAGAAACAATTGTTAGTGGGGTTGTTCAGAGGAGACGGCTATTACAATCTTGAGAGAGACGGCTCAAGATTCGGCTATTCGACAATTTCCCCTGTTCTTGCAAACCAGATAAAAATTCTACTGCTCAGACAGCAGATTGCTGTTTCCCTTTATAAAGAAAGGGCGAAACAAACGGACGGGGTTAATCACAGGGAAAGCTATAGAATTCATATAGGACAGAGAGATTCCCTGCAAAGGATGAGTGACTTGATGCAGATATCTTATGTTCCGAAATCTTTTAAATCCGTCGATGATTGGTTTGATAAGGCTTTTATGTTTACTCCCATCACAGGAGTAGAAGAGTCTTCATATTCCGGCCATGTTTACAATCTGGAAGTGGAAAAATCCCATTCTTTCGTTTCGGAAGGATTTTCCCTGCATAACTGCGGTGATGTAATGAAGATATACATAAAGGTTAAGGACGATATCATAGAAGACATAAAATTTGAGACCTTCGGATGCGGGGCGGCGATAGCAACTTCATCCGTAGTCACGGAACTGGCGAAAGGGAAAAAGATTGATGAAGCGCTGAAGATATCCAATAAAGAAGTGGTGGATTTTCTGGGCGGGCTTCCTCCTGTCAAAAAACACTGCTCTCTTCTCGCGGAGGATGGATTAAAAGCGGCGATTAACGATTACCGCAGCAAACAGAACAACCTTACCC
>CAYQXZ010000115.1:0-6101 GCA_964421645.1 uncultured bacterium
CTCTCGCCGTCTATGAAGATTTCGTAGCCGTGCCTCGGTGCTTGCCTGGTCAGGGAAAGGAGGAAGACCATCTTCTTTGCCGGTTTTCTTCCCTTGAGCGCATCCCTGCCGGTGAATTCGTGCGAGAAGTCCACGAACTTTTCCATGCCCGCCTCAACAGGCGTCGTATCCTCATCAAGGTCCTGCCCGTAAAGGGGAAGGCCTGCCTCAAGACGCAGGGTATCCCTTGCGCCCAGACCTGCCGGCTTCACCCTTTCGTCCTGCAGCAGGGCGTTCCAGACCTCCACGGTCCTATGCTTTTCCGTGTACAGCTCATAACCCTTTCCGCCGGTATATCCGCTGTGGCTGACGGTGCAGTCCGCACCGAGTATGCTGTAAGTTCCGAACGAATAGAAAGAGAGCCCTGAAACGTCCACGCCTAAAACCGCCTGCAAAACCTTATCGGATAGCGGTCCCTGCACGTCTATCTTGTCCAGGCGACCGTCCTCATCGGTCAGTACAGAATTCCTTATCCCGGAGGAAATCTGTTTGAAATCCTTCTCCTTTGTGCCGGCGTTGACCACCAGCATGTAATCTTCATACCCGCAGGCGTAGACAACCGCATCGTCAATTATCCCGCCCTTTTCGTTCAGGATGAAACAGTAGCGGCACCTGCCCTGTTTGACCTTGCCCGGGTCGGCGGTTATGAGATGCCCGAGTTCCGCGGCGGCGCCAGGGCCCTTTATTGAAAACTTCGCCATGTGCGAGGTGTCAAAGATTGAACAGCTCTGCCTGCACCACAGGTGCTCCTTCACGATACCCTCGTACTGCAGGGGCATCGTCCAGCCGGCAAAGTCAACAAACCTTGCCCCGGCTTTCTCATGCGCACCGTAAAGGGAAGTCTTTTTCATTTGCAATGATTATATAGCGGCAATCTTCACATATGCTGTCAGCCAGCCGGCTATGAAAGCCCCCTGTTTTTCACGGATATGCTCGTGAAAATGTGCGTGGTCGCAATAGAGGTTATCTCCCAGGTTCACCGTGAAGGTGTAAAGGTCAATCACCGGGATATTGTTGGACCGCATGACCCTGTCGGCGACGGCATTGTAGTTTATGCCGTCCGCTGAAAAACGGAAGAATTTCATGCCTTCGGTATTATGTACTTTCTCGTCAAAGGGGGCAGTGCGTATCCACACAAGCCGGACCTTCAGCTTATCAACGACGGGAAGGATCTTCTTCAGGTTCTCTTCGTACTTCTCAAGACTGACCTGCCTTGTATGTCTTACAGGGTCTGTCTTTATATCATGCATGCCGCAGTTCAAAAGCAGTACGTCCGCATCAATGCCGCCTGATTTCAGTTTATACTCAAGGTATGCAAGAACATTTGAAGAATCTCCGCCGTTGGCGCCCTGGGGAATATCCAGGTTCTGAAGAGACTGCTCAACACCCTCCTTGCGGGCATATGACATGAACCCCTTCAGGTATTTTTCAAGGTACGGGCCGTAATGAATTGAGATGCTGTCTCCGATAACATAGACTTTTTTCATACCCATTGTTGTCCTCTTTTGAGAAAAAGACTTCTGTCTGTAAACCAGTTATTATGTCTTCGTAACCGTGGCTTTCATTTGCAGAAGACAGGTGGTTGGTATTAAAATAACATATTTTTGGGGGCGATGCAAAATCAATTCACCCTCACCTTTATCCTCTCCCCTCAAGGGAGAGGAAAGAAAAACAAGGTTGTGCAAAACATGAAGATGGGACAGGTTGGAACATTTATCAGAGAGAGATGGGCAGACCGGGGCGGGTACAGGGAGATACTTGTTCTTGCCTTCCCCCTGATACTGAATACGAGCGCCTGGTCAATCCAGTATTTCGTGGACAGGATGTTTCTGTCATGGTATTCGCCGGAGGCGATTGCCGCTTCCATGCCGGCCGGACTGCTTAGCTTCATGACGACCAGCATCTTCATAGGGACCGCTTCGTTTGTCAGCACCTTCGTCTCCCAGTATCACGGTTCCGGACAGCTCGAGAAAATAGGCAGAATAGTATGGCAGGGCTTTTACGTGGGAATCATAGGCGGACTGGTAAACCTTCTCCTGATTCCGCTTGCGGCGCCGATTTTCAATTTCGCGGGGCATGAACAGGCAATAAGGCAATACGAGATAACGTATTTCCGCATACTGTGCCTTGGAGCGATGCCGGCGATAACCGTATCGTCCTTCTCCGGTTTCTTCTCCGGAAGAGGGAATCCGTGGCCGGTCATGCGGCTTGGGTTTTTCCAGACGGCCGTAAACCTCCTGCTGGATTACTGCATGATTTTCGGCAGGTGGGGTTTTCCGGAGATGGGGATAGCGGGTGCCGGCCTCGCCACGATTGCATCCGCCTTCCTGACTCTCATCGTCTATCTCACGATGCTGCACAGGAAGTCCTTCGACACTGCCTTCGGCACAATAAGAAACCGGGGATTTGACCTGAACCTTTTCAAACGGCTGATGCACTTCGGGGTGCCAAGCGGGATGCAGATGTTCGTTGACGTGGCGGGTTTTTCCCTGTTCCTCCTGCTCGTGGGCAGACTGGGGATAATGCCGCTTGCGGCGACCAACATCGCATTCAACATAAACACGCTTGCATTCATGCCCATGATAGGCATGGGCATCGCGGTGAGCATACTGGTTGGTCAGAACCTTGGCAGGAACGACCCGGACACCGCGGAGAGAAGCGTGTACTCGGGATTTCATCTCACTTTCCTTTACATGGGTTTCATAGCGTTCCTCTATGTTGCCGCGCCGGACATCTTCATCAGGCCTTTTACTCCGAGAGTGCACCCGGGGAATTTTCCGGAGATACACGCAATGGCGGTGGTGCTTCTGCGGTTCGTAGCTTTCTATTCGGTTTTTGACACCATGAACATCGTGTTCCTGTCGGCGCTGAAGGGCGCCGGGGACACGCACTACGTCACGAAAATAATTACAATTGTTTCGGTGTTCATCCTCATACTGCCTTCCTACGTTGCCGTGGTAATCCTCAAAGGGAATATATACTGGGCGTGGTTCATAGCTACCGCGTATGTAACGATACTGGGATTCACTTTCCTTGCCCGGTTTCTGCACGGCGGGTGGAAACACATCAGGGTCATAGAAAAAAGCGGGCAAAAACATACAGAGGCATGAGGGCCGTCCTTGCAGCCGCCCTCAACATCCTGTTGCGGGATATGACGGCGGCATATTCCGGACTGTGCCTGTAGTACCATCTTACTAAAATCCTGCCGGCACGATTCGTCAGCAGGCGTTTATCCCGGAATTCACGGAAGACCCGCACGTGGGCTTCAAAGGGGGAACCGAATGCGGCGGTTGCGACAAAGCACCCTCCTCCTCCGCCGCCTCCTCCTTCCGACGAAGCCGATTCAGTGGTGAAATCCGAGGAATTCGACCATTCACTCCAGTCGTTGCTTGCATCCTGGTACTGTACACGCCAGTAGTAGGTTGTGTTTGAAGCAAGTGAACCCGCATTCAACGTCGTGTTCGTAGTTCCGGCAGTCGTTCTGTCAACTGAAGGAAATCGAAATGCCTCGTCGGTTGACACCTGCCACCGGCTTGCCCGGTGAGCGTCGTTGTCCGGGTCGTAGAAACCGGTGGCAGTAAGGAGTAAAGGCAGTTCCACGTCCACGGCGCCGTCCGACGGCAATACGCAATCCGGCTTGAGAGGAGGCGAATTGGTATAGGCATACGCCGCGGCAGAGGCGTTATCCTCCCCTGCCTCCTGCACCCCGGCGTCAAGAATATAGTGAGCCCAGCAGGAGTAATAGTAAGCGGTGCCGGGGGAGGCGGTGGTATCCGGAAAACTTGTCCCGGTGCCGTCATATATGCCGGTGCCTTCATCCCATCTCGCGGGATACGAGGACATGCCGCGCCTTATAACAACGCCCTGTGCACCGGAAGGAAAATTCCATGATAGGTTGACGTATCCGGTGCCTGCCTCCCTGGCCGCCGTAAAACCGGTCACGGGCTGTACTTCCGGGGGGAGCCCGGCGATGCGCAGTGACTCGGCGAGATTTAACCTGCCCCCGGTCATCGTAAGATTTGTCCACTGGTGGAGGCGGTCCGCCCCGCGGAGAATCCATTCCTTCAGTTGTGCGGAATCGCTCACGTCCATCATCGCGGAAAGGAGTCCCGCCGCGCCGGCGACGAAGGGCGTTGCCATTGACGTACCGCTCTTAATGTCGTATATTGATTTCGGATTTGTGCTCAACACCGTGCTGTAAATTGATGTGCCGGGGGCCGCTATGTCAACCGAGATCTTGCCGTAGTTTGAAAAAGTGGAAACGTCATCATCCTGTTCACTGCTGGCAACGGATATGATGTTGGGCAGGTTAAAAGCAGCAGGATATATGGGCATTGCATCGGCATCCCTGGCATTGTTGCCGGCAGCCGCCACAAAAAGAACGTTTCGAGTCCGCAGTTCATCTATTGCATTGTAAAGGAGCAGACTATAGGAATTCCCTCCCCAGGAATTGCTTACCGCGGCAATGTTGACTCCCTCGTCATATCTGTCAGCAACGTATTCAATGCACCTGATAGCGTCCGCCAGCGTACCGTTTCCATAGGCATCAAGAAACTTCAGTACCATAATCTTCACCTGCCAGTTCACCCCGCAAACGCCAATTTCATTGTTGCCCATCGCCCCTATGACTCCCGCGCAGTGGGTTCCGTGACTGTGCTGGTCCATGGGGTCGTTATCATTCTTAATAGCGTTATAACCGGGATTATTCTGGCTGTCTTTCCATATATTGTCAGACAGGTCAGGATGATTGTAGTCAACGCCGGAGTCAATAACAGCAATTACAACGCCGCTGCTGTCTGTTCCTTTATCCCATGCCGGAGGAGCGTTTATTATGGACATCCCCCACTGGTTCTCAAAGAATTCGTCATTTGGAACAATGAGCGCGCTGTAGATATAGTTGGGTTCTGCGGAAAGGATGTCGGGATCCGAAGAAAGTTCCTGGACTGTCTGAATGACGTCCGTTCCCGGAGGGATGCTGAAGTGGTAGAGATTCTTTACAACGTTGAATTTTCTACGCACGGAGAGATTCCGCAAACGAACCGTCTCCTTGTCATGCACATTCTTCACGTGTTCCTTGAACCGGACAAGAACCTCGCCCTCAACGTAATCCCTGCCCGGTGCGTTCCCGGGAAAACACGAAAGGATGAACAGGAAAAATATGGATAAGAATTCCCTAAAGTATTTCATGAGTCAAGCCGCCCCCAAAAAAATCCCCCCGCCTCATCCTTTTCCATGCAGGAAAAGGAAGGGACGGGGGGGAATATCAAACTACATTCCGAGTCGTAAACCGGTGAACAGCCGCCATCCGCTGGCGCCGTATCCGTTCACGAGACCGGCTCCGCCACCCACGATAAAACTGAAGTTCTCCTGCCTGATGCCCAGGGATACGATACCCTCCACGGGCGTCTGTTCGTCTTCAAACATCTTCTCGCTGCGCCCGTACACCTCTCCGCTGATAAATCCCTTATCGTTGGGGAATACATAAGCCAGGCCGGCTCCGAACAGAAACGAGTGTTCAATCTCTATCTGCACAAGCTCTTCTTTTTCCTGGTAAGCGTACCCGACGTTCAAAGTGAAACGAACGTTCTTTGCGGAACGACCGTCAAATATCGCCCTTATGCCGCCCGCAAAATCACTGTCCATTCCGAGAAAACCGTCAAGGTCGCCCGTCGGCAGCTGTACGTACGGCGCTATCGCAAATCCTGCGCCATTTCCCTCGCTGTCAGGGGTTATAAATCTGTACTTCGCACTCACTATTAAGTCCCCGAATCCCTCTTCCGATACCCCGGTTCTGTCCGAGCTCTGGCTCACGGAATAAGGCACAACCACGGACAATTGCATCCGGTCGCTTAACCCGCAGGTTATCCCGGCGTTCAGAAGATGCTGCTTCTTGACCACATCCTCCGTAATGCCTCCTGTTACCGCCTCAAGCGGACTGTCCGCATAGGTATAGAAAAAGTCCGCCGCAAACTTCCGCGCTCCAACAGTGTCGCTCGTAGGAACCATTACAGTGTACTGCTCACCGGGCGCCACCTTGAAATGGTTGGTATCCGCGCAATACC
>CAYQXZ010000116.1:0-6042 GCA_964421645.1 uncultured bacterium
GAAAAATGGAATTGTTTATCCGGAAACCGGGTTTGATTTCCAGGATGCAGAGGGATATGAAACCATGGAAGAGATTTGACGTGCACATGGAAGAAATGGCAGGTTTCTACGCGGAGATTATGGCCGCCAGGCGAAGGAGGCATTAATATACAATGGCTGGTTTGATCGCAGGGCTCATGGAACCGGTCTCAAGGTGGGACGGGCATTATCATCCCCTCGGCCCCATGTATATTTCTTCTTTCCTTGATAAACATTCCTGCACTAATTATCTCATAAATAAGAAACTGCTGGGATTGAGAGGGCCTGTTTCAGACTGCCGCGAACTGGATGATAGGATCCTGAATAAGATCGGTGAATTGAACATTGACGTCCTGGGTATTGCCTGTGCGCTTAACGAGGTAGATTATGTGCTCTCTTTCGCGAGGTCTGTCAGGAAAAGATACCAGCAGATCAAGATAGTTGCAGGCGGCCCCATGCCTACAACATGTCCTGAACTGTTTCTGAGAGGCAGTGAAATTGATTTTGTGGCCAGGGGCGAGGGTGAAGAAACAATGCTGAATCTCCTTAAGAGCCTGGAGTCATCCGGGGATATTTCCGGGGTCCGGGGAATCTCGTGGAGAATGGAAAGCGAGGTAATACATAATCCCCCGCAACCGCTCATTGAAGACATCAATTCAATGCCCATGCCCGCTTATGAAAAAGTGGATATGCGGCAATACGCGTCGATGCACGAGTGGGTTATAAGAGGATTTCCCCTGAAAGGCGTTTTCCTTTTAAGTTCTAGAGGATGTCCGTATCACTGCACCTTCTGCGGGGCCTCTCTTGTCCATGGGAGAAAGATAAGATTTCGCGGCCCGGAGAATATCTACGGCGAGGTGAAGTTTTTGAAGGAAAAATACGGAATAGAGGGAGTCTTCTTTTGCGATGATACTTTGATGGTGAACCCGGGACATCTGCTGGGAGTGTGCAGGGTGATGAAGGAACTGGGTATGTTGTGGAGCTGTTTTGCGCGGGTTGACAATGTGAAGGAAGACCTTGTGAAGGAGATGAAAAAGAGCGGCTGTATCCAGCTCGATTTCGGCGTTGAATCCGGTTCCGACAGGATACTCTCCGGGATAATGAAGAAGGGAACAACGGTCAGGCAGGCAGAAGAGGCATTCGCAATATGCCGCAGGCAAAAGATGAGGACTTTTGCCAATTTAATGATGGGACTGCCGACGGAAACGGAAAGCGAGGCGTACCAGACCCTCAGCCTTGCCGGAAAATTGAGGGCAAATGCTTATGTCATGTCCATAGCGATGCCTATTCCCGGCACCGAACTGTGGAACGTGGTGCGTCCCGGATTGAATGCCGGCGAGTACGGGAAGCTGAACTGGCACGGCGAGAATCCTGAAATAACCGGCAGATGCAATAGATCGCGAATGGAAACGGGTAAACTCATACGCCTGCATAACCGTTTCACGGCGGTCCTTCAGAAGAGAGCGGCATGGAACACATTTATAAACTGCGACATACATCTTGTCTATATGATGAGAATGGACAATAAATTGGCAAGATTCAGGTGTGGATTGCGGTATATCCTCAAACAAGTCCGGATTGTTCACCGGGTATACCTTCTTCTCAAGAATGCCATGAAGAAACGGAAAAAATGAAACCGATTGTTTCAATAATAGTCCCGGTGTATAACCATGAAGGATTCATTGCCTGCTGTATTGAAAGCGTTCTGAAACAGACTTTTGCCGGATGGGAGATGATAGTTGTTGATGATTGTTCCACTGATAAATCACAGGAAGTCATCAGCAGGTATCTCGGCGATGAACGGATAAAATACGTAAGACATAAGGAGAATTACGGAAAAGAGAAACTGTCTCTGACCCACAATGAATCTCTTGCAATATGCAGGGGTGAATTGATAACGGTACTGGAAGGTGATGACTACTGGCCGGAATACAGGCTGGAATTGCAGTTGAAGGCTTTCTCCGACGCAAACGTTGCGCTCTGCCACGGAGACGTTGCTCTTGATAAGAACGGAAAGATAACGGTCTGGCATAAATCAAAAGGTGTCCCTGCGGAAGTCCTGAAGAACGACCCCCCGGGCTCCGCACTGAAGAGTTTTCTTTACGGCAGGATACCCGTTATTTCACAATCGGTAATGGTCAGGAAGACAGTCCTGCAGACAATAGGAGGATTTAAACAGATTCCCGCGCTCTTTCTCGTGGACTATCCGACATGGATGGAAATCTCGCTGCACGGCAGATTTGCCTACATCCCGCAGGTACTGGGATACTGGAGAAGGCATTCACGTTCGATTACGGCCAGGTACCGGCAGGAGTTGCTGAATGGAACACTGGATTATATCGAGCAATTCATACTGTTGAATAAGAATGAATTGAACAGATTACCCGTGAATCTGAAAAGTCATGTCACATATCCCGGAACGTATGCTTTGAGCGCCCTGTACAAGGAATCCCTCATGGAAGGCAATACGAAGGACGCTAAAGACTATTTACGCGAGATATGGAGGAGAAAAAGAGGTTGCGAATTGCATGAAATTCTGAAAATCTGCATTCTGGCTCCTTTTGCTCTTATGCCGTTCTTCTCCGTTTTCTATAAGAAATATATCAAGGCAAGGACAAAAAGTTTTTCTCCGGAATGAGAGGGTGATAATCATTAATCTCGAACCGGACAGAGGTTGCCGTTTGCGGCAGGAGGAAACATGAAGCTGATAGTGAAGGCGCCGGTGAGGATTGATTTTGCGGGAGGATGGACGGATATACAGCCCTTCGCGGAACTGGAAGGCGGGGCCGTGCTTAATGCGGCCATAAACAGGCACGTCGAGGGTGTTCTGGAGATAAGGGAAGGGAAATCAGGAGGAATTGATGCCGGGAGGATTCTATCGCAGAATGCGGGCATAAGCATATCCTACGGTTCAGACCTGCCAGGCGGCAGCGGACTGGGGACTTCGGCGGCTATGAACGTGGTCTTCCTGTTCCTGATACGATACGAGTTGTTCAAAAACGAGAAACCCGTGGCAATTGCAGAAGCGGCTTTTGAAATGGAGCGGCTTCTGGGTATTAAGGGCGGGAAGCAGGATCAGTACGCCTCGGCTCTGGGCGGAATCAATTTCATGACATTTACTGATAAGGTGAAGGTTGAGAAACTGAAAGTGAAGAAATCAGTGCGGGAACAACTGGAAAAGAATCTTGTGCTGTGTTACAGCGGAAAGTCCCGCCTTTCAGGAAACATACATGACAAGGTTTGGGGCAGATATCTCAAGGGTGAGACGGTGGATGCCTTCCAAGGGTTGAAGAGGGTTGCTTGCGATATGAAGAGAGCATTGCTTGACGGCAATATCCGGGAGTTTGCCTGTCTCATGAGCGCGAACTGGGAATATCAGAAGCAACTGGATTCATCGGTAACCAATCCCATGACGGAGAGACTTTTCAGGGCAGCTTACAAGAGCGGTGCGGCGGGCGGCAAGGCATGCGGCGCAGGAGGCGGGGGATGCCTGCTGTTTGTGTGCGAGGATGGCAGGGCCGCTTCCGTCAAGAATGCGCTTGCACAGGCCGGCGGCAGAGTTATTCCTTTTAAATTTTCCGAAAAGGGACTTACCTGGCAAATAAAATGAAAATAGCGATTGATGCGGCGGGACCATTAAGTTCTTCGGAGAAAAGGGGTATTTGTTATTTTCTCGGTGATTTTCTTTCCGCACTGGAGGATGCCGGCGGAGAAAACCGGTACCTGATTTTCGGATATTTCTGGCATAATTACAGGGAAAAAAAGAGAAAGATAACCATACCGGAGTCTGAAGGATTTTGGGTGAAGACTCTTCACCTTCCCCGCATGATAGTGAGGAACGTTGAAGAGAGGATGCGCCTGCCCGTCATAGAAAGGTTCCTGGCGAGTGAGAATATATCGGTTTTCCACAGCATATCCGCACAGGAGTTGCCTTATTTCAAAAAGATAAAGAGCGTCTATTCCATATACGACCTTGCGTTTGAGATAAATCCTGCATGGTACAGGGATAAATATTATGCGTACTTTTATGAGTCGGCGGTTCGTGCCGATGTTATTATCGCTTCTTCTTACTCGACAAAACATGATATTGTTTCCATATATAAAATACCGCCGGAGAAAATAAAGGTTGTTTATCTCGGCGTAAATAGGAGGTTTTTCAATACCGCTGTTGAAGACGTGCGGGCGGAGTGCCACAGGATATACGGTCTGCCGGATAGGTTCATTTTAGCCGTTGCCACTTCCGTGCAAAGGAAGAACATCCCTTTACTTTTGAACTCCTACAAAAATCTGCGGAAAAAAGGCATTGAGGAGAAACTCGTCGTTGTGGCTGGCTCGCAGGTTGTAAAAGAAGAAATATGGGAGATGGCAAAAGACAAAGGATTGGATGACTCCGTTTTGTGCCTGAGCGAGGTTCCAACGGAATACCTGGCGTGCCTCTACAAGACAGCATCCCTGTTTGTTTTTCCGTCTCTTTACGAAGGGTTCGGGCTTCCTGTTGTTGAGGCGATGGCCTGCGGGTGTCCTGTAATTATATCAAACGTTTCTTCCCTGCCTGAAATCGGCGGGGATGCAGCGGTATCAGTTGACCCGCGCAGCGAAGAGGAAATCCAATCCGCAATTGAAAAAGTTCTTGCGGACGAAGGTTTGAGGAATGATATGAAGCGGAAGGGTTTGGAAAGGGCGGACTTTTTCAGTTGGGAAAAAACGGCTGCGGAAACCCTGAAGGTATACGAAGGAATTGCCGCATCTACCTCTTGACATTTATCAATAATTCCTTATAATAGTATACAAATATGTATACCACTGTTGGAAATTACTATGGAGAGAGATAAAAGACTCAGAATTCTTCTGGATACGAAGAGAACTGTTTTTACCTTTAAAAATCTGATTGATTTGTGGGAGTTAAAACCCGAAACCGCGAAGGTAATCGTCAAAAGGATGGTTGACAGAGGAATAATTTACCGAGTTGCCAGAGGTTATTATTCGCTGACAAAAGAAGGCAGTCTTTATGAAACGGCCAACCTGATAGTCCAGCCTTCATATGTATCCCTGCATTCCGCTCTTTTTTATCATAACGTTTCTTTTCAGGTTTCCACGATTGTGACTTCCGTAGGTTTGATAAATTATGAAAAGGAGGTTGGGAGGAACGTCTTTAAATACTATTCAATGAAGGAAAGTCTCTTTTTTAATCTTGAGGGGATTGACTATAAACAGAATATTGCTGTTGTAAAGCCTGAAAGGGCCATCCTTGACAGTTTGTATTTTGGATTTACGCCTAATCTGGACAATCCAAACAGTCTGAATCCATCTTACCTGAAGAGATTGTCAGTGCTCTATCCTAAAACAGTGAGAGACAAGGCATTCAAACTACGGGAATTTTTTAAAAAATGACAAAGAAAGGATTTGACGCGGAGATTCATAAACGGATACTTTTGAGGATTCTTCTTGATATCTTTAAAAACTTCCCCGGAAAACTGGGTTTCAAGGGCGGTACCTGTGCGTATCTTTTCTATAATCTGCCGAGAATTTCCGTTGACCTTGATTTTGACATTCTCATTCCTTTTACCGCAGTAGAAATTGATGAATTGAAGATTGTTCTATGCAAATACGGAACCATTAAAAATTCTCATGATAAACGATATACAACTTTTTTCCTTTTGAATTATAAGGCGGATTCTCCGAATGTGAAGATAGAATTAAACAAGCGCGCATGGGAAAACAACACCTATGTTCCCGTATGGCTGTTGGGGGTAGAAATAAAGATTGCTGACGAGGAAACTCTTTTTACCAACAAACTTGTAGCGCTGACTGACAGGAAATTGCCTGTGGCCCGGGACCTTTTTGACTCGTATTATTTTTTTAGAGCAGGATATAAGATTAGAGACAATTTGTTGCAGGAAAGGACAGGCAAGAATACGGAAGAATATCTGATTTTTTTAAAAAAATACATACGAAGAAATTTCAACAGAAAAATTGTTTTGCAGGGATTGGGAGAAATACTGGAAGAAAAACAGAAAGAATGGG
>CAYQXZ010000117.1:0-3933 GCA_964421645.1 uncultured bacterium
TGAAATACATAGACGGCCTGATGGCCGAGGGTGAGGGTTGGCTCTGCGACCACCTTCAGTACTATGCGCTGGCAAAGCCCATGTTCTTCCTGATGTACAAGAGAACCGACCGCGCGGTGGAAAAGATGTTCCAGAGCTGTCTCTTCCACGGAGCCGGTTTTACAAGCTATCCGGAAGTCTACAAGTCATCAAAAGACATATATGACATGTATGTCCCGCTTCTGCAGCTTCTTTACAGGCGCAGGTGGGTATTCCACAGCAACCCTATTGAGCTTCCCCCGGGGTTCAAGGGAAGCCTGTTTGCCTCTCCCAGGGGAACCCTTGTTGCAGGCATAGCAAGTGAAACGCCGCGCATCATGGGTCGGAAATTCGCTCCGGAGACAATCCAGGTCAATCCCGGGCAGGGGAAGAAGATTCGCAGGGTCGTCCTGCACCAGCCCGGGCAGAAAAATAGAAGTGTTAAATTCTCGGCAAAAGAAGATGTCCTGGAATTTGATATTCCGGGAAGTACCGTCGCCGCAGTCGCCGAACTGATCCCGGACTGATTTTCCGCCACTGATGCTTTGGCGGACTTTCGCATCTCCATTTATTTGACCTTTCTATCTCCTGAATGTAGAATTATGTCGTCTGGAAAAAACATTTTGAGAAAGGAAACAAATGGTAAGAGTGAGGTTTGCACCGAGCCCGACAGGATACCTGCACATAGGTAACGCGAGAACAGCGCTGTTCAACTACCTCTTTGCACGGAAGAACAACGGCAAATTTATCCTGCGCATAGAGGATACGGATCTTGAGCGCTCGGCAAAGGAGTACGAAACCGCCTTGATGGAAGACCTGCGCTGGTTCGGCATTGAATGGGACGAGGGGCCGGATATCGGCGGCGAATACGGACCTTACCGGCAGATGGACCGCCTTGAGACGTACAGGGAACTGGCAGACAGGCTGTTGAAGGACGGGAAGGTTTACAAATGCTACTGTACCAGGGAAGAGATAAAGGCAAGAAATAAGCAGGCGGGCAAGAACGAATCTGCGGGCTATGACAACAGGTGCAGGGAGCTTACGGCAGCGGAAGTGGAAAAACATGAGGCCGAGGGCAGAAAACCTGTTCTCCGGTTCAGGGTGCAGGAAAAAACCATAAAAGTCAATGATCTTATCAGGGGCGAGGTTGTCTTTGAGGGCGAGCATATCCCGGACTTTGTCATCATGAAGCCGGACCGGATGCCGGTATTCCACTTTGCGGTTGTCGTGGATGACTTCCTGATGAAGATTACGCACGTGGTGCGGGGCGAAGACCATCTATCCAATACACCCAAGCACATAATGCTTTTTGAGGCTCTCGGAGCGGAGCCGCCGCAGTTTGCCCACATGTCAATGACCCTGGGGCCTGACAAGACCCGCTTGAGCAAAAGGCACGGCGCAACTTCCGTGCGTGCCTACAAGAACGAAGGGTACCTGCCGGAGGCTTTTTTCAACTACATATCTTTACTGGGCTGGGGCTCCGAGGACAGCCAGGACATTTTTTCAAGGGAAGAGCTCATCAGGGCGTTTTCAATAGAAAGGTGCCAGAAGGCAAGCGCTGTCTTTGACCCGAACAAGCTCCTGTGGATGAACGGATATTACATGAGGCAGACAACACCGGGAAGGATTCTTGAACTTTCGCGGCCGTTTCTCGTTGATGCCGGAGTCATTGACGCAAATCCGTCTCCGGATCAGCTTGCATACATGGAGAAGGCGGTTGCCCTTGAACAGGAAAAAATAAAGCTTCTCAAGGAGGTTCCGTACCACGTGGCATTCTTCGTGAAAGAACCTGATTATGAAGAGAAGGCAGTCAGCAAATATCTGGCCGAACCCGGCAGGAAGATTCTGTCGGAAGTAATGTCCGCGCTTGAGAAATGCACCGGGTGGACGGTTGCCTGCCTTGAGGAGGTTGTAAGGCGGTTTTGCGAGGAAAAAGGATACAAGCCCGCGGACGTATTTCATCCGGCCAGAGTTGCGGTGAGCGGAAAGACAAAAGGACCGGGACTCTTTGAGATGCTGGAGCTTCTCGGCAGGGAAAAAGTTACGTCAAGGATAAAACGTTTCACCGGAGGATCCTGATGATAACGAGACAGAAAGCAGAAGACCTGAAAAAGAGATCAATGCAGATGCTTGAAACAGCGGGTATCGTGATTACCGACAGGGAATACAGTAAGATGGAAACTGTTGATTGCGGGCTTGGTATCCCCGAGGCAATCGGTCTGCAGATAGTGGTTTACGAGAATAACGAACGCTACTGCGCAAAAGAACTGATAATGCTTCCCCGCCAGACCTGTCCGGAACACCGGCATCCGCCCGTTTCCGCCGCAAACCCGGGGAAACAGGAGACCTTCAGGTGCAGGTACGGAGAAGTCTATCTTTACGTGCCCGGCGAACCTGCGAAAAAACCGAAAGCGGTCCTGAAAGAGAGAAAAGAATACTTCACTGTATGGAAGGAGATAGTCTTGAAACCCGGCGGCCAGTACACCCTTCCACTGGATACCCTGCACTGGTTCCAGGCAGGGGACAAGGGCGCCATAATTTCCGAGTTTTCTTCAACCAGTTCGGATGAGACCGACGTATTCACCGACCCTGACATCAAGCGTGCCCCCGAAATCAAGGAGCAGTAGAAATGGAATACAAGAAAGATTTTGAGGAATTACTGCCGTACTATAAGGCGTTCTGGCACTGCGAGGTTCTGGACAGGGTGGCGGTTTCAATAACCGCTCCTGCTGCAGGCTGTCCACCGGTCAGGGGCAGGTGGAATAAACCGTCTTTTGTGGCGTCAGAAACCGTTGACGGGATTCTTGATGAATTTGAGAAGGAAGCAGGCTACATATACTATGGGGGACTTGCAGTCCCTCAATACTGGCCCAATTTCGGACCGGACGTATTTTCTTCTTTCCTCGGTGTGGAGATGAACTATTCCGAGGATTCAGATTCTACGTCCTGGGCTGACTGGCACAGTTGTTTTCTCAAAGACTATAGTTGCATATCAGACCTGCATATATCCGATGAAAATCCTCTCTACAGGAAAAACCTTGAGCTGACAGGACTGGCCGCGAAGAGGGGAAAAGGCAGATATATCGTGGGCAACACGGATCTTCATGCCGGCTTTGATTCCATTGCGGTATTGAGGGGCGGTCCTGACAAGGCGGCCGTGGACCTCATAGAAAATCCGGAAGGCGTGCAAAAAGCCATGAAGGTACTCTTCAAAGCCTGGAAGCAGGTGTGGGATGATTACTATTGTGCCGTGAAAGATATCCAGTCCGGAACATCCTCGTGGATAAGCATCTGGGCGCCCGGCAAGATGTACCCGGTGCAGAATGATTTTTCATGCCTGGTTTCGCCGTCCATGTACAGGGAGTTTTTCCTTGACGAGCTTCTCGCGGAGATAGAATACCTTGACTATTCAATCTATCACCTGGACGGGCCCGAGGCGCTACAGCATCTTGATATTCTGCTGGACATCCCGAAATTGAACGCGATACAATGGGTTATCGGGGCGCGTTCCACTTCGGAAGGAATCGGGCAGTGGATTCCTCTTTACAAAAAGATCCAGGAAAAGAAAAAATCCATTGTTGTATACCCGAAGGTTGAGGAGATAGACCTTGTAGTTGAAAACCTGAAGCCGGAAGGGCTCCTGATTTCCACCAGATGCGCTTCCGAGGAAGAGGCAAAAGCGGTCATGAAAAAACTCGGGTGGCATTAAAGTAAGAACTTTGTTCTCCTCCCCCTTGAAGGGGGAGGATGTTAGGTGGGGGTGAAAAAGGAGTGTCCGAAGGAAATGATCAGGCTATATAACACGCTGACAAGAAAGAAGGAAGAATTCAAGCCGCTCAAGGAAGGCGTTGCAGGGCTCTACACCTGCGGTCCCACGGTTTACGACCTGGCGCACATAGGCAATTTCAGGGCGTA
>CAYQXZ010000117.1:4033-5996 GCA_964421645.1 uncultured bacterium
CTTGCGGGGATAGACCTCTCCGGGATCAAGCCCGGCGCAAGGATTGACGTGGACGAGTATGCCAAGGATGACGTGCGCGATTTCGCGCTCTGGAAGGAGGAAAAGGAGGGCGTCTGCTGGAATACGGAACTGGGCAGGGGCAGGCCCGGATGGCATCTGGAGTGCTCGGCGATGAGTATGAAGTACCTCGGAGAGAGTTTTGACATACACACCGGGGGAATTGACAACCTGTTTCCCCACCATGAGAACGAGATCGCACAGAGCGAGGCGGCGACCGGGAAGAAGTTCGTGAACTACTGGATGCACAATGCGCACCTGCTGGTAAATAACGAGAAAATGTCCAAGTCAAAGGGCAATTTCTATACTTTAAGGGACCTGACGAAAAAGGGATACAACCCTGTCGCGGTAAGGTATCTCCTGCTCTCCGCTCACTACAGGGATCCGCTCAACTTCACGGAGAAAGGGCTGCAGCAGGCGGAAAACACGGTGAAGAATTACAATGCGTTCTACCAGGCGCTTGATTTCTGCACGGCAGGGGAGGACGATCCGGCAATAAAGGAAGAAATACAGAAAGCAAGGAACGTTTTCACGGAAAGCCTCGCCGATGACCTGAACGTCTCCGCCGGCCTTGCCGGTATCTTCAACCTGATGAAAGCGGTTAATGTACGGCTTTCCGGGGGCAGGCTCGGCAGGCAGGACGCCTTACAGGTAAGGGACTTCCTTGAGGAGATAAACAGTGTACTTGCCATACTGGAGAAAGAAGAGGTAAAATTAACGGAAGAACAGCAGAATCTTATCAGGGAAAGAGAACGGGCGCGGAAAGAGAAGGATTTCAAGAAAGCTGACGAAATAAGGGCACTGCTGAAGGAAAAAGGCATAATACTTGAGGATACGCCCTACGGGACACGATGGAAAACATTATGAGAAAGACGGGTATAACTCTTGTGGAAATACTCCTGGCAATAGTCATAATCTCTTTGCTTGCCTCCGCGGCCGTCCCGATGTACAGGAAGGTAAGGGTGCGGGCGCTCATGGCGAAGACAGAGGTACTCATAAGTTCCATTGAGACGGCGCTCTCCATGTATCAGACCAATTTTGGCGACTTCCCTGATTTTGACGAGGAAGGATGCAGTGTGCTGGTTGAGCAGCTGCAGGGCCCCGTTGACAGCAGGTACTGGAAGGGTCCGTACATGAGATTCAAGGCCGGGGATGTGGATGAAGATAACAACGTGCTGGATGCATGGAAAACTCCACTCTCTTACGCCTACCCGCAGAATAGCCATCCGAAAGTTCCATATACGTTGATATCGGCAGGTCCGGACAGGAAGTTTGGGACTTCCGACGACATAGGCAACTGGTAATGAAGGCTTTGTAAACTCTACTTGACAAAATATAAGTTTTTTTGTAAACTATAGCCATGAACAAGGAAAAGGTCAAGGAGCTTCTGCATTTTTACTGTCCATGGTGGGTATCGGGCAGGGTACCTGGTAGTCTCGTTTTAGATTTCAGGAGGCAGGCATTAAAGACTCTTTTTCGCTATCTTTCACTGAACCGCATATTAGTAATCAAGGGGCCGCGGCGGACGGGGAAAACGACGGTCATCTATCAAATGATAGAAGAACTCCTGTCAAAGAAAAACGTCCCGCCGAAGAATATTCTCTACTTAAGTTTTGACGATCCTGAACTGCGGATTGACCTGAATGAAATATTTTCCGTTTACGAGGAAATTCTCGGCGCCCCCATTGAAAAAGGGCAGGAAATATATTGTTTTCTTGATGAAGTTCAATTTCTGGAAAACTGGCAGTTTGCGGTAAAAAAATATTTTGACAGGAAATATCCTGTTAAATTCATAGTATCCGGTTCTTCGGCGTCGTTGATACATAAAGATACGGAATCGCTTGCAGGCAGAACGGTTGAGCACGTTTTTCTTCCTTTCAACTTTGCCGAGTACCTTGCCTATACA
>CAYQXZ010000118.1:0-3525 GCA_964421645.1 uncultured bacterium
ACCGGATTGTAGCATTTGAGAGCGATATACAGGTTATCGCTGTCATGGCATATATATCCGTCCGTTTTTTCCCTCGGCTCGAAATACTGTCCGGGCAGCGAGCCCGGGACCTTTAACGGTGGCAGCGTATTTTTCTTGTTCCATACTGCATCATCCAGTTTGCCGTCCAGTGACGGTGGTCTGTCAGCCCTGTTTATGGCATACTCCGGAAGTTTGACCTCCTGCATTCCTGCGCCGGTTCTCACGTCAAGCGGATTAAGTCTGTATTCCGCAGGTTCACTGCCTTCTTCCATCTGTACCGCATCAACCCACAGATATCCTTCGGCGGCGGGACTTATGGCTATGCGTATCCTGTTCAGGCTTATCTCCGGAACGTCGAGCGAGAAACGCCCCCATTCTTTCCCTGCCTCCACCCGTTTTCTGCGGTCCCTGATGCCCCGGACGGATATATCCACCGGCATCTTCTCTATACTGCTTTTCATATAAACGGAAATGGTATACGTTTTCCCTTTTCTTGTGTCAATCCAGTGTGAATTCGCCGAATTGCCCTTCTGCCCGCCTTTAAGCCTTAGAGACGACATACCCTCATATTTAACCGAACGGTCTATTGTATAGCTGTCCCAGAAAGTCTCCATGTCCCCGAAAGTTAAAGGGATGTTCAGTGCGCCGGAAGGCCCCCAGTATGTCGGGAGGTTCTCGTCACTGCTCTTCTCGAACGAACTGTTTCGTACGAGATTTACATGCCCCGGGGCAGTGACGGTTTCATCAATCCTGTAAATCTTGATGCTGTCATAGGCGGTCTTCATCCTCCAGTTCTGGAGACGGAGTCCGCCTTTCATGCCGGGCTCGACAATATCGCATATCTTCCTGTCGTCTACGAACCATTCAAAGACCCCGTTGCGCACTATCACGCGGAAGTCATACCACCTGTTCAACGGCACCGGCTCGGTCTTCCAGCTGCCTCTACTTCTTTCCTCTCCTTCCAACTTGTACTGCCACCACCACCTGCCGGGCTGCATGGTGAAGAGAATACCGGAGACGTTTATGCCGGCGAACCCGCCCTCTCTTTCCGGGTCTGCAGCCATGGGATTCATTCTCACTTCCACAATAAAATTATCTCCGAGTTCCTTCTGAAGAACGGCGCTTCCCCCGTATCCGGCGGTTACAAGCGCATTATCCTCAATTTTCCACATGTGCGCACCGTCCAGTTTCCATTCAGGCGACATTTTCCCGTCGAAGTTATCCGAGAATGTCAGGCGGCCCGCATCAACCATTCCCCCGTCCACAAATTTCAGGAGTTTATCACCCTCTGTAAACCAGGTCTTTTCAGCGGCCCGTACTGAACACGCAACAACAAGAACTGCCGCGATAAGACCCGATGCCGACAGCAATCTTCGAATCCTTCCCATTTCCGTCCTCCTGTCTTCAACGATTCCGGCACCGCCGAAGATAACTTTCCGTATTTCACTTCCTATTTCTTCTCTGCAATCACCTCAATGGCATTGCACAGCCTTGCCGTCGGACTTATCCCTTCAGGGACAGAAAACGCCATGTGCAGCACACCGTTGTCCACCCTCACGCCGCTGAATTCCTTGATAAAGGCCTTGTTAAAATCATTTCCTGCCTCCACGAACACGTCCATGTTTTCGGCAACCCGTTTCCCCTGTATGTCCAGGTTCATCACAAAAGCTCCGGGTTTGGCGGAACGCTCATAACCGACCTTCAGATACATTCTCACCGTGTACGTTCCGTCGGGCACGGTAAACCTGTATCCGTCCATGTCGTATCCTTCGGTAGCATACAGTTGAGGGTCGCTTGTACCTTCTATTTTTGCAACGCTGCGCCCCACGCTCTTGGAGTCATTTCCGACGTAACCGTAAAGCCCTTCCCTGAACGGCCTGTCAGGGGCAAAGAGTGTTCCGTTCTTTGCGGTATAATACTGCGTTGAGCCGCAGTCCACGGCAAAGTGTCCCCTGGCCGCCATGTCCATCTGCTTTTTTATAAAGCCTTTTTCGTCGGCTTCCTTATGCGCCCGCAAAGTCCGCATCTCCGTGGAAAACAGTATGCGCATGACGTCATCTGTCTTCTTGCTCTCCAGCGCCTTCTCCGCGCTGTCCAGGGACATGTCATAGGCGGCAGTATTAAATCCGGAGGCCCCTATCTGCGCCGCGGCATTTCTCAACTCTCTGACCTGCCGGCGGAAAAAATCCATTGCAGATTCCGGTATGGCGGTTTCCACCCTGTCTATGCGCAAATTACCGTGCGTGAACAGGAACGACCTTAGCTGGTACGGTTTCAGGTGTAGATTCATACGTGAACCCGTGGATATTTTTTCGCCTGTTCCAAGTTCAATCCCGCCGGTTCTCCCGGACAGAAGAACCTCCGCGTTTACATCCGACCATGAAGTATTGACTAAATAGGCATAGGTTCCCGTACGGGTATTCAGAATCCGCGCGGTTACCGGGCCTGTTACCTTTTCGGCCGTTTTAAAGGGCACTGCCGGCAGTGAGCAGTAAGCGCGGGCAAACTCCCTTGTCTCGTCTTCCCTGCCGAGCGTTCCAATCGGCTGCCCGCCCATGAGCATCATATTTGAATCAAGAGAAGCGAGACAAAACGCCCATTCCTTCAGAAAGTATCTTCCCCACGGCTTGACGTCCGCATTCTGGAAATAGCTTCCGTATACTTCGGGCTTGAGGGAATCGTTGAACGATTCAAAATATCGTGCAAAACTCCATGCATCCGCCTGTCCGTCTTTCCTGTATATCTGCCATAGAGCCGGGTCGTAGTGCACGTCGTCATATATCCTCTCCTTATTGTCCCAGTGTCTCTGGTGGCGATAGGACGTAGAGCCGCGCATGGGAGACGTTTCAACATTGCCGAATCTCCGGAGCGCGTGCAGGTCAATGGAATATGTTTCATATAACAGCCGCTGTGTATCGACTTCAGCGGAGGATTCCATTTTGGCCAGCCCGGGTATTCCCACCGTAACATGAAGCTTAAGGTCGCGCCGTTTCCCCGCCAGCCGTTCGGAAATTATTCTTATGACTTCTGTATTCTTGCCGGCACGCCACTTAAGCCATTTTTCGCGTGCGGGACCGGTAAGATACTTCCAGCGTTCGTTGAACCTGGAAGCCCCGCTGCCCGCCGGTACCTTTACGCCCGTCTCCTTCTCAAAAAGTGCCACGGTATAGTCGTCGTATCCGTAATCCAGGCTCTGAAAGGTCCATGCCGCCCCTTCCCACAGGTCTATGCCGGCGAAGGATGGATGGCTGCCGTACCGGTCTATGACCTCGCCCACGTGCTTGAGGAAGTTCTCACGCACGAAGGGGTGAACCGGGTTGGGTATACGCACACCGCTGTTACGCCCGTCTTTATCGAGTGAAAAACAGTCCTGCTTTTCCATCTCGTCATATCTGTCCGGGCGCATCATCAACTCCGGTACTGAATAGAGGTTGACCGTACCGAACATTTCCATGTTGTGCCGGTAAAGGACGTCAAGAAACGCAAATACATAGCCCGGATCGG
>CAYQXZ010000118.1:3625-5845 GCA_964421645.1 uncultured bacterium
TCCATGTTGTGCCGGTAAAGGACGTCAAGAAACGCAAATACATAGCCCGGATCGGTCAGCGCCCTTCCCATGTTGTAGTATCTCGCGGGATGGTCGTAGAGTATTCCCGCGTATCTCAATATTGGATAGGCAATGACGCTCTGACCGGTGTAGTCAAAGTATTCTGCCAGCCGCTCGATAATCCTCACCTGATACAGATTGCTGTTTCTCTCGGCGCTGTCGTCGTTATTCAGGTTTATCTCAAAACTCTGGTCTTCATCCATATGCCCGAGTTGTCTTGCCCTGTATCCTGCCGGACGGGTTATCTCCATCCTGGGCAGTGGTTCAGGCAAAGGCCTGAATCTGACCTCGGCCACGGCCGCAGGCATGCCGGGCACCATCGTCCGCGCTTCAAAGAGATATTTTGTCAGTCCGGGATAAAACAGGTAGCTCGTTGTGACCATCTTCCCGGTCAGGTGGAATTCGTCGCCGCTCTGGATGCCGCCGCCCAGACGGTCCCTGTGATGCTTGCTTTTTGACGCCGGATACATGTAAAGCCCCATTGAACGGGCAATGTCGTCAGGCCATACGATCTCCATCATAACCGGTGCACTGCCGCTCACGTATTCATCCGGGAACTCAATCTCAAAACCGAACCTGTCAAACTTGTTCTTTCCTGCCTGCAGATATTGTTCACCTCCGGGACCGGTCAGGATTTCCGGCTTCGCGTTGAAAAGCGCTTCTGCGCTCTTTGCGGCGCAGTTCAGTCTTATGAACGGTTCGCCAGTTTTAACGGCAGTCTTCTCCGGAACGCGCATCGCTTCGGGAGTGTAAACATCGAGCGGTATTGACCGCTGAAGTGTGCCGTTCGCCGTACTTATCTGCCACCGCGCCATGTATTCGCCCGCTGTAAGCGGCTGCAATCCCATCTCGTAATTCCACGCTTTCCCCGAAGTTCCCTTGAACTTCTTTTCCGCAACGGGCCGCCCGGTTTCTTTTTCAACCAGGGATAGCTTCATGTCAAGAGAAACAGCTTTGGGTTTCGGAAACCCCATGCCGGGCAGAGCTCCGGTTTCTGCTGGAGAGACCTTGAAGGCAAGTTTTTCACGTTTGCCGGCCGGTATGAAGCGCCTTTCCATCGTGATATCCACGGGCATCAGTCTTCTGTACTCCGTCATTATTTCCCTGTCGGAAAGCGGACGTCTGTATATCTTCAATTCGGAAAAAGCGCCGTTTGCATTCTTCATGGCTCCCCTGGGCTGCTTCAGGCATCCCACGAGAATGGTATTGACGGAATCCAGGGAAACTTCCACCCTTTTCAGCGCCCTGTTGCCGGCAAGCCCGTGCTCATAGGGTAGTCCGTTGAGATACAGCCGGTTCCAGCCGTTGTCATTCCACACCACTGCAACGTGCCACCAGTCGTCCTTGAAAAATGAGCTCCGGCATCGCTGTTCCAGGGATATGCCGGCAAGTCCTTCCCTCGCAAGGTCAGCCCTCAACCAGTGCCACATGAAGATGTTCAGCTTTGACTGGTTATCAGTCCCAAGGCAGTTGAAAATGTGGTACCACGGGAAATTCGCACCGCCGGCTCTGCCGTCCCAGTCAGGCTTGAACCAGAATGTAATCGAGCCTGTTCCCCGCTTGAACAAATCGCCCGCGGGATATGAGAGCATGGCATTCTTGTTTCCTCCCGTAGCGTCGCCGACGCGAACGGCCTTTCCTTTCATTCCCTCAACGTAGGTTATTCCGTCCGCCTGCTCCGGCTTAACAATCTGTCCCGTCGATAACACGGCATCCAGAGAACCGTCGAAGGACGCATAGAATGCAGGACCTGTTCCCTGTCCTTTCTCGCCGCCGTATGCTGAAAATGATGAGGTCTGCGCGATGCGAAGATTATCCAGCGCTATGTTACAGCGGTATGCGTATATTTCAATGCCGGAGATTTTTCCCAGCATATATTTTCTCAAGTTAAGGCTGACCAGCGCCTTGTTTATGTTCATCTCCAGGTTGCCGTCCCTGTAAATGGCTTTTATGTCGTTCCATGACGAATCAGGTGTTTCTGTCCATGCTTTCGGAAACCTGTATCCGGCGCTCTGCACTGTTTCCCCTTCCCTTGTTATGAGAACCGTCGCGCTTCCTGTCCTGAAAAAAATCCGCATCACTCCGTTCTCACCGCAAAATAAGAACCCTCCGTGACGATCCCTGTTCTCTCCGGAGACGAACCTGAACCGGGTATCCATG
>CAYQXZ010000119.1:0-5814 GCA_964421645.1 uncultured bacterium
GGACCTGTGGGCAGATCCCAGGGGGGAATTCCTTTCGGCAAAGAATGCGGAACCTGTCTATGAATTGTTCGGAAAACCCGGGCTTGGAGTCCCGGATATGCCTCCGGTAAACCATCCTGTGGGAGATTTTATCGGCTACCACATGCGTTCCGGCAAACACGACGTTACCTCCTGCGACTGGGACCGCTACCTTGATTTTGCAGACCGCCACCTGCAATAGACAATTCGGTACAGGCATATGAAAAATTCCCTTCCCGGAAGATTAAGAGTATAATAAGTATATAAAATGAGCGACTATCTATACCTTAAAGTTAAGAAAGACCTGTTGAGGAAGATAGAAAGCGGGGAGTTCGGACAGGACGGTTCCCTTCCGACCGAGAAAGAACTGTGCAAACTATACGGAGTGAGCCAGATAACCGTAAGAAGAGCCGTCGGCGAACTCACCAGCGAGCACATCCTTGTCAGACAGCAGGGAAAAGGCACCTTCGTAAGAAAACAGGAAAGAATTCCATCTATAAAAACGATACTTGTCCTCTTGCCTCTTGCCGCCAATACTTTTTTCTACGACGAGTTTTACGGACCTGTATGGAAAGGGATGGAGGAGGAAGCCAATATCTCCGGATATAATCTTGTATTCAGCTCCCATTCCTCTTCTCTTGAACATAAACGCGATCTCCTTAAGACCATAGCTCCCGCAATGCATGCCGGCATAATAGTCATAAACGGACTGGATAGCCAGACGCTGTCTGCTCTCAAGGAAAAGTTTCCCATTCTGCTCGTGGATTACTCGCTGACGGATTTCTTTTCCGTAGTCAGCGATAACGAGGGAGGTGCGTTTGAAGCAGCACAGCACCTGCTGTCTTTAGGCCATAATAAAATTGCATGTCTGACCGCTACGTCTCTAAGCAATAGTTATCCCTTGAGGGTAGCAGGATACAGGAAGGCTCTCGCGGTCTCCCATATTATGGAAAATCCGGTCTTTCTGCCCGAAGAAAAGGAGTATCCTGTTGCCGGCATAACCGCAATGGAAACCATGGGGTACCTCGCGTGCAAAAAAATGCTTAGAACCATAAAAGGCATAACCGGAATCTTTGCGGTCAGCGATGCCGTCGCACTTGGTGCCATGCAGGCTCTCGGGGAGCAAAAAATCAGGATACCTGAAGATATGAGCATAGTCGGGTTCGACGGGATAGACGACACCATTCACTCCGACCCGCCGCTTACCACAATGGAAGTTCCCAAAGAAAAGATGGGACGGCTTGCCGTGAAGACATTTATAGAGAACCTTGACCGGCTTAATGCAACGCCCAGGGAAATCATCCTCTCCCCCCGGCTGGTAGTAAGAAAATCCTCTTGTCCTCCGAAAAAATCACGATAAACCCGTCAGCGTAGTTCAGGCAGGAAAGCTTTCTCAACTCTGATCAGTTCATCCATCATTTTTTCTGCCCGCGTTATACTGTCCACAGCCGGTTCCATGAGCAGAGCCTGAAGCAGCAAACTCTTTGATTTCTCCGCGTATGCCTGCACCAGGAGGTTCTGGATGGCTATCTGGGTGCGGCAAATGGAAGCGATTGATTCCGGAAGAGGTCCGACCTTCACCGGGTGTAGCCCCTGCCTGTCCACGACCGCGGGAACTTCCACGATGGCATCCTCCGGCAGGTTGGACACCGCCCTGCCCTCATTGGGAATATTCACCGCCAGTTCCTTTATGCCCCGGTCAAACTCAATATCTACAATTACAGGTACGGCAAGTTCCGATACCGGACGCACCATATCACGGGTCAGTTTTTTCTTACCCTTCAACAACAGGCTGATAATATCCCCGTTCTGCGACCTGCCGTGCCTGGTGTGTCCGGCAGGAGAGATTTCTCCCCTGTATCTCAGGAAGTAAGGACCGCATATGTCATAGGCATACGGAATATACTCCCCTATGTGGTTGTCCGAAGGAAAAGGCAGTAAGCCAAGTTTCATGTAAAGCATCCATGTCAGGGGCCCGACATTCTTCTCCTGTATTTTTTTGCGGAATTCAAGATAAAGATCATTGCCCGTTTTCCTATCCCGTATTGACAGTACCCAGTGGAAATGGTTGATACCGCCCACTTCAAGGTCTATCTCCTTTTCCTTCCTCTTCAGAACCTGCGAAACCGTATGCAGCGTGCTGAATGCTCCGTGGCACAGCCCCACGGCCTTTATGCGGGTCAGTCTATTAACTCCCAGGCACACGCGGCTTTCAGGATTGGTAAAATTGAGCAGAAGCGCATCGGGGCAGTACCTTTCCATGAGTTTGCAGATTGGAATTATCAGGTTGAGACTTCTCAAGGTATGAAAAGCCGCCCCGGGTCCCCCGTTTTCCCCGAGTACGTGTTTAAAACCGAAAGCAAGGGGGATATAGAAATCCTGCTCCCAGCATTCCATCCTTTTCCTGGCCACCGAGGTTATCACATAATCCGCGCCGGACAATGCCTCCCTGTATCCTGTGCCTGCCTGGATTTTTACGGACGTTCGCCTGTACTCTTTCACCAGCACGGCAAACCGGAACATTTTTTCCAAAGACTCCCTGTCTATGTCCATCAGGAACAGAGTTGTATCTTTCTTCGCCAGGTCACGCGACGACAGAACATTGACAATAACCCCCCTGCCGAAACTGTTGCTGCCCGCCCCGATAAGCGCTATTTTCATCTGCGGTTCTCCGAAAACGCATTACTTCAGGACAAGAAGACCGGGAATCCCGCATGAAGGGACATCAAGAATTATCTTGCCGTTTTTCCTGCTGAATTTCTTTATCCGTTCCACTGAAGAGCTCTCCGGGCTGTACAGATCGACAGTCCTTATCCTGTCCGTATCCCCGGCACATATCTCCACACCTGTGTTTCCTGCATGAGAATACGCCCTCGGGATAAGTGAAATCACGTACGGGTTTTCTCTGCCGGTGAATATGTTGCCATCCGTCTCCCCGTGAATCTTCAATGCATGCGGCTGGAGACACCAGCGTCTGTTCTTAAACTTCTTAAGGAGCGGCAGGTATCTTGCATACACTCTTGCGTCTTCGGCGCTCATTGAAGAAAAAACGCCTATGTCGGCGCCGTACCGCAGGCAGTCCATGAGTGTGGGCATGAGCCTTTCGGAGGAATATATTATTATCCCGAGAGGTTTGTATACCGCCATGTAACCCAGGTAACCCAGCAGTTCGGTCTCGGTCTCGGCTACAAATCCGTCAATGTGTCTCTGAACCTCCACGTTGATTGGACCGTTGGCAAACGTGAACTTCCCGCGCTTGCGCAGGAACGCGGCAACCTCTTTAAGCAGTTCATGAAAGCCGAACGTCGTTTTGGAACAGGGACGGTTGTCCGCCGAGGAGACACCGTCATCCCTGCTGAAGTCGAACCACTTATAGCAGAGGTTGTCCACGAAGAGTCCGTCGGACTCCGGGAATCTTTCAATGAGCTTGACCGCCTGGTCCCTGACGTACTGTCCCCAGGGGGTGCTCAATGCAAAATTCACACCGTATGTGCCGGGGAAGGCTTTAATGATTGATCCATCCTTATCTTTTAGTATTGAGTCGCTGAATTTCTTTGCAAGCTCCGTGTATATCTCCCCTGTCTGCCAGTAGAGAAAGACCCCAATGTCATTTTTTTTGAGCATCCTTATGTACTTCTCCACCCTTTCATGCGTGACAAGGTAAGGCGGCCGGTCCTTACCATGCAGTTCGTTGGTCTTGTTCAGACTGTACCACTCCTTCTCTTCCGGCATGTAGTATCCGTAGCATGGGAAAAACTCATGTATCTCAAACCATTTCATGCCGGACTTTTTCAGGAGTTTTATCTTCTCTTCCCCCATCGTGATATTCCCGCATATCATGCCTCCGGCATATTCCCAGATGGCTTCATCGTACGGCTCGAAATACTCCCTGTATTTTGAGCACAGCCATCCCAGCCCGTCCCTCCAGTCTCCCCTGTGGAATTTCATTACGAAAGAAACCTTCACCTCTCTCCCGCCGCCGCATCCGAGATAATCGTTCACGACGTTAAGGCTTCTTTCGTCTTCGGGATTCCAGTCCCCGACGTTTGTAATCCTGAAACTCAAGCCAGGGGCGGGAACATCAAAGGGCTTTGCGAATGTCTGGCCGATATCGTTATTCTCGTCGTACACCGTGACCGCCGGGATTGAGGTGTGCTCCCATATGTGGTCGTAGGAGATATTCAGATGGTTTATCCTGTTCAGATTCCAAGGCGCATTTGAGCTTGCAGACCAGACCTGCCAGTCCGACGCAGGGAATTTCTGCCTGGAAGGCAGGGGGAAATTGCAGGAAACCCTCACGGTGCGGTACCTGCCTTTCGGCAGGGAGACTGAGGTTTCGCATGAAACGGCGTTCCCTCCAACGGAAGCAAAGGTCTGGCTGATGATGAAAGGAGCGCCGGCAAATTTCCATCTTACGGAAAGACTGCCGGACTTCATTTTCCGCTCAAGTATCTCTGTCCTGTGCGTTGCGGAGTCGTATTCCTTCCTGTCGAGGTAATCATATATCGCGATACTCGAGGATTCGTTTTCATTCCATATGTTTTTGCCCTTCAGTTTGAGAGATTCTATGTCCGGTTTATCACAAAAAGATAAAACAATAGCCCCGCTTCTGACTTCGGATTTGCGCATTTTTCTCCCCGGATTATCTTGTTTCCACGAACCTGACGTTGTTGACGTAGTTTATGACTTCACCGGGGCACAGGGCATAGTCGCCGATGACGACAAAGAGATGTTCCGGGTTGCCCGGGTCAAAGGGGACTTCAGTGTGAACGTCAACGGGGTCTTTCATGTCATCCACGAAGAACTCAAAGGTCTTTTCGTCCGCGTTAAAGGAGATGCGGAACTTATGCCACTTATCCGGCTCAATATTGTTCTGAATATCAAAGTGTTTCTGCAGAGGCATTCCCTGGTATCTGTTCCAGTTTATCCTCCTGGTGCCGTAACCGTTGAAACAGGTCAGCTGTCCGAAAAGGTAGACCTGCAGTGAAAGATGCCTGTTGTTTGCGTCGCCTATCTTTGCATCAAATTCAAGGTACCCTTTCCTGGCGGCGGGGATGGCTTTCACTATGCGTGCGCCCTGGTAGGGCACGGTGCAGTGGGTAATTTTCAACCCCTCTTCCGTAAGTTCCCATTTCGTGGGGCCCTTGCCTTCCTTCAACTGCCATCCTGCCGACGCAAGATCCTTTATCTCTTTAAAGTTGTCGCAGAAAATGACTTTCTCTTCTGGAAAAACCCTCTGTACAGCAAAACCTGCCATTAGAAACGACAGCATCAGGCAAATTCTAAGTACGGTCTTCATCATTTTCCCTCCGCGGTTTATTTTGCCGGCATCCTGACGCTACTTGCCGGTTTCCTTGCCCTTGCGTATAAGGTCTTCAATCTGCTCGGGAGGAACTCCCATCTCCTGCATCTCTTTCCTGGTCTCGGCATCCTTCTGCTCCGGAGTCATATTTTGCCAGCGTTCCTGCTCCGCTCTCTGCTCCGGTGTCAGCTGGTCGCCTTCCCGGCCTGAGAACATTCTTCGTGCCGCTATCCCGAGAGCAAGAAGAATTACAAGCACGAGAACGACTATCCTGACCGTATTCTTATCGTTTTTTGCCATATTTCAGTCCTCCCTGGTTCATGTATCCGGGTTTTCCAAAATCCTGTTTAGAGCGGTACTCCGTTGTTATTCAGACTCTTCTGTATATCGCTCACGTTTAGTGCGTTCAACGGTTTATTCTTCTTTGCGGCCATCGATGCCGCTATTCCTGCCGCCTCTCCTATAGCCATGCACGTTCCTATTACCCTTGCCGA
>CAYQXZ010000120.1:0-5805 GCA_964421645.1 uncultured bacterium
CCGGGAATATGACAGTCGGTGAATTTCTTGTTCATGTCCGCCGGATGGTGGTTGATTTTGTCGTTGGACGCGTATTGTCCGGCAATGGCTTTGTGATAGGCAATGAGGAAATGGATACTACAGGCCGTGACCGGCTGGATGAGCCTACGGCTTACTATCTTCTTCACCGGCATGACTTCGGACTCAACGAGGCCCCGGCAGGCGCATGTATTCTCTACGCAATCTCATGCGGTGTTTCGGATAAAGAACTTGCCGATACCTGGGACATAATAAGTTTCACAAAGGGGAAATCTTCAGACGAGACGGACGAGGAAAACGAAGACGTTGATGAAGAACCGGAGGAAGGGGCGGAAGAGCAATCAGGCAGCAAGGTGAAGTTAAAAACATGGGCACAGCGCAAGGGGAAGTATCTCGGGTATGAAGCGCCCGGCGGCAGACCTGTACCGCTTATTGACCGGGTACACCGTTTAATGCATCTATGGAAAGAAGGGAATCTCACAAAAGTTGATGAATACATTGACGGTAACGGATTGCGGCGGCAGGAACTGTTTAAGCGTCTCTTGCAGTCCCTTATAGAGGTTTCGCCTCACGGGAGTGAAGAACGTTCATTGCTGGAATCATTAAGCAATCATCTTCATGCACGCGGCGTTACAATTGATTCTCCGGTATTGCCGGGCACGGATAACAAAAAGGAGGAAGAAAGAAATGGCTAAGTTACCATGGAAACCGTGGCACGAAGTGGTAAAGTTACGGGAAGATTTGCGTTCGGGCGAGTTGCCTCTCCATATGTTTGCTGCCGACCTCTATGAAGTTATAATGCAGACCGGTGCGCGACCCATTTACGAAGATCCCGAAGAGTTCTTTGCCCTTACGTTTCCGACATACAACCTGCGCCAACTGGTTCGCGATGTCATATTACGGCTTGCAGGCAAGAATGATAAAGCAGTGAGACAACTTGAGCTTACGTATGGAGGCGGCAAAACCCACACCCTGATAGCGCTCCGGCACCTTGTTCACGAACCGCAGGACTTGCCCGACCTTCCTGCCGTTAAAGAGTTTGTCCAGGACATTGGCCAGCAACCTCCAAAATGCCGTGTTGCAGGATTGTGTTTTGATAAACTGGATGTGGAAAAAGGAATGGAAGTTGCTTCTCCCGAAGGGAAGAGAAGAACACTGAAGAACCCGTGGAGCGTCCTCGCTTACCAGATTGCAGGGGATGAGGGGTTGAAAATTCTCAATGCAGAAAACAAGCCTGAAGAACGTGCCTCGGCTCCCGCCGAAAACCTTCTTATTCAACTTCTTTCTCTGCCTGCGAAGAAAAACATGGGAGTTCTCATACTTGTGGATGAAGTCCTTATGTACGCACGTGAGAAGGTGGCACAGGACAAGGAATGGAGAAGCCGCTTGTTAAATTTCTTTCAATATCTTACGCAGGCTGCGGTTAAGGTTGACAGGTGCTGCATTGTTGCTTCCCTCCTTGCTACTGACCCCCGTAAGAGCGACTCGCTGGGCAGGGAAATTCAATCTGACCTGTATGATATTTTCCAGCGCGAAAGGGAAGAAGCAGTTGAACCGGTGGTAAAAGAGGACGTAGCGGAGGTTTTGAGAAGGCGCTTTTTCTCCGTAGAATCATTGAAGGACAAGGAAGTGTTCCAGCAACACGTGGTGGCAGCGCTTAAGGGAATTGCCGCCGTTGATGAACAGATAGCAAAGCAAGGAGCCGCGGAAGAAGAACGATTTCTGAAGAGTTATCCCTTCCATCCTGACCTGACAGAAGTTCTGTATTCCAAATGGACACAGTTATCCAGATTCCAGAGAACGCGGGGCGTCTTGCGCACATTTGCTCTCGCTTTGAGGGAATCCGAGAAATGGGATACCTCGCCGTTAATAGGACCTGCGGTTTTCCTGACAGCCCCCGGCAAGAAAGGATTGTCCGAATCTTTGAGGGAACTGGTTACGGTTGCGGACACTGAAGAGTGGGAGGGAAAAAAGCAGGCATGGACAGGCATTCTTGAGCACGAGTTCTCACAAGCAAAGCAGATACAGGATGACTCTGTTGGCCTGAAATTCAGGGAGATAGAGCAGGCCGTTGTTTCCACATTCTTACACTCCCAACCAGTTGGTCAAAATGCGAAAACCAGAGAGATTGTCGTTTTGCTGGGGGCCACACGTCCTGACAAGATTGAACTTGAGAAAGGCCTATCCAAATGGGCACAGACGAGTTACTGGCTGGATGACCTTTATACTGCTGTGCCAGAGGGACAGGTTCCGGTGACGTGGCGTTTGGGTAACCGCCCCAATCTTACGCAAATGCATGCGGTAACGATGAAAAACATATCGGCTGACATTATTCGCGCGCGTCTATTGGAGGAGATAAGCAAGGTGAAATCTCTTACGGCCAATGCATCCGCTGCCGGAGTCCACGTTCATACCCTG
Organism: uncultured bacterium; assembly: GCA_964421645.1. Taxonomy (GTDB): domain Bacteria; phylum Ratteibacteria; class UBA8468; order B48-G9; family JAFGKM01; genus JAFGKM01. The sequence goes on from CAYQXZ010000120.1 coordinate 2,437, forward strand.
CCCGCTAAACCGAGAGACATTGAGGATGACGGCACTTTTCACTACGCGGTTCTTGGGCCAAATGCCGCATCTGAATCAGGCAAGCCAGGTGTGGAAGCCAGACATTATCTGGATGAAACCACAGCTTCAGATAGGCCGAGAGTTTACCGTAACTCTGTTATTCTGCTTGTCCCGTCCAGGGATGGCATTGAACTTGCATCGGCCCGCGTAAGAGATTATCTCGCATGGGAAATTGTGAGCGACGAGATCAGGGAACAACAAAAAGACGGCAATGTTGACCCTGCCCGGGCACAAAACCTCCGGACCAATATTGACAAGTCACAAAGACGTATTGCGGATGCCATAAGACAGGCATATTGTATTGTAGTGACGGTATCGGACAAGGATGATATTCACGCCTTCAAGATTACCGTAAGCGATGAACCACATTTCAATATAATTAAGGGAGATAGCAGAGCAAGGATTCAGGATACTGCAATAAGCGCCGAAGCGCTTCTGCCCGATGCTCCCTACAATCTATGGCGAAAAGGAGAGACTTTCAGGCGTGTCAAAGACCTGGCGGGGGCTTTTGCTCAACTGCCGCACCTGCCCAAGATGCTCAAGAGCAGTGCTATTCTTGATACCCTTGCCGCAGGATGTGAAAAAGGCATATTCGTATTACGGCTCACCCGTCCTGACGGGACATCCCGTACATGGTGGATGAGCAGACCGGATGACACTCTTCTGAACGACCCTGCGATGGAACTCCTTCTCCTCAAAAATGCAGAACTAAGTGAAGTTACTCCTGCCATTCTTGCGCCAGGGAAATTGCCGGGTCTTTGGACAAAAGATGAGATTGCCGTAAAATCGGTTCTTGATTATTTCTCCGGTTCCAGAATCGTTAAGGTTGAGCGTGACGGTTACCGGGAACAAATACATATTCCAAAAGCTAACAGGATAGCAGTGGAGTCCGCTGTCGGGAAAGCGGTGGAAGACGGTATCTTATGGATGCTATCAGGTCCGGCAAGTGTTTTTGGCGAACCCGTACCGGCGGGCATATTGACTCCTGATGCCAGATTATGTCCTCCCCCTGAAATTATTGCCGCTCCTGAAATACTGCCTGCAAATCTGCCGGCGGCCTGGACAAAAGGAGTGGCATCAGGGTTGTCTATTGCCACGGCATTATCTGCAAAATCAGGGAAAAATCTCCCGTGGAAAACTGTGCTGGATGTTCTTAACGCCGCATTGCAAGCAAGGTTTTTAACAATTAAGGAGGGAGTGGAACACTGGCCATGCGGATTTCCATCGGCAGAGATAGTGAGGTTCAAGGTTTCCAAAGAGAATGGAACAAAACCAGGGGCAGGAGTTTACGATGGCGCCAAGTATATGGTTACAGCGGATACTGAATTGGAACCTGCACAAATACAGGACCTTGGTGACGTTATTCATAAACTGCTGGAGATTAAGACCAGGAAAAACGTACCTATCAGATTTCGCATGCGAATTGAGATGGGTGATGGAAAAACATTGCCTTCTCCTGAAGTAAAGGAGGAGATCAATAAAATCTTAAAAGGCGTAAAAGACGACCTGCAATTGAAGTAGCGATTTTGAATATAGAAAAAATGGAGAAATTTGAGGAGAAAGGTATCTGGTGGCTTCCCGAAAAACCAGACGAGAAAGTCGCAGGTACTCTTAATTTCGACCCCAGAGGACGCTCTACTCTTGACCTCATTGGCGCATTCAGAGATTGGAAAGAAATTAATGAATTATCCAAAAACTCTATAATCTTAGGTGTTACTCATAGAGGCAAGAATGTTACTCTTTACAGATGTTTTGAAACTGCTACTCATGCAAGCATGCCGGGATTCGTGAGCTCCTCTTACTTGATAGATACAATATTTGTAGGGCATCATTTTGAAAAAGTATCGGACATTGTTTTTAAAAATATCTCGATTAATTATTCTTATCTGGAGGAATGGGCTCGTGTTAGCGGTCTTAAGATAAATTTAGAACACACGCCGGATTCCAAATTTAAGAAATATGAAGTTATCTATACCTTCCCGGATGAAATTAAGATTAAAGTCAAAGATTTTACTATCTCCCTTGTGTCTGAATGTACTCCTCATATGGATTTTGTTAAAGAAATCAATCTGAAGGAAACTCTGTATTTACGAATAGAACCTTCTGAATGCATGCACATTGATGACCTGCAGATGGATATTTGTTACCATATACAGAACTTCTTTAGCTTGGCGATTGGCGAAGCGGTATATCCAATTACTATCAAAGGAAAAACTGAATCTTGTAAAAGCATATTACCTAATGGACAAACTGCGTATCATGATATATTTGTTTTCTACTCAGAACGAGGAATGCCTGAATCGTTCAAAAAGCTTCATGCTTTGGAAGCGCTTTTTGCTCTTAAAGATATTAGAAATATCTTTGAAATGTGTTTGCGGAATTGGATAACGAAAGCGGACATTCTTAGACCTGTTTATGATCTGTATTTTGGCACACTGTATAATTCTGAAATGTATTTGCAGCATGAATTCCTTACCTTGACACAAGCACTTGAATCATATCATCGCCGAACAAAGAATAACTACAAACTTCCTGAAGATGAATACAAAATGAAATTGCAGGATATACTTAAAGCAGTTCCTGAAAATTACCGAGTCTGGTTAGGAAATAAACTGGTATATGGCAATGAGCCTACATTGCGTGAGAGACTGGTGGAAATACTCGGTCAACTGAAGGATATCTCGGGTATTCTTATTGAGGATAACGACAAATTTGCCGATAATGTAGTGAATACACGAAACTACCTGACTCATTATGATAAAAGCCTTGAAGAAAAGGCAAAATTCGGTGAAAAATTGTACGTGCTTGTTCAAAAGATAAAATTTCTCCTCGAAATCTGTTTTCTTGTAGAATTGGAATTGCCCGCTGAAACGGTGAAGAAATTAGTCTCCCGAAATCATAGATATCAATTTTTGAAAAGAAATATAATCTCTGGCCATTCCTAAGAAAAGTCCTTCAGTTCTCTTCTCGCAAACTATGCATTTTTTCTAATGCGTATAAGCTCAGATTAAAAAGGGGATCCTTGTATTGCCTTCCATATGAATTTTAGGTCATCAAAGATTCCCTGAAAATTGTGTTATTATATTTCATGCCGACCTTTTTGTTAGGCTTCCGCCCTGAAAGAACTGCTGGGGACGATTGAACTGGAGCCGGTTGCGGATGAGGATTCAGTCTATTTTGACCTGCTGGAAAACGGGGATAAACAGTTCAAACCGTACTATGTGACACATACGGAAGTGCAGACCCTCTGCCTTATGGATGGAGAGGATGCTGGTTCGAGCTGGTTGCACTGGCGGAGGGGGTGGGATT
>CAYQXZ010000121.1:0-5735 GCA_964421645.1 uncultured bacterium
CGTACATGTCCCAGTCCTCAAGATTAACCGGCATTGCTATTCCGGCGCGTATTGATTCCATCGCCCGCAGTGACATGTATGTCGCGCGCATCCCGGCAACCTCATCGCAGGGAGACGGAAGGCTTTTAATTATCGCGTCTGCAAAGGCGTTCAGCAGTCCCCTGTGTCCCTTGTCCGCAAACACATACTTGAAATTCCCCGTTTCAACGTATTCCCTGCCTGCGGCGTCTATCTTTTCAAGGTAGCCGGAGAAACCGCCTTCTTTTCCGTAGTCTGGCTGAAGATCCTGTTGCAGCGGAAACGTTGTAACGGTTCGCTCGCCCAGACCGAAGTACTGGTTTTCCACGAAACATTCACTGCGAAAGATTTTTCCACGGTGCTGTATCTCTATCAGCTCCTTGGGATATTCAAACGTCCCGCATGCCGAGAAGAAGATGCATCCCAGAGAGCCCTTTTCATACTCCACCGTCAGAACATAGTTCATCCGCGTACTGCCCGTGCCCGTAATCCTGACGGGCCGTTCTTCCAGCAGGTAAGTCATCAGGTCCAGCCAGTGGCATCCCTCGCCTATGATAAGCCCGCCGCCCTCCTTCCAGTCTATATGCACCCCGCCGTAGGTGAGGCTCTCGTCATTGATCCGTATCAGTACCATCGTCTTGTCTTCTTCGGCCCACATGCGCCTGTTCATTTCCTGTGTGTATATCCTGGGTTTTCCTTCGGGCTTCTCACGATGGGATAAATAATGTTTTTTCATGTCAATCATCGCCGGGCTGCACCTGCGGTTATAGTCCACGCACAATTTTACGCCTTTTGTCCGCACAAGCCGGACCACCTCGTACGCCTCTTCCATCGTCATGGTCATCGGCTTCTCGCACAGGACGTGCTTCCCTGCGTTTATAGTCTCCCTTATATAGAACATGTGCTGTTCATGCGGCACGGAGAGAATAACCATGTCCACCTTCGGGTCGTTCAGTATATCCCTGTAGTCCGCGGTGACCTTCTGCGCTCCGAATCGTTCCGCAGTCTTTCTCCCTTTCTCGCTGCGGGACGAGCAATAGTACAGGTCAACCTTATCCGACCACTGACAGTTAGGCAGGTGCTGTCCTTCCGCAAACTTTCCGCATCCTATGACCGCCGCTCTTATCTTCCCCATCTTTCCTCCCTCCATGTTTTCTGGCCATGAAGAAAGCAGTTCGAGCACAATTAGCGGAAGGACAGGAACAAAACTTGTGTTTGGGAAAGAGGGAAAGCCACCCCGTTTTTCAGAGGGTGGAAGGGGCATCGCATCCCCATGTCTTCTATGGGGTTTCCCCTTTCCTCAAATACTTAGTTTTGTCTGGCCTGTAGCGTCGTGCGAGAACTGGCTTTCTTCATAAGGCCAGATTCATCTTGTTTCAGGACAGGGTGAATAGTATCCTGTCCAGCATATCCTCCGTTACACCTATCATCTTCAATAGCTCTATGTGCCTGTGAAAATCCCCTGCTTCAAGCAGATTATGCGTGTCGGTACCAAGAGATATTTTAACACCTTCCTGGACGCAGGCGGAAAAGAATTCAGGATCCGGCCTGTTCGTGTGGAAGTTCATCTCCGCGGCCACCCCGTGCGCTTTTAACGTCTTCGCCATGTCCCCGTAGAGGTGTTTTGGCGCAGGCAGCTTCCCCCTGTGGTAAAACCTGAAGGGATGCGCAAGAACGGCTATGCCGTGCTTCATAAGGGATTCGGACGTTTTCATAAACTCTGAATGCAGTCTTGCCGCCGGAGCCGACAGCAACTCGTCAGGCAGCACATGTACAGCCCCTATGATAAGATCCAGTCCGTCGCTGTCTTCGGGCAGAAGCGTAATTCCTCCGTATGCGTCCGACTCAATCTCCATCCCGACCCTTGCCAGTGGCGAACCGCTCTCCGCAACCGCCTTCCGAAAAGCCGCAATCCTGTCAGCGCCCTTTTTCCTTGCTTCGGGCATAAGATCGGGATCATGGAAAAACCTGTGGCCCCAGTAGTCTGCGGTTGAAAGGTAGAGCTGTCCGGAATGTTCGGTGAAGCATACATAGCTCAATCCCAGCGTTTCAGCCCTTTTCAGAACGGCTTCTACGGTCACATCTTCCGCACAATAGGCAAACTGCGTGTGGCAGTGGTTATCTGCCAGCCGAAGCGGATTTTTGAGTGAGCCCGTGCGTATATTTATTCCGCCTGCAGCTATATCTATCACGTTATACCGGAAAGGTTCGGTGCAGAGCGCAGGCACGGTGAAATAACCCACTCCGTCCCTGTATGCCAGCTCCTGCCCCGGGTGGTAATGCCCGCTCAAGGAAAGCGTCACCCTGTTTTCCGCATAAGCGCTGTGGATATGTTCCGAATTGGTAAAGTTGTAAGGATATTCACTTTCTATGGCAGGATAGACAGGGTTATGCTGTAATGCAATTATTTTCTTGTCCGGGTGTTTCCTGGCGACTGCACGGAATTTTTCAAGGTCTTCCTCCCTGCGGGTGCAGACATCTCCCTCTCCGTACGGGTCGGTAAAAGAATAGAGTATAAAATCCTTTATTATATGCACTCCAGGACCGTCCCCTGTCGCAGAGAAAAAGAGGTTGTAATCCGCATCATGGTTGCCTGGAACAAAGATTGTTTCAATCCCGGTTGCCTCCGCGGTCTTTCTTATCTCCGACAGGTCCTTTGCCGCTCCTTGGGCCAGCCCGTCGTTCAGGAGGTCACCGAGCAGGATAATGACGTCCGGCCTGTCCCCTGCATCAATCCTTCTGAAAACCCTCTTAACGAATTCCAACCCGTACTGTACCTGCCTGTCCCATAAAGGGGTGTCCGTGTCGCCGGCGTAGTGGCTGTCCCCTATAACCAGCAGTCTCAAAGTATCTTTCATTACACATCCTTCTCCAGGGACACGGTGATTGAATGCACCGTCTCCGCTATCCTGCGGTTGTGGTAGGTTTTATATACGTCCATCTCCCCGAGGTATGTCCACCTGTAATCGTCAAAGATGATATGTTGTGCATCTCTCACGATGCCGGAGGCGGCCTCAACCCTGCCCGGGATGAACCGTCCCTTTTTTGTTATCAATTCCAGGAACCGGAATCCATGTCCCCCGAAGTTCCACACCTCTATCCGTATCTTTGAAAAAGAGCACTGTTTGTAAACCGGTATGGAAAGCTTGTAATAAACGTCGTCAACCATCCTCGGTTTCAAGGATCCTGAAAATACCTCCTGCCAGGACCTCTTTTTCGGGTCCCAGAGAGACAGTCTTGACTTCGGCGCAGCGTAGACATCAGGCAGGAAGCAGTACATGTTCAACAGGGCAGAAGGTCTTCGCGAGGCGACAAGTATTTCATATGATTCCGCGCACTTGACCCTGTTCGTGGATGCGGTGTCCGGCGATACTCCTTTTCTCCATTCTTTCCAGTGCCGCGCGCGCTTTTCCGCCAGTTCCCGCATCTGTCTTGCACATTCACGGATGCCAGCACTCGCCTTCCCTGCAGGACGGGAAGAAATTGATGCCTGATAAAATTCGGGGATGAGCGTCCGCATGGCATGGGAGACAGCCTCTTCCGCAACCTCTGTCCGCATATCCTCCAGTACCCGTCTGCCTGTGGTGTTGCCGGCAGAAACCTTCATCGTCTTGAGCGCGCCGGCAAGAAGCTGTGTCTCTGCCATCCGTGTCTGTTCGTAGAGCGAGGGCGTGCCCGATATGAAAGAGGTGGATATCCCGGTACCCGGCCAGGAGCCGCGCCTGAAATACAGGTTCATCGTATCAACAAGCGCCGGGGAATCCGACGCAAATATATCTTGGCAGATTTTTTCTGTGATATCGCGTTGTGCCTTCTGCGTTGACCATAGAAGCCCCGCGAAGGCGATAACAGGATAGTGCTTGTACATGAAGCTTGTCGCTTTCTCCCATGAGGTCACAAGCCCTCCCATGGGATTGTATTTCCGTGCGTAGCTGGTGCAGGAAAGGATGTTTGTGATTTCGTTCTCCCGAGGGCATATAAGGTAAGGAATGCCCAGTTTGTCGTACCTGCGGAAGACGTCCTCTGCCTTCCGGTTGTAAAAATGCGACCGCGGAACGTCAAACACGGAGTCGTAGAACCAGCTGCACATTATTATGTCGCGCGGAATTGCCTTGACGGATTCCGGGTATGCTTCAAACATGTCGTCCCACATCATCATGCGCTTTTTCAGTTTTCCCGTGAGAAACCTGTGCGTCCGGACAAGATGATTTGTAAAGAGTGAATGCTCTCCGTCCCTCTTTGCCCTGGCGCGGCACAATGAGCAGATGCCCATGTCCCATGATTCGTCGCATCCGACATGGAAATACTGCGAGGGGAATATTTCCGCCATATCGGCAAAGTAAGACTCGAAAAAATCGTATGTTTCATCAAGCGAAGGGCAGACTACCGATTCGCTGATCCTTCCGGGTATTCCTTCGCGCAATTCCATCATGTGCTTGAGCTGCGGGTGCTGCAGGAACAGCTCGGTATGCCCGAGGTTGGATACCGCAGGGATGACATCTATCTTCTTTTTGCGCGCGTATGCGACCACTTCCTTCATCTCTTCCGGGCTGTAGCTTTTTTCGGGAGAAGGATAGGGAAAGGTTTTCGTGCGGATCTTGCCTTCCAGGTAAAGCAGAAGGGTGTTATATCCGTACCGCGCGATGAAATCAATAAAGGATTTCACGAATTCAAGGTTCTCTTTCTGCCTTGCGAGGTCCAGCTGTGCCGCCCTTATTCTCCATTTCTCCATTTTGTCCCCCGAAAAAGTGTTTGTATCATTATAGCCAAATCCGGATTAAAGGCAATTTTCTGGAAAGTGTTGACAGGGATTTTTTTGTGAGGTATAATTCTTCCCGTCTCTGGCAACCATGGCGAAGGGGAAACACCCGTTCCCATCCCGAACACGGCCGTTAAGCCTTTCAGCGCCGATGGTACTGCATGCGAAAGTGTGTGGGAGAGTAGGTGTTGCCAGGGACATTCTTTTTTCCCCTGTTTGAATTCACCCGTATAGCTTTGTTGGCATCGTCGCCGACTGCCTCGACGTATGCTTAATACGCCTCGTTGCCGGCTCCTCGCCGCCGCACTCTCCGGGCGAATTGAAACAGGTAAGACGCTTCCACTTCACGCTTAAATTTCCCAAGAACCTATTGCCAAATCAGGCAGTATGCTCTATAATCATTACTGGAGAAACGTCTCGGGAGGCGATAAGATGTCTACTCTTAAAGAGAAGGTTGTCGTAATACCAATAGACATATTTGAAACGGCAGAAAGCAAGGAAGATTTGGAAGACTGGCTCTTGAGCCAGAACGCGGATTTTATAACAAAAATGCGGGAGGCCCGAAGAGACGATTTGAGAAACAGCGGCAAAAACTGGGAAACGATTAAGAAGGAATTATGTATAAAATAATTCTCCTTCCTGATGCAGAAAAATCCCTCCGGAAGGTTGATAAAACCTATCTCAAAAGAATTTCTCTTAAAATAGACTGGTTAAAGATGCATGCCGATAGAATAATCCACCATCCTCTGGTAAGTCTGCCCGACGACCTAAAAGGACTTTGCAGAATCAGGGGTTGGTGATTACAGAATGATATATTGGGTATATCATGGAAATAAGACAATCAAGATATACGAAATAGAACACCGTTCAAAAAATTACGGTTCTTTGAAGTAAAAAACCTTCAATTTCCCTCAATCGTAAAAATCTGATATAATTACAAGTTACGCAAAAAAAGGCT
>CAYQXZ010000122.1:0-5719 GCA_964421645.1 uncultured bacterium
TATAGTTTTCCCTGAGCTTTCTTAAAATTTCCACCTGCCTGAGCGGTTTTCTATCAAGGGCAAGCAAAACCGCTTTCTTTTGCCGGCCAATAAGGCACCAGCCGTAATTATGCCAGTTTACGCCGGAAAGCTCGTTATAAGAAAATTTCTTGCCGGCTTTCTTCGCCAACTGCTTTTTATAACGCACCCCTTTTGCCGTGAGACCGTATACCTTTCCCTGCTGTGTTTTCTTCAATTTCGGGGTTAACACTCTGAGAATACCGGACTTTTCCATATCATGGATGTGGCTTGTAATCTTCTGAGGTTTACTTAGATGGAAGGTTTCTGTTATCTTGCCTATTATCTCGGAAACAACGGCAGGCCTGTCCAAAACTACAATAACGGCCTGTTTTAATCGGCTTTCATATGTTTTGGGATGACGGATATTTCTTTTCTCCATTAAAATGATGCAGTTCTGATTCCGCTCCCTTTTCCGCTCTTACCGTCAGGGGAATTTCAGACATTGACTTCATCTTTTCCCTCGGCACCACCCCCCTGTTAAAACCCGCCCGGTATGAATACTCAAAGACGGACATCTTGTGCTTATCGAACACATAGTTGGCCAGATATATGAAATCATTGTCCATTCCCTGTAAAACGCCGTAATGGTAGCCGTCTGCCGTGTACACCATTATCTCCTTGCCTACAAGAAAAGAGCGACTGAAATCCGCCAGCAGCCTCTCAAGGTCTATTCTCCTCTGCTTGCCGATATATCCCCGGTCATTTCCGTCAGTGCGGCCGCTCCTTTTTTCACCTTCCCCTCTTCCGGACAATTCCGCCAAAGGATATTCCATATAATCACATATACTCCACTCTATAAAAACTTTTCGTTGTTTTATCGTTATTTAAAAAAAGCAAATTTGAATCTCGGGAAATTCTTTCGGGCAACCCTTTCGCCGTTTTGGGTGGCTCCTTTACTCCGGAATACGCACCAAGGAAGAAATGGTGAATATGGATGGCATCCAGCTCTATCCCGATGGGTCATAATCGGATCAGAACCTCTACAATCCTTTCCGCGGCGCGGCCGTCCCACAGCGGCGGTATCTGCGGCTCTCTCCACTTCCCGTCCATTACCTTCCCGTATGCTTCCAGTATCTTTTCCGTTCTCGTTCCCGCAACCTGGTTGGAACCTATCTCTGCCGTAACAGGCCGTTCCGTATTGTCCCTCAAGGTAATGCACGGTATCTTCAAAACGGTGGTTTCCTCCTGTATCCCTCCCGAATCCGTCAGTACAATTCTCGCCGAAGACATCAACTTAAGGAAATCAAAATACCCGAGCGGTTCAACCATAACGATGTTTTTATTCTTCTCCATCTTTTGCCCCGCGGCAGTCCCCGAGACGCTCTTCCTTGTCCTCGGGTGCACGGGAAAAACGACCGGCATATCTGTGCTTATGGCCTCCAGGGCGTCAACTATCCGTGCAAATACCGATTCATCGTCAACATTGGCCGGCCTGTGCAGGGTCAGCACCGCGAAAGTATCCATGTCTATGCCGAACTTTTCCCTGGTTTCATCAAGTATCCCGGAAGACCGCCTGGCCTTTTCAAGATTTTTCAGGAGCGTATCAATCATCACGTGCCCCACCATGTGAATCTTTCCCCGGTCGACTCCTTCCCTGAGAAGATTGTCCACCCCGCTCTGCTCGGTGCAGAACAGTAAATCGCTGATAGAGTCGGTCAGCACCCTGTTAATCTCTTCCGGCATGCTCCTGTCCCCGCTTCTCAGCCCCGCCTCGACATGCACGAGTTTTATACCCATCTTGACCGCGGTAATACCGCATGCCACAGTGCTGTTCACATCTCCCACCACCAGCACCGCATCCGGCTTATGCTCAAGGCATACCGGCTCAAACGCTTTCATGATTTCCGCGGTCTGCACCGCATGGCTGGCCGAGCCGACGCCGAGATTGACATCCGGTTTCGGTATCTCCAACTGCCGGAAAAACAAGTCGCTCATCTTCTCGTCATAATGCTGTCCGGTATGCACCAGCACCGGCTCAATGCCTCCCTGCCTGCGGTACTCCGCCATCAGCGGCGCAATCTTCATGAAATTTGGCCGCGCCCCCACCACGTTGATTATTTTCATGCTCTCCTCTTCCTTTTCGTTTTTCCCGCCTTCCCCGCCGCCGTCCGCCTTTGGGGTTTGAGCGTTTTTTTTCTTTTTCCCTTGCCGTCAGATGTTTTTGCTTCGGCAGTCTTTTCCTGCATGGCGATGCCGAACATCTTGTCCGCCTCCGGGCCGTCAATAACCCGTCCGGTCTTTTTGCGCGCCTTGCCCAGCAGGTCTTTTGACCTGTCGGTCAGCGAGTCCTTTATCAGTTTATCCATCTCCACATTGCGCAGGAAAAAGAAAAGTTTGGGGTCGCCGTCCAGTTTCACTCCCACCCCGTAAAGCGCGGCCGCCACATGCTTGCACATGCTCGCCCAGTCCGGGCAGGTGCAGTCAAAACTAATCTCGTCGGGCGACGGGAACAGCCCTCTGCCCCTTTCCGTGAACATCTCCGAGAGCGCCTCGGGAAACCTTCCATCAATGAGTTCCTGCAGGGATTCAATCCTGCCCGAGCAATCCTTCTTTATCCGTTCCCATGTGCCTTTTTCAAGAGGGGCTATCTTTATGGAGACCTCGTAAGGGCTGGGGCGGGTGCCCTGCACGAGAGCGGTTATCTCTCCCGCCTCTATCCGCAGTCCCAGCACAAACCCGTTCCTGATGTAACTGCGCCCCCTGCCTATCCTGTTTGAATAGTCCGCATAACCCTCAAGGTTGGCGTTCCACGCCTTGCCCCACCATGTGCAGGCAAGTTTCCCGCCCTGCACGGTCAGCGGCGATATTTCAGGATTCTTTTTCTTCATCTTCGCAATCTGTTTTTCCACCTTCGCGAGTTTCTTCCTTACCGGAACATATTTCGGGTAGCTCCACCTGTTGTATCCCATGCGCAACAACCCTCCTTTTGTCCGCCCATTTACAGCGAAAGGGCGAAGAGACTCATCAGTTTTTCATTGCTCATCCCGGTTATCCATTCTTCGCCGGAGCCTCGTATCACCTCATCGGAGAGACTCTTCTTCTCCTCCAGCATTGCGTCTATCTTTTCCTCGAGAGTGCCCTTTGTTATAAACTTGTGCACCAGCACGTTTTTCTTCTGCCCTATGCGGAACGCCCTGTCGGTCGCCTGGTTTTCCACCGCCGGGTTCCACCACCGGTCAAAGTGGATAACATGATTTGCGCCGGTAAGGTTCAGCCCGAATCCGCCCGCCTTTATGGACAGCACCATGAACGGGACATACCCCGGGCCGTTCTGGAACGACTCCACTATCTCCTTCCTCTTTTTCACCGGCGTGCCCCCGTGGAATACAAGCCCCTCATGCCCGAAGACCGTTTGCAGGTATTCCTTGAGCGGCCCGGCTATCTCCCTGAACTGCGTGAATATCAGCGCCTTTTCCCGTTTCTCGTATATCGTTTCGCATATCTCTCGCAGTCTGGCGAACTTGCCGCTTTCGCTTTCCGGAAACCCGCCTCCTCCAAGGTACTGGTCCGGATGGTTGCAAATCTGCTTGAACTTCGTAAGGGAGGCGAGAATCAACCCTTTCCTCCTGATGCCTTCCTCTTCCCCGGATTCAAGCGCGGATTTTATTTCACTGACAAGATTGGCGTACAGCGCCGCCTGCTTCTTGCCCAGTTCCGAATAAGTCTTCATCTCAATCTTTTCCGGCAGGTCGGATATAACCGACTTATCGGTCTTCAGCCTTCTCAGGATGTAAGGCGAGGTTACCTTCCTCAGACTTGCGTACCCTTGCGGATTCTCTTTCAGCCCGGCGGCGAAATCTCCAAACTCCCTTGCACTGCCCAGAAGCCCGGGGTTCAGGAAATCAAAGAGCGACCACAGGTCTGAGAGCCGGTTTTCAACGGGCGTACCTGTCATGATTATCCTGTTGTTTGCCTGCAAGAGTTTTATCGCCCTTGCCTGTTTTGTCGCGTGGTTCTTGATGACCTGCGCCTCGTCCAGCACAACGTAATTCCACCTGTAGGACTTCAGCCACTCATACCTCCTTGCCATAGAATAGGTGGTTATCACCAGGTCATGCCCGCCCAAAAACCGTTTGCCCGGAGCGTTCTTAACGCCTCCCGCATTCTTCTCAAAAGACGGATGGGCGACATAATACTTCAGTTCGGGGGAGAACCGGCGGATTTCATCGGTCCAGTTGGAGACAAGCGATGCTGGTATGACCAGGAGGCTTGCAGGCGTCTTACCGTCCGCCTTCAGGGAACTGAAAAAAGCCAGCAGTTGGACGGTCTTTCCAAGCCCCATGTCGTCGGCAAGGCATGCGCCCAGATTCAGGGAATGCAGAAAACACAGCCAGTTGAGCCCTTTTGCCTGGTACGGCCTTAAGCATCCCTTAAAACCTTCCGGCGGAGCGACATCTTTCAACATCGCCGGTTTCCGGAGTTTTTCAACGATGGATTCAAGCCATCTGCCGTTTGTAATCTCCACCGCCCCTTCCTCCGCTCTCCATCCCTGTTTCATCCTCAGGCGTATCTGCATGGCCTCCTTGAGCGTCAGGCCGCCGGCCTGCATCAACTCCTGCGCCTGGCGGTACGCCTCAAGAGTCTTTTCAAGTTTCTCCGGGCTTACCTCAACCCACCTGCCTTTTATCAGCGCAAGCCCTTCGGACTGGCCGACAAGCCGCCTTGCCTCCTCCTCCGAGAGCCGCCGGCCGCCCATTGAAAGGCTTACGTCGAAATCCAGCAGGGAATCCGCACCCAGCCGGGCGGGCGTCTTTTCGCCGATGCGTATGCCCACCGATATACTGCCGGCCCTGTTTTTCCACCAGTTGGGTATCCTGCAGATAATACCGTATTTTTCATACAGTGGAATCTCGGTGAGTATATCGTATGCCTCTTTCGCCGAGAGCGCTATGGGATGGAACAACTCGCCGCTTTCTATGAGTTCTGCGACAATCCTGCTTTCCTTTGCCGCGCTGTAAACCGTAGAGAGCAGTTCCAGCAGTTTCCTGCTGTCGCTTCCGTATTCCGACAGTGCGTGTTTGAGAGGTATATGGCTGGTCTTCCCCTCGCTGTCCAGCCGCGCGGAATATGTCGCCATGAACGCGAAAGGAGAGCCGGCCTTCCCGCTTTCAACCAGGTGGAAATATACCCGCCCGGCGATATGTATCTCCGGGCTGAATGTTTTTACGAATTCCTCGACCGTACCCTTATGGACCTTCAGCCGGTCAGTAAAAGCCCTGTTTATTTCGGCCCAAAGGCCCTTGAGAAAATCAGGGGTAAGACTGTCCCCGCCTATGATAAACGACCTGCGGGCGATAAACTCATCAAGTTCCGCGGGCTCAAGCGCCGGACTGACCTTTTCCCGCAGGCTTTCAAGGCCGGGCGTCTGCGACATCTTCTTCACATAGAGTCCGGCAAAATCCCTCAAAAACTCCATGCTCTCGGACAACAGAAGAGTATTCCCGCAAAACCCGAGGTAGAGAAAAAATCCGCTCTCGCTTTCCCCGTACCTGCGGAACAACTCCTCCTCGAGCGACTCCCTGTCCCTGTCCAGCGGCCGGCCGGTCAAATTCCAGTCAACTACCAGCCGCGGCCCTGGCAGGCAAACCGCAACCAATTCCCTTCCTTCTTTCCCGTCCATGCCTTTCATTATACCAGTTCAAGAAACAGCCTTATTTTT
>CAYQXZ010000123.1:0-5695 GCA_964421645.1 uncultured bacterium
TTTTCCTTCCATGCGTCCGGGTACAAACCTGCTTTCAAACAGGTCTGGCGCAGGAATTCTTCCCTGTTCCAGGCGTTTTCCGTGGCTACCTGGGGCAGGAGCAAACCTGAATACTGGCCTTTGACGATATATATACCGTCCCTGCCAATCTTGATTTCATCCGCATTGCCTGTAAGTTTGAGCGGCGTCAGCACCGTAATCTCTATCCTGATGTCTTTCAGTTCATCAGATGTTACCGCTGGAAAACGCGGGTCCTCGGTGGCGGCAGCCACTGCCATTTCCGAAACCGCCTGGTAAAGGGGCGATACCGGACGAATGTAACCTATGCACCCCCGGAGATTGCCGTTCTTCTTCAATGTGACAAATACACCGCGTTTCTCCGCCAGGCGGCCCGCCGGAGCTTCGGTTTTCGGCGTTTTGCCGGAACCGATATATTCCTTGAGTGTACTGCGGACGATGTTCAGAAGAGCTTTCTGTTCCGCTTTATCAAGAAGCCCGCCGTTGCCGCTGACAGTCGCAGGGGGACTGCCCCCGGGAAAATAGAAAACCGTTGAGCCGTACCCGACAACCGAAGATTTATCTCCGGTTGAATCCCCGGAATTGGCGTACTTGAGCATCCTGGCCCGGCATCCAAGTTCACCGGATACTCTCATGAGAAGAAGAACCGGTACTGCCCCGCAGAGCTCGGTCTTGGTGTCTTTCAGATGATGAAGGAGGGCGTCCATGTCCAGGTTTTTGATGTCTTCCAGGGCAATATTGTCCATAAGACGGGCCTTGGCGTCCGGATGGTAGTGTGACATATCCGATGAAGCGACAACCAGGATTCCTGCCGGGTCATTGCGTACCATTCTAATAATGACATCGGCAAGAGAATAAAAATCATCCTCATCCAGTTGACCGAAAACCAGCGGCAAAATCTTGAATTCCTTAAGAGTTCTCTGGAGAAATGGCAACTGGACTTCAAGCGAATGCTCTTCTTCAAAAGCGGGTCCGTAGAATTTTGCAAAGGGACATGTTTCTGTTATTGCCTTGGCGGTTTTCGCGTCAACCGGCACTTTGCCCAGAGGTGTTTCCCATAATCCGGTCGGGTAGACTGCGACACCATGAAAGTAAGCGCGGTGGCTCGGACCCATAATGATAACCGTATGATAGCTCCTGTTTTTCAGTAGCGAATAGCCGTAAGCCGCAACCCGGGCTGAATACTGGTAACCGGCGTGAGGAGATATCATGCCGAGAACCGGATACTTGAACTTCTGGATATCTGCGGTTGCTTTCGCGAGATAGCCGTCAACGGTTGCCGTCAGCTCTTTTTCTCCTGCAGGATAGAATGATCCTGCAAAGACTGCCTTGCGTACGGAAGGCACTGTTTCCTCTCCAGAACAAACGCCTGCAAGCAAAAGCATACAGCAGGCAAATTCCTGTATTCTTTTCATCTTGTCCATATGCCCGGTATCCTTTTTCCGCAGAATTTACATTTCCCGTCTTTTATATTGTTTTCCATGATGCTATAACCGCTTCTCTCAATGACTGCCCGGCCGCATCCTGGACAGTAAGTGTTCTCTGCAGGATTCCCGGGAAGATTACCAAGGTAAACGTAATTGAGCCCGGCTTTCTTGGCTATTTCCCTGGCCTTTTCCATGGTCTGAACCGGTGTTGGTGCCATGTTGGTCATGCGGTATGACGGGAAAAAGCGGGAGAAATGGAGGGGCACATCCGGCCCGAGATTCGTCTTTATCCATTCGCACATCCTTTTTATTTCTTCCGGATTGTCGTTGTATCCCGGAATGATAAGATTGGTTATCTCCAGCCAGACGCCTTCCTGCTTCAAAGTTTTCAGCGTGGCCAGAACCGGTTCCAGCTCTCCTTCACACAGTTGAGCATAGAACCTGTCACTGAACCCCTTGAGGTCTATATTTGCGGCATCAAGGTACTTGCAGAGCTGCTTGAGCGGCTGGGGGTTAATGAAACCGTTGGAGTGATAGATATTCAAAATCTTTTTCTGCCGGGCAAGTCTGGCGATGTCCAGCATGTACTCATAGAAATTCGTTGGCTCCGAATAGGTGTATGCGATACCGGCACATCTGTTTTTAGCCGCCATTGCCACAATCTTCTCCGGAGTAAAAAAGTAATTAGCCGTTTCAAGAGGTGAGGACTGGGAAATCTCCCAGTTCTGGCAGAACTGGCACCTGAAGTTGCAGCCGGCGCAGGCGATAGAAAACGCTGCGCCTCCCGGCAGTACATGAAAAAAGGGTTTCTTCTCCATGGGATCAACGTGAATGGAACAGGGCTGGTTATAGCCCAGGCTGTAGAGTCTTCCTTTGATATTTTTTCTGGCGCGGCAGAATCCTGATTTGCCTTCCTGGATCAGACACATTCGCGGACACAACTGGCAGGTGACAGAATTTTTCGGTTCCGCTGTTTTTAGGTAATAGAGCGCTTCCTTCCCTGCGGCATTATCCTGACCGGTTGCATGGAACGCAGGAGAAAATACAAGGAATAAAAGGATGAAAATTAACTTATTCATGTGAATATTTTCACTCCCCAGACAAATACGATGGCAGCGCCGGCAAGGCGCATGATAAGAGCGGCTCTTTCCGTTTTCCAGAAGGAGAATCCGGCACCCGCAAGCGTTCCCAGAAGGATTATCGGTACGGCATTCCCCGCGCTGAAAGACAGAGCGTAGAGCAGACCCTTGTAAGGATTCCGTACCATGAAAGTGATGTAGGCCAGCAGGCCGAGCAGGGGAACACATGGAAGAATACCCATGGCTATGCCAAGGAAAGCCAGTGTCGGGTTCATATTCCTTTTGAAATACTTTTCCCTGATCCGGCAAAGCCGGTTGTTGCCCGGTCCGGTAAGTACGAGTATCAAGGACAGAGCAATCAGGAACAGACCGATAAGCAGTCTCAACTGATGCTGAAAGCTGTCAGCTTGCACGCGATCAATAACCTTTTGTCCCAACGCTCCGGCAAGAAAACCGAAAACCAGATAAGGCACCGCTTTCCAGAGCGAAAAAACAGCCGCGACCGCAAAGCGGCTCTTGAGGGGTCCTCTGGCTGTCAGCTGGCAAGCAACAAGCACCGGTATGCAGAAAAGCAGGCAACCTCCTGCGCAGGAAGACAGCCCGAGGATAAAGCTGGCCATATAGTCCTTCATTTATATAACCTCTTTTTTCTATTTTCCCACAAAAGCAGCACAAATAGAAGACTTACCGTTTTGAGAAATGCCAGCAGGAGGCATACCTTTGCCAGGCCGAGAAGCGGCAGAAGCAGGAAGCCGCCCAGCACCCCTCCGAACCAGCCTCCGAGTAAATCAGTACCATACAGTATTCCCGGAACTGCGGATGAACCGGCAGGAACAACGGTCCCTGTTCTTGTGTCGTAAATGCTGTTTGCAAGCGGGAATTCCATTCCAACCAGCCCGCCGCCGAGTATAAGCAGAAAGAAAAATATGAAATGCATGGAGAAATCGTTGATATGTGAATTGGGGAAACCGTACATAAATGCCGGCACAAGGCAGAGTGAAAAGAGGCAGATTATTGCTTCAATCCGCCCGAGAGTTCTCAATCCATCATCAATGCGGCCCAGTTTTGCCGTCATCAGAAGACTGCCTGCCGCGGCACCTGCCATGAAAAGCGAGAGCAGTACTCCGATTTCGTAAAATACATATCCGTAGAATATCTGGAAGGAAAAAAGAATGACCAGCTCCAGGACCATTCCGCTAAAACCTGTGGTCCCTATGGCAAAAAGTATGATTGGATTGTGCCGCTTTCCTGCGAAGAGAAAGAAAAGGAGCGAGAGACCCGTTATGATAAAAAGGGTTTCCCGGATATCAAGCTTTTTCAGCTGTCCGAGGAATCCGGCCGTTCCAGGGGAAATGAGCCGGTTCCAGTACGCGATCCCGAAGAAGAGGCCGCCGGGCGCGAAATCACGGTTGGGCGCAGCATGGTTCATCCCGGCTTCCACAGTTGCTTGGAACCACTCAATCCATTGCGGCGACAGCCGGTACTTCAGATGCTGTGGTGTAATCAGCCTGGTTATTATTCCATAATTTTCCAGCCGCCTTGCGAGAAGTCCGGGGGTGATTTTTTCCACTTCGGGAGATCTTGAGGCCAGGAAAAGGTTGAAATCCCCGGGAATTACAAGATAATGCGGGAATACTTTCTCAATGGCAGCGAGAACGCTCTGATTGAGTTCCTTCAGCTCCGGACCATAATAGGTGAGCGTTCCCGGAAGTGTAATACCGGCTATACCACGGGCAGCAAGAGTCTTGCCTGCCATGCGGAAGAACTCTTCAGTATAGAAACGGTTAGTCTGCAGGTTTGCAGGCGAACCAAGACCGACCAGAATTACATCGTATTCAAGGTTTGTCTTTTTTAGGAATAGTCTTCCGTCGGTGAAATGGAGATGGACACGTTTGTCGGAAAGTTCGCTTTCGGTGAGCGGAGTGGAGAAAACCATGATTTGTTTCAGCAACGCCGGGTCGGTTTCCACGTAATCAATCTGTTTGACCGTGGGATACTTAAGGATTTCATTTATGACGCCGCCAGCGCCATTACCCAGTATCAAAATTTTTCCCGGCGAAGGGCAGGAGAGCAATGTGAAATGTGTCAGTTCCTCCACAAAGACAGTGTCGGGCACGGGTGTGGTGAACCTGGGAATTCCGTTGGCAAAGAATGTGTACTGTCCGTGATTCCCTGTAACCGCAATATTCTCCACCATGGAATTTTCGTAATGAATCAGGTTCTGGCCAGGCCACTCCTTCATCGTGGAATATGTATGGAGGTCGCCGGCGGTACTGAAAAGTCCTGTTGAAAGAAACAGCAAGAAAAGAATTGAAAATGCTGCCTGCTTTTTGATTTTACCATGCATTCCCGGTACCGAAACGAGTGCGAAGCATGCGACAGAATTCATGGCAGCAATAAGACCGGCAATCTGGAAAGTGTTCAGGCGCGTCAGGAGGAGATAGGTAAGTACGAGACCGCCGAAAACGGTACCGGTTGTTTCCCATCCGTAAGCTTTTCCTGCACCGGACGGGCCGCTGCCGGCTGTCCTGCCGTATATTCCGCATGAGAATATGAAAAGAGCCCCGTGCAGGAAGGCGACAGGCAGAAGGATTACCGCTGACTCCCAGAAGATGGTCAGGATTCCCGGTTGAACACCAGCAGGAGTCATGGCTGTTGCTTTGAAAAAACGGACCGCGAAAACAGCCGCCGGAAGGAGAAAAGAAAAAAGCGCCGTCAGGATTATGAAACCTGATTCCTGGTGCCTGCCCGTTCTGGAGAATCTGCCTGCCATGAATGCGCCGGCAGCTTCACAGATAATCCAGTTCCCCAGCACAAAACCGAAAGAAAATTCATTCCCGGCAAAGAGTATGAAAAGTTCGCGCAGCAGGACAGTCTGACCTACAACACCGCCGATTCCGAGTGTTACCAGGATGAAGAGAAGATATACGGTATCCTTTTTTTTGGCCATGATCAGGGAACTTTGAAATACAGAATTATGTTATAGTATACACCCAATTCGCAGACAGGGAACAGCGTTTGACAGTCCGTGGAATTTCATGAACCGTATTACCGTTGCGCAGCAAGTGCCTGCGCAGGACAATATTTAATCCGGATTTCCGGTGGGCAGTGTTAATTGGAATGTGCTTCCTTTGCCCAATTCGCTTTCAACCGTGATTGTACCGTCCCGGC
>CAYQXZ010000124.1:0-5678 GCA_964421645.1 uncultured bacterium
TGCTGAGGTACCTGCCGTGTATGTTCCTGCCGCTGCGTCCCTGCCCCAGTATCCCTACCTTTAAACACTTCATCTCCCTGCCTCCTTCTTGAGTTTCACAGTTGCTTTTCTAACACCATTTATCGTTGTTGAAAAAATTATATATCGTGAGTCTTCAATTTTTTCTTCTCTGAATTTCATGTTTTTATCCTCAACCGCAACTGCACTGCATCTGGTTTTCTCCGGTAGCATGATGCGGAAAGAGGCCTTTCTGCCCGTGCCGGTAAAGACCATCTCTATCCGGGTTGAATCCTGCCTGTACGTGTAGGCGAAATATGTGTCCGAAGCCGGAAAGTGAGCCGTTGCAGAGGCGTTTTTTACTCCTGCCGCCGACCATCTTGGACTGCAGATAACGTCCTCAAAGAGTTTCCCGTCCGACCTTATGCCTGCCAGGTCTTCCACAAGCGCCTGCATCCATGGCGATATGCCCCACTGGTCGTAGTTTGTCTGGTGGTGGGGGGCGTTGATTGATGCATTGCCCTGAAGGTCATACCATGTGAATACGGCACCGTTGTCGCGCTTCACTGCCGTATGAAAGTCCATGAGCAGCCTTACGCCAAGGTTTTCCATGCCGTGCTGAAGTGCGGCCCTGCACAGTTCCCCTCCGACCAACGGGAAAAGGCCTCCGTTGCAATATTCTCCCTGCTTCTTGGACCAGTTGCCCGATGTGGGGAAATAGTGTAGTTTATCCGGGTATCCCGGCTGTAAACTCCACCAGGGGAACCTGTCACCCGTAGTTTTCAGTCGCCGCATGTACTCGTTTACTATGGATACCGCTTTTTCATGGTCGGCAAACCCCCTTGTTATTGCCCAGGGATTGCTCATGGCAAGCTGCTCTTTTTCGTTGAAATCCTTGTGATCCACAAAGTCAAGATGTATGTGGTGCTGGTACTTTACACCGTCCCAGAAGAGCTTATTACCTGTCCTGTAATAGTGTTCCTGCTGCTTAAGCCAGTATTTTGCGCGGGTATTGTCTCCAAGCGCAGTATACAGTTTTGCAAAAAGCCCGCATGCCTCGTATGTAACACTGGTATCCCCCTGCATAAGGACGAAAGGAGGCTTTCTCTCCTCTATCTCCCTGTCTGCTCCGGGCGAGGGTTCTACCGGCTCGGTTTCAACCTTTATGGTAACGTCCCACTCGTCGCATGTATGTGTGCGTTTAATAAGCCCGTACTTCCTGTCAAACATCAGGGGGTCGCCTGTCGCATACCTGACGCCTTTCTCCATCTTCGGCAGCAGTCTTCTCACCCATTCGTCGTCTCCATGCGCCTGCCATCCCTTATAAACGGTGGATACCGTGGACGTTTCAATGTCGGACATTTCGCACCGGTATCTCCGGAATGACTGTCCGTCACCGTAAACATGGTCGGGGAGACGTCCGTTCGGCCACTGAAGGCCGTATATCGCCTCAAACATGGTTTTTACGTCCCTTATGAAATATCTCATCGCCACTATGCCGAGGGCGGGATATGCAAGGTTTTCCCATGAATTGTCGGCGCACTTGTGAAAGGTGATCTTCCTGCCGTTGACCCTGACGATATCTATTGCCTGTCTGATTCCCTCCGAAAGGTACCTGAAAAGTTCGTCTATCTCCTTCTTGCCCGATACCATCTCTGTTGCGGCTTCCACCCTGAAACTGCCGAAACGCTCGTATCTGGTCCTATCCGGCAGGGTTGTAACGGCGGTTATAAAATGAACCCCGGGAATTCCACCCGGTTTCACGGTAATTTCGGCCTTTCCTTTTTCGGATTTGACACTCTTTTTGAAATATAGGCGGTGGTCCCCGTCCATTATCTCAAAAGAGACATCCTGCCCGCGAAGCCCCTTCCATGCGAAGGTTATCTTAACCTCTTCCAGCGGCCTGCATTTGTTCGGGGTTGTCCATATGACGCCCGCATCTTTGAGTTTCATCTCATTTACCTCCGTTCAGAACAAGCATGTAAAATCTTTCAACGTCAAAGTAGGAATTGCCCGGAACAAGCGTCCAGTTCTCTTCTTTTCCATCAGAATAATAGTTGCGCATGAAGTTAAATCCTATCCCCTGTCCTGCCGGAGCCCCCGCAATCCCCAGTTTTTCCAGCGGCACGGCGACGATGACGCAATAAGACCCTTTCCTGCTCAATGCCTTGACCTGTTCCGGATAGTTCACCGCTTCCCTCTTGCCGCCGCTCAGAGCATCCTCAACCATCCTGTACGTGTTTCCCGCGGCGTCAACTATGACGTGCAGGAAATCCCTTTTTGTTCCCGCTATCCTGAGGCAGAACTCCACGCCGTCGTTTCTCCACGGGGATGATGGCTGGGCGATGTAGAAGAACTCCCTCGCTGGTTCATCCTCGGCATCAAACCGCAGGTACAGGTTTCTGGTGTCGTGTATTGCCTTGACGACAGTCCTGTAGCGGGCAGAGCGGTAGGGTATTCCCAGAAGCGTCATGCCTGTAATTTCCCCGGCCCCTTCCCATCCCCTGCTCCCTCCGTCAACGTCGGGAGCGCTGCCTGCGGCAGGCACGTTGAAGACCAGCGGGGCCGAAGGCGGGGGTTGCAGGTCCTTGCCCTCGCTGACTTCAGCTCCCTCAGGCAGCGCATCCGCGGTTTCAAGGACGGTGACTGTCATCCTTCTGTCCGGTTTGACCAGTGACATGCCCGGTGTAATCCACAGCCATCCGTTCCATTCGGCAGGCGCACCAAGTTGCCACAGGTCAACCCATATGTCAATCTCGCTGATATCGGCGCGGGTTGCGAAATCATGAAGGTGGAAGAAGCGCTCCGGTTTTTTCCCTGTCCCCCATGGGACAAAAGCGCCGTTGACACCCTGGAATTCCGGTGTTATGCCTCCAAGTCCCGCCATCGTTCTTTCCGAATAGCCCTTGTTCGTGCCGAAATCAAGTAACAGCCCGATAAAGTATGCGGGGTGCGTTCCCCGGGTGCAATGACTGCCTCCGCGGGCGCTTGCGCCATGGGTGAGGAAGTACTGGAAGTTGCCGCTTATCCGCAGTTTAAGATACCTTTTTGTTTTCAATTCCATGCCCGCAAAGACCTCGTTCCATTCGCTTTTTATCTTCGGAAGGGTTGCGACAGCAATGCTTCTCCGGGACGCATCTATTGAGACGGATCCTGCTTCCCTGCTGTATTGCCATCCTTCCCCTTTTATCTCAAACCCTCCTGAGGAGAGTGCGTTTTCCGTAATCTTTTCTTCCACCGGCAGGCTCACCTGCGAGGAATAGTATTCCTTCCGCATTGCCACTTCCGGTTTCCCTTCCGCAAGCGTTATCCCTTCCTGCGCATGCCTTATGCCAGACGTATCGGAAATGATTATTTCGTAGTTTCCTCCTTCCACCGCCGCAGGCACGGGTATATCAACATGCATTGCCGAATCCTTGGGAGCAATATTCTCGGACCTGTATACCAAATTTTCCTTAACGACCTGTATTATGGCACTCTTTTCCTTCCAGTCGTTTTTGGTTTTCACCTCGACCTGCAGTTTATTATCCTGCATGTTAACGGTTATTTCCGGTTCTGACACGGGCGGCTCTGCAGGAATACATTGTATGGTAACTTTACTGCTGCCCTTTTTGACCGGGAAGATGAACATCCTCGCCCCGTTTGCAACCATGACCCTGCCCGGCACGTCTTTTCCGGAAACAGATGCCCTATTCGCGTCAAGACCGTCCGGCAGAAGGACTGCTATCTCAGCCGTTTCCCTGCCGGAGTCAACCGTCAACGCCGCCTGTTTGTCCGCCATGCTTCCGGCGACCTTCACGCCCAGGTTTTCGGGCAGCCAGTACTGTGCAGGCAATCCGTCCACGCTGTAAACGAACGCGGGTGTCTGCGTCATCACCCACACAGTGAGTTTCTCAAATTCCGTGTCAAAAGTGCGTTCAAACCTTTCCTTCCACCCGGTTGTTCCGAGAAAACGCGGCAATGCCATACGGTCCATTACCCACCCGCTGTTCCTGTAAATCTTTTCCAGTTCCTGCTCACCGAACCTGCCGTCAAAGTTGCGGGCGTCTTTTATATCAAAGGCCCAGTGATAGACCGGCTTATTGCGGTCGCCAATGCCCATGGGAACGGTATCAACGCCCACCTTTGCATTCAACGGCTTCTTGTCGTGAGATTTTATGAATACAAAACCCGTATCTTCTCCCTGTGAAAGGGCATATGTTTCAAGCAGCGTGTCCGGATCAAAACGCCAGTCAGGATATATGCCCGCGTCCACCAGCCGCAGAGAGCGGACTTCGTACTGCGCGCTGAGATAGGGGACATCTTTTGGATAAAAGTAACGGCTGGCGTAGTCCGTAAAAAGGCCCATGCCGACCATATAGTCTTCAAAGGCGCCTTCCACAGAGGGCAGCCAGTAGATGCATACCGGGAAGTGGAGCGGGTCCCTGTGCTGGAAGAGTTTGAATTTCCACATCCATATTGCGCCTGTCCGCCAGGCGCTGGTCATCGCGCCTGAATGGGATTCCCAGTACCCGAAATCAGCCAGCGGCATCTCAGGCGTATTGAAAAAAATGATGCGGTCAGGATTCTCCTTCTGCAGTCCTTCCCTCAGACGGGTATGCAGTTCCTGCCAGCCGGTGGGTTTGTCAAGGCGCATATTCCACCAGTCTATGGTGCTCTCCGTGCTGCCGCCGTCCAGATACCAGATATCCAGCCCGTAGTAGTTAATCATTTTCATGACGCGGTTGAACATGTCGTCCTGGGAGCCCCTTATGCCTGCGAACCTGTAGTAATTGAGAGGAAAGCCCGGGAAGTAATTGAGCGTCTGGCCGTGCCTGTCTTTGGTGACAAACCAGTCAGGGTGGTTCCTGTAAGGTTCGCTCTCCGGGAAGGCGCTCCAGAACCATGTATACAGCCCCACCTTTATGCGCGGGGAAAGGGTCTTGAGTCCGGCAATGTCTTCCTTCAGTTCCCCTGCTGTCCACAGTCCGCCCATGCTGTCCCTTACCTCTCCCTCGGACGGAAAATCACCCCAGATAAAATCGTTGCAGGAATGGGCCGGTGAAAGGATATATCCCTCCCTGAGAAGCAGGAGAAACGGCTGCATCATCTTCTGCAGGTTTCCCGGATAAGGCCATGTACCTCCTGTGCTTGTGCGGACCTCCGATAGCCATTCCGGCCTTTTTATCGCCCCACGGAATTTTTGCACCTCAGGCAGGTCAAGGTAATAGTCGTAGGCGTCCATGAGGTTGCCTCCGGTGTATACGAGGTGCGTTTCCACGGACTGGGGCGTATCTTCAGCCATGTTGAAAACGGCTGCTCCCTGCCGCCACCCGGTGGGTGTGAAGGCGGTATTCTTGTACCCGCTCATCAGGTACCCGCCCCCGACGCCTGCCCCTATGTGCACGTATTCGCCGTTCCACCGGTAGCGGTAGTTGAAAAACGTGCTTTTCGCCACGGGGTTTTCAAAACTCACCACGGGCACCATGTCCGCGAGCATGTCAAAGAGAATCTCGGAAGCAAAACGGCGTTCCAGGTGATGTCCTGCTCCCCATGTTTCATAAACGCCGTCCTTCCTGTAGTCCCTGTTCAGCACAACCTCGCCTATGACGGAAAGGAACCCTTTTATGTCCGCCGATTTTCTTGTGAACTTCAATTCCCGTTCCAGCCGTCCGCCGCCAAGCATGTATCTCTTTTCAATT
>CAYQXZ010000125.1:0-1940 GCA_964421645.1 uncultured bacterium
ACTCCACAAAGAGATGTGATCATATCCGGCGATTGCAGCAGTCCATTATGAAACCGATTACAGTATCCGTTTGACAAATAATTATTTTATGCTATAATAAGTCTATCAAATATTGACTGTAACCGTATACAAAAATGACTATATACGACATAGCTGAAAAGGCAGGAGTTTCATCGGCAACGGTCTCAAGGGTGCTGAATGACGGCACGGTCAGGGCGGCCACAAAGGAAAGGGTATTGCGTGTTATCAAGAAAGAGAATTACATACCTGACAGCCGCGGAATATACCTGAAGAAGATGCAGACAAAGAAAATCGGGCTGATTGTGCCGGACATCACCAACCCTGGTTATCCAGTAACGGTCAAGGTTGTGCACGATTTTCTGAAGAACAGCGGATACCACCTTATCCTGGGCAACACCTACGGAGACATATCCGAAGAAAAGGATATCCTTGAGATGCTGCAGAGAGAACGGGTTGCCGGGATAATCGTCGAGACATGCGAAGGAGAGGACGACACTTCACTTTATCCCCTTTTCAATAGCCTTGTGGACAACGGGGTCAGGATTGTATTCATGGGCAAAAAGAGAGACGGACTGCCCGTGGATGTTCTCACCGTGGATAACATGCAGGGCACATACAAGATAACACGATACCTGTTGAATACCGGAAGGAAAAAAGTAGGGTTTATTGCGGGCAGAAAAGACCTTCGGGCAACCGAAGAGCGTCTCTCCGGTTACACAAAAGCTATGAACGAGAGAAACATTGCCGTTGATCCAACCCTTGTGATATGCGACGGCGAATATAACAGCGAGTACGGGGAAAAATGGGGCAAGGAACTCTTCCGGAAGGGCGTAGATGCGCTGGCATGCGGCAACGACCTGATGGCTTTCGGCGCCGCAAGGGCGGCGGAGAAGATGAAAATCAAGGTACCCGAAGATATAGCCATTACAGGGTTTGACGATATCTCGCTGGCATCCATGGTCAGGCCCCAGCTTACCACGGTGAGACAGCCTCTTGCAGAGATAGCCGAGAGAGGTTGTGAAATCCTGATAGAGAGAATAGAAGGCAAGAAAACCGGCGACCCGGAAGAGATCCTCTTTCAGCCGGAAATTGTTTTAAGGGAAAGCGCTTGAGTCAAAAATGGAAAGAAAAGAATATTATGACAGGGTTTACGGCTGCTGGCTTGGCAAGAATATAGGCGGCACAATGGGTATGCCGTTTGAGGGAAGTATGGACTTCGTGCAAAGCACACCCCAAAAACCTCTGGAGCCTGTCGCCAACGATGACATTGACCTGCAGCTTGTCTGGCTTGACATTCTCAAGGCAAAGGGCGCAGGGATAACATCTTATGACCTTGCCCGCGGCTGGCTCAACCACATAACCTATCCATGGGATGAGTACGGGGTTGCAATTGCAAACCTGAAGGCAGGGCTGAAACCCCCGGTGACAGGGTACTATAACAACTGGTTCCGCAATGGAATGGGCGCTCCCATCAGGAGTGAAATCTGGGCATGCATGTTCCCCGGAAGACCTGAAACTGCCGGGTGGTATGCATACCAGGATGCCTGCGTTGACCACTGGGATGAAGGGGTATACGGCGAGATCTTTTTCGCGGCGATGGAAAGCGCTGCATTCCATGATGCCTCCCTAAAATCCATTATCTCCACGGGGCTTTCTTTCCTGCCCCGGCATTCACGGATATTACAGGCAGTTCTGCTGGTGCAGTCCATGCACAAGCAGGGCAAAACGCTTAGAGAAACGCGGGAATCCATACTCGAGCAGTTCGGACACCATAACTTTACCGACTGCGTGCAAAACACCGGGTTCATAATAGCGGGACTCCTTTACGGGGAAGGAGATTTCCTGAAAACGATAGCTTCGGCTGTCAGTTGCGGGTATGATGCCGACTGCACGGGCGCCACGGCCGGAGCTGTTATCGG
>CAYQXZ010000125.1:2040-4270 GCA_964421645.1 uncultured bacterium
GTTTCAGTATCAACGGCGTTCAGCCTGCAGGATGCGGAAAAAGCTGAAAATACTGTTCTGAACGGCGGTTACAGAAACTTCAGAGACGTTGTTTTTACCAGCCCGTTCTTTGACCTGAATCCGCATTTTGAAAAAACCCCTTCCGCGATATTCCTGCAGACAACAGTCACAGTGCCGGAGAAGAAAAAAGTTAAACTCTTTCCGACCTCCACGGACGGGATAAAGATGTGGCTTGACGGAAAACTTATTCTCGCACACCACCAGCACGGCAGTTTTCTCCCTGCCCCGCACAGGCCCGGCAGTCCCCTGGCGGAAGCGGAGCTGGAAAAGGGGGAACACACCGTTTTGCTGGAGGTGATGCGGTGCGGGAGACATCTGGAATTCGCATGGATTGTGGCAGACGAAAACAACCATCTCTTAAACGGAATCCATCAACCGCAGGGGACCGGGGAGGTGACAAAACAAAAAGAGAAAAGAGCGGTGGAGTACAGCATAAGATAGTCAGTGTGATAGCAATCAAAAAAAGGAGGGAAAATAAAATGGTACGCAATAAAAAAAATGGATTTACGCTGATAGAACTGCTGGTCGTCGTGGCGATCATAGCGATACTGGCGGCGATGCTTCTACCCGCGCTCTCACAGGCAAGGGAGAGGGCACGGGCAGCGGTCTGCATGGGCAACCTGAGGCAGATCGGGCTTGGACTGATTCTCTACGCTGATGACAACGACGGCTTTCTGCCCCATATCGGCTGGCGCCCGGCAAGCTCATATCCGGGACTGGGATACTGGTTCCTGAGGGTAAACAACTACATGGGAACCAATATCAACACGAGCATGACCGTCAATGTCAACAATAAGCGAAACGCAGTATGGAAATGCCCGAACAACCGGCAGTATGCGTGGGCAGAAGGTATGATGTGCTACGGATTCAACTATAACCTCGCGATTGACATATACAGATCGGCAAGGATGAACCAGATCAAGAGACAGAGCGGCGTCATAATGGTGACAGAGACAGGGTGGGGTAGCTGGTCCTATCTTTCAGACGGTATATCAAGTTCAATCAATACCGATTATCAAAAGGTATATCCCTGGCATAACGGCGGACCTAACATACTGTTCTGCGACGGCCACGTGGAGTGGAGGAAGATAGACAATAACCTCTACCGAGTCACAGCGCTAAACTGGCCCAACCAGGCGGGAGAAGAGTTCAGGCTTCTATGGGGAGCAAAGCATACTACAGTTTGGCCGGATAACCCCTACTGGAAGAGATAATACGCAGAAATTTTGTTGAAGGTAAGGTCGTTTTTCAATCAGCCGGAGGTAATGCAATGAAAAGAATGGTTGCGGGTATGTTTGTTATCTGTTTTCTTGCGGCAACGGCACTCTTCGGACAAGAGATACAGGGGACTCCTGTCTTCACGGATAATTTCAGCGTGCGTGAACTCTTTGCAGAGAACTGGGAGTTTAGCAAGGGAGTGAAAAACGAAGACGGAAAAGCCGTGATCCCCGCCTTCCCCGCACTGAACCACATGACACTGCGCAGGATACCCGGGGGCGACTTTGCCTTATCGGCAGATATTACCCTGCACAAGAACCCTGCAGACCCGCTATGGGGAATGTTCGGCGTGAAACTTGGCGGCTGGATCAATCTTTTAATCACTGCATCCCCGGACAGCAACACGGCGGGAGCCCATACCGCCTACACGGTTCCCGGCGAAAAACACGCCCGCGGCAAACGGCAGGCAAAGATACCTGACTTTGAGTTCGGCAAACCGGTTAGAATCGTGGTATCCCGCGAGAAGGTCGGAGAGACACAGAAGTACTCATACACGGTCAACGGACGGCCGATAGATTCTTTCACTGTTGATAATCCGGCAGATACAGGGAAAATCATGTTCTTTGCATACAAGAACAACGTAATGTCAGTGGATAACTTCCAGCTGTATACCATTGAGAGCACAGGGTCAAGAAACCTCGTGGTCAACAGCTCTTTTGAATATCTCCAGGAAGGCATGCCCCTGTACATGAAGCCGCTCACAAGGAGGAAATTCAGGTTCATGGGAAAGTACGAAGACTTCATGAACTCATTCTCCATAGACACAAAAGAGAAGGTCTCCGGCAACCAATCTGTAAGAATGACCCTTGACGACAAATTCCCCGGGCCTGTAAAATTGCCTTCATACTTTTTTTCCGGGGGCGTGGGAACGCATGACGTAAGCATAACAATG
>CAYQXZ010000125.1:4370-5673 GCA_964421645.1 uncultured bacterium
ACTATTGAAGATATGTGGTTCAAGCACGGAAGCAAAACGGACAGGTTCTTCTTCAAGGATTCAAAGCCGCAAAACATGACAGAAGCATGGCTGATGTGCGACGCGGACAACCTCTACCTCGCGGTGCGCGCGCACGTGGCGGACACCTCTGCAGTCAAGGGGAGCAAGCTTGCCCATGACAACCTAACGGCGCACTCGGAAGACTGCATTGAGGTCCTGCTGGACACCTCCATGGGACGCAAAGAATACTACCATCTTACGGTAAACTCCGCCGGCTCAAAGGTCGACACGGGCCCCGGCAGGGTCCTGGCTTGGAACGGCGAATGGGACGCGGCTGTAAGAATAAACGAAAAAGAAAAAAGTATTGACTACGAAATGTGCTACCCGCTTTCAAACTTCGCGGGTTTGCAGATGGCGGGCAGGTGGGGGCTGAACATAGGGCGCAACGATACGGCAACCCAGCAGTTTCCATCTCTCACGCATACGTCGGCAATAAACTTCCATGTGCCGGACTTGTTCCCTGCAATCATTTTCCCCGAAGGACTGACCGATAAGTACAAGATCGGCGCCAGGGACCTTTTTCTTGCCTCTGGAAAGGACGGCAAGATAAGCGTTTCCGGCACGATCGTGAACATGACGGGCATGACGATGGATTCGGAGATTGCCATCGCGGATTCCGGAACAGGAGAGGTAATCGGAACCCGGAAGGCAAAGATTGAGAGCGGGAACACGGAAATAGGTGTGCCGGTTACTGCCGCTTCCGATGTCAAGGCGATGGACTGCACCGTCAGGCTGCTGGTTGACGGCAGGACGCGCTTCTCCCAGGCGCAACGCATCAGCCTGAAGCGCCAGCTTGAGATTTACACCCGGTACAACTACTACATGAACGAAAAAGAGGCCGTACTTGCCGGCTCGCTGAATCTTCCCGGCGCAGACAAGATGACGGGAAAAATCACGGTAGCAGGGAAGAAATTCAACGTGAAGATGGAGCCGGAATTCGCCGTTGATATACCGCTGAAAAATGTTCCGGACGGGGAACATACCATTACCCTTGACGTTTTCAGGGACGCCGAGAAGGTTGCCAGTGGAACCACAGGCCTTGTAAAACGTCCGTTCAAGGCAGGCGCGACGCAGATAGACCGCCAGCGCCGCTGTCTTGTTGTTGACGGCAAACCGTATCTTGTCATCGCGCCGTTTTTCAGCCCGGAATCCGTGCTTGCAGTCGAGGACCAGGATAAGGTTCTCAAAAACATGCTGCGGCTCCACAGGGAGATGGGATACAGATGCTTTCATTTTATTTCCA
>CAYQXZ010000126.1:0-5666 GCA_964421645.1 uncultured bacterium
CGACGAGAGAAATTCAAGGAGAGTTCGGAGCAAGGAGTTCGGGATAAATGAAAAAGGAAGTTATCATAATCGGGGCAGGACCTGCGGGCATGGCGGCAGGAATGTATTCCCTGCGGGCAGGAATAAAGACACTAATAGTGGAGAAATTTTATCCGGGAGGAAGCATTCTGCTGACTGAAAAGATAGATAACTACCCCGGTTTCCCGGAAGGCGTTTCGGGCACGGAACTGGCCGGGAAGATGAAGAACCAGTACTTGAGGTTCGGCGGAGAGATCGTGGAAGGGGAAGCCGAAGACGTCTCTTTTGGGGAGGATGGAATCAGGATACGCCTTAAAGACGGGAAGGGAATTACAACCGGGGCGCTCATAATAGCAAGCGGTTCGTCAAGGAGAAAACTCGGGATTCCCGGAGAAGATGAATATACCGGGAAAGGGGTATCTTTCTGCGCGGTGTGCGACGGCGCTTTTTTCAAGGGCAAGAAAATAGCTGTAGTGGGCGGCGGCGATGCGGCCCTGGAAGAGGCAATATACCTGACCAGATACGCGGAAGTCTGTTACCTGATACACCGGCGGGACGAGTTCAGAGCGTCGGCATACCTGCAGGAGGAGATAAAAAAATATCCGGCAGTCAAACCGGTTCTCTCTTCCGTCGTTGACAGGATAGAGGGAGACGGGAAATCCGTCAAGCGGGTAATCGTGAGGCGCAAGGACACGGATGACTTGAAACCGCTGGACGTTGACGGCGTCTTCATCTCCGTCGGACAGAAGCCGAACGTGGAATTCATTGACGGCAAGGTTGAGCAGAATCCCGGCGGATACATAATGACCGACTACAGGATGCAAACCTCCGTGAAGGGTGTTTTTGCATGCGGGGACGTTATAAGAAAGTCACTTTACCAGGTGGTTACCGCTTGCGGCGAGGGCGCCACAGCCGCCTCCTCGGCAGAGAAATTTCTCAGCCAGTCAGAATAAAAAGGGGGCAAAAAATATGGTATGGCTTAAAGGCAATCTGCACACGCACGTGGGGGAGGGGATGTCGCTGACGGAAGCGCTTGAACGTTACGCCGAACTTGGCTACGATTTCCTATCCATTTCCGATCACATGAAACTTACCCTTGCGCGGCATCGCCGCCTGCTGCTTATCCCGGGCATAGAGTGGAATTCTTTTGCCGGTGAACACATGGGTGTCTATTCATTCCATCAGGCAGTGCTCCGCCGCTGTCTGAAATCGGGAGAACAGCTCGGTTTGCTTCGTTACCTTGGAAAGCAGCCTGCGCTGGTTGTGTTGAATCATCCAAACTGGCAGGAGCCGGAGCATTACAGCAGGAAACAGCTGATGGCAAGGACATCCGCAATCGGCATGGAGATTTACAACGGGGTGATTGAGCGGTTGGAAGGCTGCGCTCTTGCAACGGACAAATGGGATTACCTCCTCTCCCGGGGCAGACGGCTGTTCGGATTCGCCAGCGACGATGCGCACAGTCTTGCTGACATCGGCAGGGGATGGATAGTCGTGCGGGCAGCATCCCGCACCCCGGCGGCGGTTTACGATGCCATCCTCCGGGGTGATTTCTATTCCAGTACAGGAGTTACCATACGTTCCATCCGGCGGCAGAAAGCGCGGTTTATCGTTGACACCGCTGATGCCGATGAGATCTGGGCAATCGGTTCAAAAGGTGTCTGTCTTGCACGGGTATCCGCAAGGCGGATGGAATTCAAGCCTGCCGGATATGGTGGTTCATATGTGCGGTTTACGGTATTCGGCAGGGGTGCGGCGATGGCATGGACCCAGCCTTTTCACCTTGACGGGTCCGGGGAGTCCGGGCCTAAATCGGCTTTTATTACACGATGGTGGCTCTCGCGCATTGACATGCACCGGCTTAGTGATGCCCCGTCGGTGAATCTGCGAATGCCCATGGAGTGGACGCCGGCGGAGGGAAAGGATGGGTTTGTGAGTGTACACCATCGGTACGGAAACAAAGATGGTGTGGTATACCTTGCCAATCGGTTCATGATACACCAGGCCGGGGACTGGACTGTTTTCCTGGGCCACGACGGCGGCGCAAAGGTTTTTGTGGACGGAGAGCAGGTTTTGTACCAGCCCCTGCGGATAAATCCCTGTATTGCCGACCGTTCTCCTGTAACTGTACGGCTGACCCGCGGAACGCACGAAATCGTGATAGCCCTGGATACGGACAATGGCATGGGGCAGGGCATCTATTTCCGGTTTATGTCGCCGCGTGAAAAGGGAAAGATTTCGCGTGCGGTTGTATTCCCGAAGCGTCTTGCACGCTGACGATGGCGCTTCTGCAACTTCTTAATATCCCGGAGAGCAGTAATGGAATGACATTACTTCTTGTATGCGTCGCCACGAGGGAAGATATTCACAACCGCGATTATCCGCACATCTTCAAGGATTGAGAAGATGATTCTGTAACTGCCGATCCTCAATCTGTAGAAACCCTCAAGTTTTCCCACGAGAGGCTTTACATTCTGATGCAACACAGGAAATTCCGTTGTCCCGAGGTCAAGAAGTGCTTTTTTGACGCGTTTCCTGGTATCGGTGGAGAGTTTAAGGTAGTATTTTTCTGCTTGCGATGAAAGCTTAATCTGCCAGTTCATTCAATGACCGTCCTTTCCCTTTCTTTATTTCATTCAAGCCGTTCAGGCATTCAGTATCAAAGCCCGGGATCTTGAGCAGTTCCATCGTTTCCATGTGCCTTGAAATATACTCTTCAGCCATTGTATCAAAAATTTTGCTCAAGGATTTTCCCTCGTAGCCGGCAATGGCCTTCATCAGCTTCATCTTTTCTTCGGGCAGTCTTACGGTCGTCATCTTCATAACAGCATCACCTCCACATTTATATTGTGATATAAAAATATCTTTATGTCAAGAGGTGCTTGAATCCTGTCAGGGAATTAATTGCTAACAGGAACACGGCTCAGGCGCGGGACCAGGTGGAGCGGAGGTATTCCATGTATTTTTCGCATATATCGTCGGAGATGTTTGCGGGAATGTGGTTGCCCACCGCAAAGCTGTTTTTCTGAAAAGGCAAATGAAGTATAATGGATTACATGATGACATCCAGAGAACTGGTAAGAAAAGCAATCCGTTTTGAAATGCCTGACCGCCTGCCTTTCACCGGCAGTATGTCGGAGACCGATTTTTCAGGGGATACAGTTGCCATATTTCCGGATACGGGGCTTAAGTGGTGGCTTGGCGGAGGAGGAAGGGACGAATGGGGCTCCATATGGGAAGTCAATCCTGCGCATAAGGATATGGGACAGGTCAAGAATATCGTTATTGAAGACCTGAATGGCTTTCTTTCTTTGGCTGTCCCTGACGCCCTTGACCCTGCAAGGTATGCCGGATGGGATGCAATCCTCCGGCGTGCGGAACAAGAAAACAAGTATGTTGTTTGCTGTAACGGCCCCTATCTTTTTGAGCGGGCGCATTTCCTTCACGGATTTGAAAAAACCCTTGTTGGTATCATGACGGCGCCGGATGAGATACAGGCTTTTATTCGTCATATCGGCAGATACCACCTTGATACTCTGCGGTATATCGGCGCTGAATTTCCCGGACGGATTCACGGCTACCGCGGGACAGACGACTGGGGGAGCCAGTACGCGGCCCTTATTCCCCCATCCTTGTTCAGAAAGGTTTTTCAGCCGGTTTACGGGGAGATTTTCTCCGCCGTCCATAATGCAGGCATGGATGCGTGGATGCATTCCTGCGGACAGATATACGAGATTATACCGCTTCTGATGGAAGCAGGCATGGATGTAATCAACCTGATGCAGCCAAACGTTTTCCCCGCAGAGAGGCTGGCGGTTTTCAAGGGGAAACTCTGCTTTGAGATGTGCGCCGACGCCCAGTCTACCCTTCCCTCCGGCAGCAGGGAGGTTTTGAAGAAAGAGATCCGCAGGATCCTCGATGCCTGCTGCGCGGATAACGGGGGGTTGATTGAAGCGAAGCTCGACAGGATGTATTATGAAGGCGGCAACGTGGCTCCCGAGACCGGAGAGTTCTGCCATCAGGAATACAGGCGCCGCGATCCTTTTGTGAACAAACGGAGCATGCCCCGGAGAAGCCGGGGAGGAAGAACTCATGCGGGCTAAAGCAGTAGTTTTTTCCGGAAAGGACAGCGTGGAGATAATGAACGTCAATCTTCGCGTTCCGGAACGCGGGGAGGTATTGATAGAAACGGCCTGTTCCTGCGTATCCCCGGGGACGGAATTGCGCTGTCTCAGGGGAAAAGAAAAGAATGCGTCCCGCTTTCCTTTTGTCCCGGGCTATTCCCTGAGCGGCACCGTAATTGCAGCCGGCAGGGACGTTCTTTCCATAAAGCCCGGCGACAGGGTTTTTTGCCATGGCACTGTTGATGCCGGAGGAGTGAATATCGCGTGGGGAGGGCATATAAGCCATGCGCTTTGCGGCGAGGATGACGTTGAAGTTATCCCTGCCGGGATTTCCATGGCTGATGCTTCAATGACGGCAGTCGCCGCCATCGCCTTTCACGGGACGATGCTGAGCCGCCCGAAGGCGGACGAGAAAGTTGCGGTAGTGGGACTTGGCATTATAGGCCGGTTTTCCGCCGCGTTGCATGCCTTGAGCGGAGCGGAAGTTGTCGCATGCGACATCTCGCCGGACCGCGTTGAATCGGCACGTAATGCGGGTATAGAAGCTTTTGTATCAGGAGACAATCCGGCAGGCGCATTCAGAAAAAGGTTTTCCGGAGGCGCTGATATTGTCATTGATGCAACAGGAACGCCCGCGGTTACGGAAAAGGCGGTATCTGCTGCAAAGGATATTCCGTGGGATAATTCTCCCGTCAGGGGCGCGCGGTTTGTCATACAGGGAAGCTATGAAAACAGTCTCAGGATTCCTTACCATGATGCATTCAACAGAGAAATATCTGTTTATTTCCCGCGCTCCCAGCAAAAGAAAGACAGGCTTTCGGTGCTGGATATCATGGACCGCGGATTGCTGAAGATGCACGGATTGACTGATGGCGTGCATTCGTTTGAAAGCGCGCCAGCATGCTACGGGGCTCTTGGAAATCCAAAGCGCGTCCGGGCTTTGACCTTCATTTTTGAATGGAAGTGAAAGATGCTATCAAAAAGCGTGCCATAATAGATGGAAAATCACATCCGGGACAGGGAATGAAAACCAAGCTTATTGTTGATTCGGGACAGCCGGTGAACTGCAGGAGGGTGGACAAATCCGTCTGCAGGGCGCTGGAGCATTTCGGAGTCTTTTACGAGATACTCGACCTGTCCCGCCAGAGGATTTCATACCAGGAGCTTGACGATACGCACCTGCTGATACTCGGGCAGGAAGGCATAGGAAAGTCCTTGAGCGGTGAAGAGACAAGCGTCATTCTCAAGGCGGTATCGCAGGGGATGGGACTGGTGGTGCTGGACGGATACCTTGAGTGGTACCCCCGGGATTTCCTCAATAACATGGATATTGAGAAGGGCAGGCCTGGAAAAGCGTCCGGTCTGAAGATATTCCCGGGCAACAGCATATTGAAACACCCCGCACAGCAGCAGGTCATACTGAAACACATGCTGTTAAGTTACCCTGTCCCGACTCCTGCGGGCTGGGAACCTGTGCTTGCCGATGAGCAGGACAACGTCTGCGGGATGTACCGGAAATTTGGC
>CAYQXZ010000127.1:0-5598 GCA_964421645.1 uncultured bacterium
CCGAGGCGATTCGGGAGCCGAGCGGCGCCGACTCCCCACTTCGGCACTTCTCTTTTTCCGGGAGAACCACAACGGTGCAAAGAGTAAGAGGGAAAAAGATTTTCCCTCGAGTTTCCGCTTCGGAGGGAGAAGATTAGGAAGGGGGAAGCTCCCCCTCCTAAAGAGCGAAGCGAACCGTTGCGGGTTCGACTCCCCACTTCGGCACTAAGCTTCTACGGAGGGAGTCGAAGAGAGCGAAGATGTTCGGCTCCGATGAGCAAGAGGAGCCATGCGACTGGCCGACCCGAGGCGATTCGGGAGCCGAGCGGCGCCGACTCCCCACTTCGGCACTTCTCTTTTTCCGGGAGAACCACAACGGTGCAAAGAGTAAGAGGGAAAAAGATTTTCCCTCGAGTTTCCGCTTCGGAGGGAGAAGATTAGGAAGGGGGAAGCTCCCCCTCCTAAAGAGCGAAGCGAACCGTTGCGGGTTCGACTCCCCACTTCGGCACTAAGCTTCTACGGAGGGAGTCGAAGAGAGCGAAGATGTTCGGCTCCGATGAGCAAGAGGAGCCATGCGACTGGCCGACCCGAGGCGATTCGGGAGCCGAGCGGCGCCGACTCCCCACTTCGGCACTAAGCTTCTACGGAGGGAGTCGAAGAGAGCGAAGTCAGAAATTACGACGAGAAGGAGTAATTTCAGCGAATGGCCGACCCGAGGCGATTCGGGAGCCGAGCGGCGCCGACTCCCCACTTCGGCACTTCTCTTTCAGAAGGCAAAACCGATTTTGAAAACCTGAAGGCAGGCGGCGACCGCCTCCGCATCGTAGGAAATCCCCTTAAACCTCTTTATCTCTGCAAGTGCCGCCGGTATTCCGAGGGCACTTCTGTAAGGCCTGTGGGAACTCATCGCTTCCACCACGTCGGCCACCGCAAGGATCTTTGCCTCAAGCAGTATATCTTCTGCCTTCAATCCTTTCGGGTAGCCCTGTCCGTTGAGGCGCTCATGGTGCTGCAGTATGATTTTTGCGACAGGCCACGGGAATTCAACGTTCGCAAGTATCTCGCTTCCCTTGGCGGGATGATAACGAACAAGAGCCGTTTCCACATCCGTCAGTTTTCTCGGCGCTGCAAGAATTTCACCGGGAATATAGATTTTCCCTATGTCATGGAGGACGGCAGCTATCCTCAATCCTTCCGTTATATCCTTTGAAAACCCCATCTGTTTGGCCATTAAACAGGCAAGTTTGGCAACTCTCCTCTGGTGTTCCGACGTATAGGGATCCTTCTCCCCGATCGTCTTTGAAAGAGCCATGACCGTTTCATCAAGAAGCTTCTTCGTCTTGCCGAGGAGATTTTTCATGCTCTCTTCAGCAAGCTTTCTTTCGGTGACATCCCTCAAACAGACAAGGTCAACTTCTTTGCCCTCGTATACACTCTTCTTCCCTATCGCTTCAACCCAGAATATGCTTCCGTACCTGTCCTTCACCTGGTATTCTATCAGGTAGTTCCCTTTCTCCGTATAAACCATCTTTATGTCACTCTTCACTTTTTCCATGTATTCAGGGACAAGGAAATCAAATACCGTCGTGCCGGACAGTTCCCGTAAATCCCTGAACCCGAACATCTGAAGGGCCATGCGGTTTGCAAAGAGGATATTACCGTTGAAATCAATTATAACAATACCGTCCAGCATGGATTCTGTCAGAACCCTGTATCTTTCCTCCGACTCCTTGAGCTTTTGTTTTACATCAATATCTCTTTCCAATACTTCCTCCATGGGAGCGCATCTGCTCTGCATAGAATTTCGTTAGGTATGTTAATTATACATACTTTATTTACTTTGTCAAATAAATTTCCAAAACACTATTAAATTGACAAGAAAAAGATTTGCAGGTTAAATAAACCATTATGATAAATAAATTCAGGTTCATGTGTCAGCCGGAAATAGTATGGGGTGAGAATTCCGTATCGCGCCTGCCGGAAGTAATAAAATCCCTGGGCGGCAAAAAGGTTCTGCTGGTGGCAGACAGGAACTTTGCAGGCACGGACATATTCGGAGGAATAACAAATTCTCTTGAGAAACAGGGCATGGGTCTTGCAGTATTTGATAAACTGCAGGGAGAACCCTCCACGGAACTGGGAGACGAATGCGCCTCTTTCGGACGCAAGGAGAAATGCGACATTGTATGCGGCATAGGCGGCGGCAGTACCCTTGACACCGCCAAGGCTGCAGCCGTTCTGATAACCAACGGAGGAAGCATAAGGGATTACCAGGGGCTCAACAAGGTTCCGGGACCCGGACTTCCCAAGGTAATGGTGCCGACCACCGCAGGCACGGGAAGCGAGGTCACTTTTACCGCGGTCTTCATAAGAACCGACGAGAAGAAAAAAGGCGGCATAAACAGTCCGTTTCTCTATCCTGAAGCGGCAATACTTGATCCGGCACTCACGGTTACCGTGCCTCCCGCGGTAACCGCCTCAACAGGACTTGACGCATTGTGCCACGCGGTAGAAAGTTTCATCTCCCGTAAAGCGAATTTCATGAGCGAAGCGGTTTCGCTCAACGCAGCAAAACTTATATGGGAAAGTCTTCCGGCAGCCTACGAAAATGGAAGAATACTCGGGCACAGGGCTAACATGCTGTACGGAAGCTTTCTCGCCGGCGTGGGACTTGCCAATGCGGGTGTGACAGCAGTGCATTCCGTATCATATCCGCTCGGAGGAGTCTTCGGCGTTGCCCACGGCACCGGGAACGGGTTGCTTCTGCCTTACGTCCTGGAGTTTGACATGCCGGAAACCGCAGGCAGGATTGCACGAATCGCAGATTATGTCGGGATTGCGGCCGGAAACGATGTTGAAAAAGCAACCCTGTTCATAGAGACGCTGAAAGGGCTGTTGAAGAAATTCAGGATACCGCGTCTGAAGGAACTGGGGATTTTGCCGGAGAACTTTCAGTCACTCGCGCAGGACGCATTGAAAGTTGCAGTCCCCATAGAAAACAATCCCAAGCCCGTAACGGCGGAAGATATTGTCGGGATTTACAAAAAGGCTCTATGAAACTCCGGAGGAAACATTTTTTTCTTATTCTCATTCTGCTCATCGCCACGGGGGTAATATCCTTTGCGTTGGGAAGAAGGTCATCTTCCAGGACACGCATGCCTTACAGTAAATGGCCGCAGGTCCAGTTCAAGGATATTCGCATCCTTATTGCCTCCGACTCCCGCCTTGCCAATCAGGGTTTTGCCGGCGCTGGAGAGAAGGATTTTGAGAAGACGCTAATGGTTTTCCCCAACATTCTGCCCGGAACTGCTTTCACCAACGAGAATCAGGGCTTCGGGCCGGTCATCAGAGACCTGAAAATCGTTTACCTTGATGCCAGCATGAACGTGCTGAAGGAAGACGTGATGGTAAAAGAGACAGGCACATCGGTCGCTCCGGAAGGCACCTCCCTCGCCATAGAAGGCCCCCTCCCCTGACAGACTTTGCATTACATAGACAATCCCGGAATCTAATCTTAGAAAGGATATTGTTCTCCCTTGACGATGTGTACGCTTAACTGTACAATTAACAATGGAGGTGTTCTATGGACAAGGTCATCGGTGTTGTGGCAACAAGAGAGAAACTCCCGCAAATAATAAGGGAAATTTCACTGGGAGAAAGATATATAATCACGCAGAGATCCAAAGCAAAAGCGGTGTTGGTAAGCCTGGAAGAGATAGAAACTCTGGAAATACTCGCTGATAAGAAATTACTAAGGGATATAGTTTCTGCCAAAGAAGATATAAAGAATAAGAGATATAAATCATATGAAGAGTATTTCGGGAGAAGCTCGTGAAATATAACCTTTTTCTGACAAATACCTTCATCAGAAATTACGAAAAACTTCCCAGGAACATTCAAAACAGAACAAAAGAGAACCTTCAAGTCTTGAGAAACAATCCATTTGCCGGCAAAAAACTGACCGGCGACCTGAAAGGAGAATACTCCTACAGAATTGGGGACTATCGGATAATTTACACGATGGAGAAAGACGAAATTTTTGTTGAAGCCATCGGTCACAGAAAAGACATCTACAGCAAATTGAAAAAACAAACATAATAAATTTTTCCTCTCGCAGGAGAGCGAAGAAACGATGCAGTAATTGCAACATATGCCAGGTTAACCGGCAGTTTTTTTTGTCCTGATCTGTGTCATTATCTGCCTTGCAAGTTTGGCAAATTGGTCTTTCAGATCCTTAATATCAACAGGCACTATCATTTCTACCGGCCACTTATCTATCTCATCCGGAAAAATCCCAGTTTTCTCGAGCGCTACCGCCAGCCAGTACAGGTCAAATCCCGGATCCTTCTTCTGTGCCAGTTCAGCAAGTTCCTTGAAGTCTTTCATTTGAAGTATGAAGAAGACATCTATGGCGTCTCTCGGCTCCGTTCTTCCATAGAATGCCAGCAGTTTATCTGCGGCAAGATCCTCAAAATCACTGACCGGAACGCCGAGGTCTGTTTCCAACGACTTCCGCAATCTGAACGGCGAATCATAAGCCAGGTGAATTCTGATATTTTCTCTCTCTCTGCCGGCTTCCATCTCTACAAAGGTTTCAAATCTTCGCACAACGGTGACAGAGCATTTCTTCCGTAATGATTCTTCAAGAATCCGTGAAAAGGGAACAAGGATAGGCTTTTCACTTGTGAAGAGATCCAGGTCGAAGGACTTTCTGTGTCCTGTATAGAATTCAATAAGAGCGGTGCCTCCTGTCAGGTAGAAAAAACCGGAATCGGGAAGGGATGAAAATATACGCAGTATGTCTTTCTGAAAATCAGTGACGATACCTTTACCAGACAGCACTGAAATAGTCCTCCCATAGATTTCTTACATCCGGAGGCAGATTGAGTTCAGGAAGCAATTCTCTTATCTCCGACCAGTCAAGAGAAACTATATCTTCCGCACGTCCATTAGTAAGAACCTGCTTCAAATACCATCTTCTCTGGAATGGTTCGCTAATGTCAATTTCACGTTTTGACCATACAATATATCTCTTGGGAATCATACGTTAATTATACCATTAACAGTTATTCGGCAGAAATTACCATGCAGAC
Organism: uncultured bacterium; assembly: GCA_964421645.1. Taxonomy (GTDB): domain Bacteria; phylum Ratteibacteria; class UBA8468; order B48-G9; family JAFGKM01; genus JAFGKM01. Next base: position 5,073 of record CAYQXZ010000127.1, read on the forward strand.
CGGCTCTCAATTCAGAAAACCAATATACCCAAATGTGTAAATTATGTGCCCGGAATATACGACAAGGTAGTATTTAGATTGGACTATTGATAGACTTGACTGCGGTGTTTTATCCTGAAAACTGTCACTTTCTTTACTTCATCGTCAATCAGGTAAAGAATACGGTAATTCCCTACACGTAAACGATAACCTTCCATGCTTAGAAGTTTTTGTGTTTCTCTGCATCGGGGATTTTTGCCAAGTTCTTCAATCTTGAATAGAATCTTTCCCAGAACATCTTTGGGGATTTTTCGAATATCTCTTTCTACGCGTTTATCGTAAAATATCTTATAATTCAAATAAGACCTCTTTTTTTAATGTTATTGAGAAATTGTTCATGAGAGATAAACTCGCTGCTTGTTTCAACGGCATGTTTTAGATCAAGGGAATCCTCCAGGTCCTCAATGAGCTTGAGCATTTTGTTGTATTCAGACAGACCTAAAACTACTGCTTTGGGCTGGCCTGTTTCATCAACAAGAAATTCCTT
>CAYQXZ010000128.1:0-4318 GCA_964421645.1 uncultured bacterium
ATATGACAGGGATTATTATCCAGCGTGCCGGTGCTCGCGCAAGGGGATTCAAGGAGCGCCGGGCTGTGGAAATACTGTATGGTATCCATACCTGCGATGCCCGGGCAGATTGATTTCCTGCCGCCGGAGAATCCCGCCATGAAATGCGGTTCTATCAGGCCGGTAAGAATCTTAAGGTTAGCTTCCGCGTACATCCTGTTTACAAGAAATTCCCCTCCGCCGCCCTTTAGCCTCAAGAGTCCTTCGGGATTGCGCGCATCGTGGTCAACCACACGGTACCTGCCTGCGATTTCTTCTCCCAGCAGTTCGGTCTTTTCTTGTCTTGTTGTAGGCCTGTGCATGCCGGAAGCGATAAGAATGGTTATCCGTTCGGGTGGAATCCCGGCCCCGGCTGTCTCTTCCAGTATGCAGGGAAGAATAATCCTGTTGGGAACCGCACGGGTATGGTCGGAGACGACTATGCAGACGCTGTCAACCCTGCCTTTTGCCCTGATTATTCCGGCAAGCGGCATGCTTCCGGCAGGATTTGCCAGCGCACGCCTGACAGCCTCCAGCGAATCAAGAGGCTTAAGTCCTTTTCCTTCAAAGACAACGGCGTTATCCGGCACCTCAACCTTTACGTACCCCTTTCCGTATGGCAATCTGACTTCCATCTTTATATGTTAACTTACACCGCGGAATTCTCAAAAACCGGAAGTGTTGATAGGGTTGTTGATATTTTTTTTCGCTGTGGTATAATTATAAATTCTTATTTAATTCAAAGTTCGGGATTGGGAAATCAGTACAGGGGGTATTTTTTATGGACAAGATACAGTTTACGGCAGAAATGAGGGAAGGAACAGGCAAGGGAGCCGCAAGGAAATTGAGGGCTGCGGGATTCATACCCGGGATCCTCTACGGCGCGGGAAACGAACCGTGTTCCATCAAGGTTGAGAAGAAGAGCGCGGAAAACATCATAAGGAAACTGGAATCCCACAATGTAATGGCCGACCTGATACTCAAAACGGAAAAAGGCAAACCGGAAACGATCAAAACGCTGGTCAAGGATATACAGATAGAACCCATCAAGATGGACGTTCTACACCTGGACTTCTACAGGATACGCATGGACCAGGCGGTAAGGATGGAGGTGGCCGTACACATAACGGGAACTGCGCCCGGGCTGGAACAGGGCGGTATCCTTGAGCAGGAATTAAGAGAGATTGAGGTACAGACGCTTCCCGACAAGATTCCGTCAAGCATAGAGGTTGACGTATCAAAACTTGGAATCGGCGACGCAATAGCGGTGAAGGACATTATTCTTCCCGAAGGGGTGGAAGTGATAGAGGAAGGAGAGAGAACGATCGTTACAATCCTCGCGCCCAAGGTAGAGAAGGTGGAAGAGGCCGCCCCTGCGGAAGGAGCGGTTGAGGCCGCCGAGGCGCCAGCTGAACCCGAAGTCATAAGTGAAAAGGAAGCCGCAGACAGAAGAAAGGAGAAGGAAGCGGCTAAGACAGAGAAAGAGAAACAGTGAAGAATAAATGTCACTGAACCACGTTCGCCTCCCCTTTGAGGGGGGAGGCAGCATTCAGCCGGAGGCTGGGTGCGGTGGGGGTGAAATCATACAGGCACTTATCACCCTCACCCGAACCCTCTCCCCTCCAGGGAGAGGATATGCGGAACTAAACAGTGAAGATTATAGTAGGGCTGGGCAACCCGGGAACCGGCTATGGGAGCACCCGGCATAACGTGGGTTACAGGGTTGTCGACTTGCTGCGGAAGAAATATAATCCTGCAAAGGTTATAAAGCAACAGTATTACCGGGGATGGGAAACGGAGATAGAGAACTGCCGTGTCGTTCTGGTCAAACCACAGACCTTCATGAACGAAAGCGGCATAGCCGTGAGGAAGGTTTTTGACAGGTTTGACGGCGACCTGAAAGACTATCTGATTGTCCACGATGATCTTGACATCCCCGCCGGAAGTATAAAAATCATTGCAGGCAAGGGCCCCGGGGGGCACAACGGTGTCATCTCGGTTATAAACGAACTCGGAAGCAGGGACTTCGTCCGGGTGCGCATAGGAATCGGACGGGAAAAGGAAGGGGATTCTTACGTTGATTACGTACTCTCCCCGTTTTTCCCGGAAGAAAGGCCGGTCATAGAAAAATCCCTGGAAAAGGCCTGCGCGGCCATAGAAGAAATTGCCAGGGGCGGACTGGAAAAAGCAATGAGTCTTTACAACAATTAGGAGGGAACATGGAAGGGATGGGAATTCAGGTTTTTGCGGTGGTGAGTTCACTTCTGGCAGTTGCCTATACAGGATTAATTGCGCGCAGCATCATGAGGAAAAAGGAAGGGACGCCCGATATGATAGAGATAGCCCAGGCGGTTAAAGTCGGGGCAAAGGCATACCTGACAAGACAGTACAAGGGCGTCGGCATCTTCTTTGCGATTGTTTTTGTCCTTCTGCTGATTCTCACCAGGTTCGGATTCATGAACCTTTTCATTCCGTTTGCGTTTCTGACGGGAGGTTTCTTCTCGGCTCTAAGCGGCTACATAGGAATGACCATAGCAACCAATTCCTCCGCAAGAACAACGTTTGCGGCGAAGAATTCGCTGAATGAAGGATTGCGGGTCGCCTTCTCCTCGGGCCTTGTAATGGGCCTGATAGTGGTAGGCCTGGCTCTCTTTTTCATCAGCGTCGGCTACTCGCTGGTGCGCTGGTTCAGCATAGTACGGGGACTGGGCCTTGATTTTATCGCCTCCACGATGATAAGTTTCGGAATGGGCGCCAGTGCACAGGCGCTCTTTGCGAGGGTAGGCGGCGGCATCTACACAAAGGGTGCGGATGTCGGGGCCGACCTCGTGGGAAAGGTTGAAGCGGGCATTCCCGAAGATGACCCGAGAAACCCCGCGGTCATAGCGGATAACGTCGGCGACAACGTGGGAGACATAGCCGGGATGGGCGCTGACCTTTACGAATCCTATGTTGGTTCAATTCTCGCCACCATGGCGCTTGCAGTCTCCGCCGGATTGGGGATAGCGGGAATCTCCCTGCCTTTGACCATCGCAGCCATAGGAATCTTCGCCTCCATCATCGGGTCTCTCCTTGTGCGGGTAAGGGAAGAGGCAACACAGGCCAACCTGCTCATGGCTCTGCGCAAAGGCACGTATTCGGCGGCGATTCTTGTAACAATCGCCACGTACTTTGCCATAGTTTTTATACTCGGACCGGAATATAAGAGACTTTTCGGCTCGGTAATATGCGGTGTCATCGCAGGACTCCTGATAGGTTTCTTCACAGAATACTTCACATCCGACAGCTATAAGCCCACCCAGAATGTCGCAAGATCCGCACTCACGGGTCATGCGACGGTCATCATAGAAGGGATTGCGACGGGAATGAACTCCACCGCGGCACCGGTTGTCACTATCGTCCTTGCAACGATAGGCGCGTACGTGTTCGCCGGAGGATTATATCATCCCCAGATAGGCCTTTACGGTATAGGTCTTGCAGGCGTGGGAATATTGAGCACGCTCGGAATAACCCTGGCAACGGATTCATACGGGCCCGTGGCTGACAACGCCGGGGGAAACGCCGAGATGTCGCACCAGCCGCCTTTCGTGAGACAGAGAACAGACGCCCTGGACTCCCTGGGCAACACCACTGCGGCAACCGGCAAGGGATTTGCCATCGGCTCCGCCGCGCTCACCACGCTTGCTCTGATAGCGGCATTCAAGGAGCAGATCATCCTTCTCGGCGGCAGCATAGACCTCTCGGTAATGAACGTGCGGATGCTTGCCGGTATATTCCTGGGAGCCATGTATCCCATGTTCTTTTCCTCAATGGCAATGAGGGCGGTCGGCAGAACCGCACAGCAAATAGTTACCGAGGTGCGCAAGCAGTTCAAAGAGATTGCCGGGCTGATGGAAGGCAAGGCAAAGCCGGACTATGCGCGCGCCGTTGACATCTGTACGAAATCCGCACAGAAGGAAATGCTCAAACCTGCCATAATGACAATACTCATGCCTATCGTGGTAGGCGTTTTCCTGGGACTGGAAGCCCTGCTGGGACTGCTGATAGGAGCGCTTGCAGGCGGTTTTGTCGTGGCGGTCATGATGGCAAACGCCGGAGCTGCGTGGGACAACGCCAAGAAATACATTGAGAAAGGCAACTACGGAGGCAAGGGCACGGACGTCCACAAGGCGGCCGTTACCGGCGACACGGTCGGAGATCCGTTCAAGGATACGGCAGGTCCCTCTCTCAATATTCTCATAAAACTGATGTCAATAATCGCGATCGTGTTTGCATCCTTCATCATGCGTGCCACGTTCTT
>CAYQXZ010000128.1:4418-5564 GCA_964421645.1 uncultured bacterium
AAGGCAAAGGGCAAGATTGAACTGAAATCAAAGGTGCCTCTCAAAGACAAGAACGACCTTTCGCTTGCCTACACGCCGGGCGTGGCGGAACCGTGCAGGAAGATAAAAGAAAACAGGTCCCTTGTCTACGAGTACACGTCAAGGTGGAATACCGTTGCGGTGGTGACCGACGGAAGCGCGGTGCTCGGACTGGGCAACATAGGCGCTGAAGCCGCCCTGCCGGTCATGGAAGGCAAGGCGATACTTTTCAAGGAGTTCGGCGGCGTTGACGCATTCCCCATCTGCATTGCCAGCCAGGATCCCGAAGAGATAATAAAAACGGTTTCCCTCATATCGCCCGGGTTTGGCGGCATAAACCTTGAGGATATCTCCGCACCCAGGTGTTTCGCCATTGAGCGCAGGCTGATAGAAACCCTTCCCATACCTGTCTTTCACGACGACCAGCACGGAACCGCGGTGGTCGTTCTCGCGGCCTTAATCAACGCGCTGAAAGTGGTGGATAAGAAGATGGACGTGGTGAAAATAGTCATAAACGGCGCGGGCGCCGCGGGGATAGCGATAACGAAATTCCTGCGTTTCGCCGGCGTAAAAAAGATCATGCTCTGCGACACAAAGGGCATAATATGCAGGGAGAGGAAAGAGAACATGAACCCTGCCAAGGAAGAGATACTTGACTACCTGCTTCCATCAAAGAGCGGCTCCCTCGCCGATGCAATGAAGGATGCGGACGTTTTCGTGGGTGTTTCGGTGCCGGACTGCGTAACCGGGGATATGGTGAAATCCATGAAAAAGAACGCCATCGTGTTTCCCATGTCCAATCCTGTTCCTGAAATCATGCCGGATAAAGCGAAAGCGGCAGGCGCCGCCGTCGTGGGAACCGGAAGAAGCGACTTTGCAAACCAGATAAACAACCTGCTGGCTTTCCCGGGGATTTTCAGGGGCGTGCTGGACGCGCGCGCGCCCAGGATAACGGAGAAGATGAAGATGGCGGCAAGTCTGGCAATAGCGGGCTATGTTAAGGAAAGCAGGCTCTCCGCGGATTACATTATACCTTCGCCGCTGGACAAGAAGGTGGGAAAGGCAGTGGCGGAAAGCGTTGCCTCCGCCTCCCGATAGATTCCTGACCACATTGTTCGCCTCCCCCTT
>CAYQXZ010000129.1:0-5559 GCA_964421645.1 uncultured bacterium
ATTTCCCACAGTTTTTCAAGAAAACGACCGTAAAACCGGTATGCGGCAATAAAAAGTATAAGACTGATTCCCGCTACCGCTAAAGAGTTCATTGATTATCCTTCAGCTTTCTTGAGAAGAATCTCCCATTTCCTGTCAACTTCTTTCTGTATGGAATCAAGGAGTCCCTGGTTTTCAGGCTTGAAAAGATGGGCAAACCTTCTCTGCATCTTGAACCATTCCGCAACCGGCTTTTTCTCTTTCGGCTTGTATGTAAGCTTGTACTTTCCCTCGACAACCTCGTAGAGCGGCCAGATGCAGGTATCTGCGGCAACCCGTGAAATTTCCATGGTCAGTTCCGGCTCATGCGGCCAGCCCAGGCGGCACGGCGTAAGAACGTCAATGAACGTAAATCCGTCAAAAGAGATTGCCTTTTCCACCTTGTTTACAAGGTCGTTCCATCTTCCGGGTATGGAAGTGGCGACGTAGGGAATGTTATGCGCGACCATTATTGATGCAACGTCCTTGGGAAACTGCACCTTGCCGGGTATTACCTTTCCCAGGGGCGAGGTCGTCGTATGAGCCGCTTTGGGAGTAGCCGAGGACCTCTGTATCCCCGTGTTATGAACTACTATCCCGTCAGCGATGAAATTATGTTCGCCTTCAACTCGTAAGTCAAGAGTCGGTTCATCTCCGACCAGTTTTATTCTTTTCACTTTTTCCACGTCAAAATATTTGTTTTCGATTAAGAAATTCTTATGCCGATATTGCTGCCTGTATTTCTCCATATTCCATTTATTCTTTTTGCTAAAACATATATATCCGTATTTAGTATCTTTCAAAAGTTCCCTGCTGACACATTTTGTTCCTTTTTCTTTGCTTTGCCAATGGATATCTCCCACCCTGTAGTTGCTAATTTGAAGCAAGATTTTTAAACGGCTCAGAAGTTCAGTGCTTGCAGAAACATATCTGCAGCTATTTCCTGTTTTATATCCGTCAGACAACATCAACCCATCTATAAAATTTTCCCTTTCTTCCAATGGCAAAGTGAAAAGCCATTGTGGAATAATCTTATTTTTCGCTCCCTTTCCAAAACCTAAAGAGTCAATAAATCTCGCTAAATTTACAGAATTGATATAAACATACGTATCATCCGTTCTTAAATTCCCGCCAAAAATTTTGTTATGAAGTTTTACCAGAACTTCCCGTCCCTCGGTATCTTCAGGCAAAGCAAACCCAACTTCTCCCTTTTCACTTCTTACCCATCCATCTCCGACATACAAACCCAGATATCTCATTAAGTCAGGATTGGAATGTCCGGGAATATTGATATCATTGAGTTTGTTTACCTTGTAATCGTCTATGGTGACTTTTGTAAAATTAAATTCAGCAGTTCTCCCCGGATTTATATTTTTTAATACGACAACTTCATCTCCAATTTTTACTTCGGATAATTTTTTCCAGACAAAATTGTTCTTTTTCCCTTTTCCGTTTCTTTTCAAAATTAAAAAAGGATGATTGTCTGTTGCTTTTATTGAGTGATGCAGAGTTTTAAGTTCATAAACGGGCTTTATTCCGTTGTCAAAAACACCAGTGCATTTTTTTACAACCAACTGGTAATTTTCTTGGTCAAAAGCGTAAACCGGTTCTCCTTGTTTTATTTCTGTTATTTTCTTAAGACCTTCCTTGGTCATTATAAGGGAATCGGTGCTCAAACAATTCATATAGGCCTGGTTGTTGTAGCACACATATAGAATCTTGTGTCCCCGCTCCGCGGCACCGGAAAGAGACTGCAACCCGATATCATAGGTCCCACCGTCTCCGCCGAACGCCACAAATACCGCATCCTTATCTATCTTGCCCTGCTTTTTGAGCGACTTGTACGCCGCCTCAACTCCGCTGACGGTGGCCGCGGCATTTTCAAACGCGGAATGCACCCAGGGAACGTTCCATGCGGAATACGGGAAGATGGTGCTCGCCACCTCCAGGCAGCCGGTGGCATTACCCACGATAACCGGCTTGTCTATGGCCAGCATGACCAGCCTTGCCACTATTCCTGCACCGCAGCCGGCGCACAGACGGTGACCGGACACAAATCCTTCTTTTCTCTTTGCAAGTTGTTTTATACTCGGCATTTTCTTCCCCTCCTCTACTCCCTCACTCCGATGTATTTCAGCGTATAATCTTTCTTTCCTGTTTTCGCAGTTTTCAAAAGTTCATCAAAAATGTACCTGATATCCTCAAGAGGAACGTCCCTGCCGCCCAGGCCGTAAATGTAGTCCTGTACAACAGGCCTCTTACCGTCAAGTTCATAGAGAGCCGCACAGACCTCCGGGTACAGTGGTCCCGATACCGCGCTCATCCCCTCTGCCCTGTCCATGATACCCAGGGATTTGACGTTTGAAAGCGCCTTCGCAAGGAGTTCAGCCGGGAACGGCCTGTAAACCCGCAGTTTCAGAAGCCCCACCTTCTTTCCTTCCGCGCGCATCGTGTCAACCACGTCTTTTGCGGTTCCGGCGGTGGAGCCCATCACCAATATGGCCGCATCCGCGTCCGCAAGCCTGTACTCCTCAAAGAAACCGTATTCCCTTCCGAACTTCTTCGCAAACTCTTTCCCTATTTCAGGAATCACCTTCATCGCATTGAACATACCCTCCGCGGACTGCCTCTTGTGCTCAAAGTAGTAATCCTGCAGGTCAAGGGCACCCAGGGTCAGCGGTTTTCCTTCCCGAAGACTCTTTATCAGTGTTGCCCGCTCCGGTATATCGCCCACAAAACTCTGCACTTCAGCGTCGGAAAGCATATCCAGCGTCTCAAGGCAGTGGCTCAAGATGAAACCGTCCGTGGTTGCCATTATGGGCAGTTTCACGTCAGGATGCTCTGCTATCCTTACCGCCTGGATGATATTGTCGTATGCCTCCTGCACGTTTTCCGAGAAAAGCTGTATCCAGCCTGAATCTCTCGCTCCGATTGAATCCGAATGATCGCAGTGTATGTTGATGGGTGAAGACAGAGTTCTGTTTACCACCGCCATAACTATGGGCAGGCGCAGTCCGCCGGCGATGTAAAGCATCTCCCACATCAGGGCGAGCCCCTGTGAAGACGTCCCGGTCATCGCCCTGGCTCCGGTGGCACTGGCCCCGATGCAGGCGCTCATTGCGCTGTGCTCGCTCTCCACCGCCACGAATTCAGTCTTAACCTGCCCGTCCGCAACAAACTGCGAGAATATCTGTACGACCTCCGTTGCAGGGGTTATGGGATAGGCGGCAACCACATCCGGGTTTATCTGCCGCATTGCCTCGGCAAATGCCTCGTTACCTGTTTTCGCTGCTTTCATTTTTTTCCGCTCCCTTGTCTTTGTCTATCCTGTCCTTGATTCTTTCAAGATTTCCTTTTAATGCCTGAAGCGTTGATATGACGTCGTCTATCTTCTGCTGGCTTGCCGCCACGTCCTTGAACATGAACTGGTATGAATCAAGCTGCGATTGCAGTTCGGTAATTCTCGTCCCTGCCTCCGCCTTCTCTCTCGCGGTTTTCGCGTAAAGCATCCCGAAAGCGACCCAGCCGGAAAGAATGAGAATTATTACGCCCCATTTGAGCATCTTTTTCATTTTTCGTTTACCTCCTGTTCATTGACCATCTTAATTGCGTCCGTAGGACACTCGTGAGCGCAGATTCCGCAGCCCTTGCAGAAATCATAGTTAAACTCGTCAAACTTTCCGGTCTCCGCATTTACCTTCACTGCCCCGTCGGGACATGAAACCCAGCATAAAAAACAGTTAATGCACTTCTCCGGTATATGCACGGGTCTGTCTGTACGCCAGTTGCCTGTCTTGAATTTCAGCGAAGAACCTCCCTCCAGTGCATCCCCCTCGGGAAGCTCCTTCCAGGTTGCCTTTTTCTCTTCCATTTTTAAACTCCTTTTACCTCATTATAAGCTCGTTTGATAGCTTGCAGGTTGCCCTCAATGATTTCAGGCCTGTTTCTGAACTTCTTCTCCAGTTTTTTCTTCGTATCCTCAAGCAGTTCCTCCAGCCCCAGTATTCCGGCGACCCGGACAAGCGCACCTATCATGGGCGTGTTGGGGATGTTCTTGCCTATGGTATCGGTAGCTATTGCTGAAGCATCCACGGTGCAGACCCTGCCGTTATAATTCAGCTTCTTTTTTATCTCCTCCACGGAAAGCGGGGTGTTTACTATCAGCACTCCCTTTTCCGGATCAACACCCTTTGTAACGTCTACCTGTCCGGTAAGGGTTACGTCAAGGACCAGTACCACGTCCGGATACTCTATGCCTGAATGAAGCCTTATGGGCTCCGAGCTTATCCTGTTGAAAGACTGCACCGGCGCCCCCATCCTTTCGGGCCCGTATTCCGGAAACGCCTGTATGTACTTGCCAGTGGAGAGTGCCGCTTCCCCGAAAAGAAGGGCGGCGGTCTTTGCACCCTGTCCTCCTCTTCCGTGCCACCTTATCTCAAAAATTTTCCCGGCCATTATTCTTTTCTCCTTGCCTTGTAGAACAGCAGAAAAATCCTGATCGTTATGATCTCCAGAACCGCTATTAAATAGAATACCGTTCCGGTGAGTAGATACAAACCTTTTCCATTATACACCCTGGTAAGAAAAAGTGCAAAAGCCCAGAAAGGAGCCGTAACCAGAACAAGTTTTACAGCTTCCGCCAGGTTTCCTCTCATGAAAGCAACACTCGCCCTGACAGATGAGAAGACGAGAGAATCTTCCGTGATGATAATCAGCGGCGCGAAGAAAGTGAGAAGAAGAAGGTAAACGGGAAAGGCTATCCACAGAATTGTGAACCCGGTTACAAAACCCGCCGCGGCAAGCGAGGAACTTTTCACCAGCTCAATCATGCTCATGCAGAATGCAGCAAGCAGCAGGGCAAAGAAACCGGCAAACAGCTTGTAGGAAAGGACCCTGAAGAAAAAATATCCTGCCTTCATGAACATCCCCGGAATATTGAATTTCCCCTCGAATATGTACTCTTTGATGCCATAATAGACGGCCACGGTTACGTAATTCTCAAAGAGAAGGAAGAATACCTGCAGCAGCAAGAGGTACCCTTCGGAGAGTTTCAGGGAAAGGATTGAAAAGGATACAAGCAGGTAGGCAAAGACGCAGAGAGAAAGCAGGAATTCTTTCTGCCTGAAAATGACCCCTTTTTTTATGATGTCAACCGTCGTCATGTTATTGTCATCCGGACTGCGGAGCTTGTTCCGAGCGTGCCATTGAGATTGCTTCGTCATTTGAAGCATTCTTCGCAATGACAAGAAAAAGAGATGCTTTCGACCGCTACATGGACTTTCTTATGTAGTCCGTAATCCACCTGCCGGCATTCTCCGGCTCAATCTCCACAAACCTATTTTCCTTTCTTATCTTGATTTCCACCTTGCCGCCGGCAGTGAACTTCTTGCCCACCACGACCCACAGGGGGATGCCGGTAAGATCCGCTTCGGAAAACTTGACCCCGACACTGACATCCCTGTCGTCCATGAGGACCTCAACGCTGTCAGCAAGCAAGCCGTCATAAATCTTCTCCGCCGCGTTCATAAGGCCGCCGCCTTC
>CAYQXZ010000130.1:0-5498 GCA_964421645.1 uncultured bacterium
GAGGTTTTTTCAATTCTGGCAGGTAATTCTTTTCTCCGACTGGTAATACACTTCTGTAAAGCTCGGGTTCAAGCACTACGTTTATTCTCGGGTTCTTCGTCGGCATGATATTTACCTCCCGCATTAAGTGTACCACTTATGACACACCCCCGTAAATATATCAATATCCGGAATTTTGATATGAGGGATAGGGCGTTTAGAGACGGGTGCACCGCCGGCAGGCTTTCTTCAGACGGGACACTTGGCCGCCCCGGCGAGGCGGCCTGCGTTCGGCTTCTCTCGTCGCTCTCTTACAAGAGAAGATCCGTGCCCGCTCCTCAAACAGACGCCCGCTTCAGAAACCTTCCGGTGCTGCACCCTTTCAATTAGAACTTATGCAAGAATTGCTGGACATGTTTTTTCCCGGGGGGTCAGGAGCGGGGATGGAATCTTTTGTAAACGGAGTGAATCTGCTTCTTGTTCACATGAGTGTATATTTCCGTTGTGGCGAGGCTCTTGTGCCCGAGCAGTTCCTGCACGATCCGCAGGTCAAGCCCTCCTTCAAGCAGGTGCGTGGCAAAAGAATGCCGGAGTGTGTGGGGGGATATATTTCTGCCCGGAAGCGTGAAGGCATTTATTCTTTTTACCAGTTTCCAGATGCTCTGCCTTGAAAGCCTTCCTCCCCTGTTGTTGACGAAAAGGTAAGGAGACAATTCTGTCTTTTTTTTTCTCGCCCTTTCTTCCATGCAGATTTTCACGGCATTCAGGGAATTCCTGTTGAAAAATACGAGCCGTTCCCTGTTGCCCTTGCCGTGTATTTTTATGTAGTTGTTATCAAAATTCATGTCTGCTATTCTTATGTCCGATGCCTCGGATACACGCAAGCCCGCTCCGTAAATAAGCTCAATTACCGCAATGTCCCTTGCCCTGTTCTTCTCATCTATCACGGCTTTTATGAACTGCACTGTCTCCTCCCGCGAAAGCACCTCGGGTAGATTTCTGTGTGTCCTGGGAGATTCCAGCGCGGGAAGCGAGCTGTCCCTTATGATACCCTGCCCTGCCATGAACCTGTAGAGGCTTCTTACGGAAGAGAGTATCCTGACTATGGTTGAGGAGGAGAGGTTTTTTTTCTTGAGGAAAAGGATAAAGCCCGTGATATTTTCGCTGTCCAGTCCGGTTATCCTGCAGCCGTTCGCTTGCAGAAAATCCCTGAATTTTTCAAGATCGTTTGAATAAGCGTCTATCGTGTTGGCCGAAAGGTTGCGCTCAACCCGGAGGTGCTGAAGAAAATAATCGGTAAGTTCTTTCGGGCCTTTGATCATGATTTTTCCAGCAGTGAATTGAATTCCTTTTCGTTGATGATCTTAATATTCAGTTCTTTTGCCTTCTCAAGTTTTGAGCCAGGATCGCCGCCGCATACGAGGTAGTCCGTGGCAGATGAAACCGAACCCGTTACCTTCCCCCCCGCGTTTTTTATCATTGAGGTTGCAGATTCCCGCGTGTAGCCCGCGAGTGTCCCGGTTATGACAAAAGTCATTCCCGCAAGTTTGTTGCTTCTTTCGGCCGCTTTCTCCGTACGTTCCGTTTTTACTCCGGCTTTCTTCAGCTTGGCAATCACACTTGCGTTTTCGGCGTTGGCAAAAAAATCCACGATACTCTGCGCCATGACCGGTCCTATCTCCGGTATCTCCGAAAGCGTTTCAGCATCCGCACCCGCCAGCTCATCCAGGGAATTGAACCGCTCTGCAAGTATCTCGCTTGCGTTTATCCCGATGTGCTTTATGCCGAGGGCGAATATGAGGCTGGCGAACGGCCTGTCCTTGCTTCTGTTGATCGCTTCCACGAGATTTCCCGCTGATTTTTCAGCCATCCTTTCCATATCAAGCAGTTTTTCATAGGAAAGCTTTTCGTATATGTCGCCGTAATCAGAAAGGAGCCCCTTCTCCACGAAGACATCCGCCCATTTCTCTCCAAGTCCTTCTATGTCCATGGCGTCCCTTGAAGCAAAATGTATTATCCGTTCCTTCACCTGCGCGGGACACCGCACGTTGGGGCACCTTATGGCGACGCCTTCTTCGTCCTTTACGACCCTGCTGTGACACACCGGGCATTCGGAAGGAAGAGGTATGTCTTTTTCATCCCCGGTGCGTTTCTCAGGGACAGGTTTGACTATCTTGGGGATTACCTCCCCGCCCTTCTCTATGAATACCCTGTCACCCGTCTTTATTCCGAGCCGGGCTATTTCGTCAAAGTTGTGGAGTGTCGCCCTTGAAACCGTTGAGCCGCTCACTTCAACCGGCTCAAGCACCGCCACGGGAGTGAGCGTTCCGGTCCTGCCGACCTGCACGATTACTTCTTTCAATATCGTTTCCACCTGCTGTGCCGGAAACTTGTATGCGACCGCCCACCTGGGAGACTTTGATGTTATTCCAAGCTTGTCCTGGAGTGCAAACGAATTAACTTTTATGACCATCCCGTCAATGTTATAGGGCAGTTGTGCTCTCCTGTCCTGCCACCGGTTACAGTATTCAACCGCTTCCCCGATGTTCTTTGCCAGTTTCCTGTGGGGGTTGACCGGGAAACCGGTTTCCTTCAGGAAATCCAGCATCTCCATGTGGGCTGCGCAGCCGTTGCCGGCAAATCCCTGGTAGATGAACAGCTGCAGGCGCCTTTCCGCGACAATACCGGGGTCAAGGAGTTTCAATGAGCCGGCGGCGGCGTTTCTCGGGTTTGCGAAAAGCGGTTCCGCCCTGTTTTCCTTCTCCGCGTTTATCCTGGCAAAGTCGTCTTTTCTCATGTAGACCTCGCCTCTCGCTTCAACTGGCTTCTTATAGGGAATCAGGAGGGGGAGTACCTTCACCGTCTTCAGGTTCTCGGTGATATCGTCTCCTTTCCACCCGTCGCCCCTCGTTACCCCGCGGACAAAACGCCCGTTTTCGTAAGAGAGGGAAACTGCGACGCCGTCGTACTTAAGTTCAATCGCATACTCAACCTCGCGGGATATCCCGGCGAATTTCTTCACCCGTCCGTCAAATTCAAACAACTCCTCCCTTGAGTAGGTATTATCAATGCTCAACATCGGGATCTCGTGCTCAACGGCAGGGAATTGCTTGAGAGGTTCGCCTCCCACCCTTCTCGTGGGGGAGTCCTCCGCAGCATACTGCGGGAACCGTTTCTCCAGTTCCTGCAGTTCCCTGTAGAGCCTGTCATATTCGTAATCGGTTATGACAGGATTATTTTCCACATAATACATGTAATTGTAACGATTGAGCAGTTTCACCAGTTCGGCAATCCGCTTTTCTGCTTTTTCCATATTGAAATTATAACCTGTCTTATCTCCCGGCACAAGAAAAACGTGATAAAATTGACAATGTTAAACCGGGCAAGTATATTATTCTTTATTCTATTATGAACGAAAACAGGATAATGAGGTCATTCGGGAGAGTGCCGGGGGTTATTATCATAGCATTTTTTATCGTTGCCTGCGGTTATTTTCTCTCTTTGTATCTTGGCAGGATTGCCGACGCACGGATACGCGAAGACCTTGCCGGCAGGACAGCGGACGTCGCCGGCGCCATAAACGTTGATCTGGCAAAAAAACTGACCTTTTCGGACAGCGATAAAGATCTTCCTGAATTCCGGAGATTACGTGACAACATGGTTTCCATTGCCATGTATCCGGACAAGGGTTTCAGCAAGGTTTATACCGTGAAGATGAAGCCCGGAGGATTTTATTTCGGTCCTGAAGGGTACGGGCCGGATGACCCTTCCTCGGTGGAACCAGGTACCATTTACGAAAACCCTCCTACAGAACTTAAAGAAGTTTTCACGGAAAAACGGACACGCACTGCAGGCCCGTATTCCGATGAGTTCGGCACGTTCATTTCTGCTTTTGTCCCGCTGATTGACCCGCTTACCGGCAAAGTGCTCCTTGCAGTCGGCATTGACATTGACGCCTGCCTCTGGCAGTCAGAGGTCGCCCGTGCGCAAAGGACTGGCGTGATTTTTACGGTACTGCTTCTCGCCGTTCTGTTTGCCGGCAGGTTCTTGTTTAACTGGAGGACGAAACTGTCGGAAGAAAAAAAATGGCGATTGAGGCACATTGAAGCATATCTCACCCTTGTGACGGGATTCATGTTAACCTTTTTTATTGCGGGTATCGTATATAACGCGGAGGTTCGTTCCAGAGAAAAAACTTTTCAGGTCCTCGCCCGCACCGTAACCGATTCCATTAAGGATGACCTGTATGACATACGCGTCAAGATGCGTACAATTGAGAGTTTTTTCCGTGCAAGCGAGTACATCAGCAGGCAGGAGTTTCACAAATTTGCTGAACCGCTGACAAGGGATGGCATTGTTTACGCGTGGGTATGGGCTCCTGCGGTTCCGGCGTCACAGGTCAAAGATTTTGAAGAACAGGCAAGGAGGGAAGGTTTCAATAATTACAGTATTTTTCAGGTTGACGAAACGGGAAGGCATTTCCCCGTTTCCATTAGGGACGTGTATTATCCTAACTTTTATAGAGAATCGCCCCTGAACTCGGGAGGAGGAGCGTTGGGATTTGATTTCGGTTCCGAGCCTTCAAGACGTGCAGCGCTTGAGGGATCATCTGTCACGAGGCTTCCCACGTCAACCGAACCCATAACTTTTTTTGCCCTTGAAGGCACCCCGCAGGGCATTCTCATATTCCAGCCTGTCAGGACAGCTACGCAGGAGGGGTTCATAGTTGCAGGAGTGAAGATAAAGGCGTTTCTAACTCCCATGATGCAGCGTTCTGGTATGAGAGGACTGGGAGTTTCTGCAGACATCTTCTATCTGAAAGAGGGAAGTCCTCCGGAAATGCTGTTCTCCACGTTAATCGGGAGGCCCAAGCGCACGGAAGACAGCCGGTGGGTAAAACGTCACCTTTCTCTTGCCGTGCCTGTTTTTGCTTTCGGCAAGACTTATGCCGTAAACGTTTATCCCGAAGACGCGTATCTTGCCGCCAACCGTTTGCAAGACGGTTGGATAACTGCCATTGCCGGGCTCCTCTTGACGCTGGCGCTGACTTTCATCGTTGCTGTCCTTTCTACGCGCAATGCCTCCATGGAACGGGAAATCCGCATACGTACCGGGGAACTTGATTACCAATACCGGTTTGAGAAACTTGTTGCCGACGTGGCAGCCTTCCTGATGGGGATGTCTTCCAAAGAACTGGATTACGGGGTAAACCATGTGTTGAAGCTCATAGGAGAATTTTTTAAGGTTGACCGCTGTTACGTGGTATTGCTCTCGGAAGACGGAAAGTATATGAACAACACCCACGAGTGGTGCGGACAAGGCGTTAAACCCCAGATAGACAGGATACAGAACATGCCGATGGATGCATTCCCCTTCTGGAAAGAGCAGATGGAAAAGAAGGAGCAGTTTTGCGTTGCCGACGTTGACGACATGCCTGCGGAATTGCAGGCCGAAAAAGAAGAGCTGTTAATCTTTAGACCTTGTGGTACAAATCCCTTAAAAAACTAACAGAGGCCCTG
>CAYQXZ010000131.1:0-5418 GCA_964421645.1 uncultured bacterium
GGATGAAAAAATGACTACGAAAAAGAACAAAAAGGAACCGGAAAAGATGGCATGCGGCGGAGTACTGAAGGCAGGGGTGGGGAAGGTTGACATCACCTGCAAGGAAGGGGAGCTCTCGTACGGGCTCTATCCTGAAAAGACGATGGCGCACATCCCCCCGGAATACCGTAAGCAGAAGGTTAAAATAGACGATCCGCTTTACGCGCGGGCGCTTGTGCTTGACGACGGGGTGCAGAAGGTCGTGCTGGTTACCATGGACGTCTGCGCCGTGGGTGCAAGGACGGTCAGCCAGTACATACTTTACGACAGCCCGGATGATTTCATCCCGAACCTGCGCAAGCGGGTTGAGAAGGAGTTGGGCATACCCGGTTGTAACGTGAGCGTGAGCGCATCCCATACGCATCCCCCGGGACGACTGCTGTGCGATGAAGGCGAGCAGATTGAAAGGACGGTAAAGGCCATAAGACAGGCGCTGAAGAACATGGTGTCGGTGAAGATCGGTGCGGGCGCGGGTTTTGAGAACACCCTTACCATTAACAGGACGTTTATGATGAAGGACGGGACGGATTATTCCTGGCGTCCGGAGCCGCCCGGAGACGAGATAGAGAGACTGCGGCCGATTGACCCGGAGATAGGGATTTTGAGGGTTGACCGGACGGACGGGAGCCCGCTCGCCGTGGTGTATAACTTCGCAAGCCACCTTCTGGTTGGATGCAGGGCAGGCAAAATTACCGCTGATTTTCCGGCCGTGACCTCGCGCTACTTGGAAGAACAGATAGGAGGCAAGGTGGCGGCCATCTTCATGCAGGGCGCCAACGGGGATATTATGGAGGCTTCCTACGACGACCTTGAAAACCCGCGAACCAAGTACGACTTCGGGAATAAGCTGGGGCAGAGCGTGCTGGAGGGATACCGGAAGATCGCGCCGGGCCCTGCCGGTCTGAAGGTCGCAACGATCTGCGTTAAATTCCCGTTCAGGACGGATATTCCCAAGCTTGTATCCGCGCTGAAAAAGGAGCAGGAGGAGCTGGTGAAATCAGTCCGGTACACCAGGCTGACTTTCAAGCAGTTCCTGCCGCTCTATCTGAAGTATTACCTGCATCCGGACTACCCGTCGCATTCGCCGCAACGGTACATGCAGGCGGACGCCTGCGGGGATGAGATCTTCCGCCGGCTGGATGCGAGCAACAGGGTGGCGGTGGACAAGTATCTTGAGAGTATGCGCGCAATGGAGCTGATGTCCGCAAACGAGCTGAAGATTGCTACCCTGGAAAAACACCAGGAGATCATTGACGAGCTGGGCGGGAAAACCGTGCCTGCGGAGATCAAGGGAATCCGTGCAGGCGAATACGTTATCATCGCCGCGCCAATGGAGGTGCTGTCCGAGGTGGGGTTCAAGGTGAAGAAGATGTCGCCGTTCAGGTACACCTACATAGTCTCCAATTCCAACGGCTACCTGCACTATTCGCCGCCCGCATCTTATTACGGCCGCGGCGGATACGAGGTCACGGAATGCCTTCTGGCTCCGGAATGGGAGAAGATTTTCCTGGAGACGGTCAGGCGCATATTCAGGCAGCTGTGACAGCGGCAGAAATATATCCTCGCGGGTATTCCCATCCTGTCTGGACTGGCAGAGCAGGTATAACATATAATAATACTGTCCGGTCTTTGTGACTCTGAATCTGCTCATTCGTTCAGGGGAAGGTAAACATGGCGGAAAAATCAAGTGAAAGGGATACCGGAATAGAAACAATAGGACGGATGACCTGGGGTTCGCACGTATGCCAGTTCTACCGCACCAGCAGGGACCTGCTGGATATCCTCATTCCCTTTTTTAAAACAGGACTGGAGAACAATGAGTTCTGCATGTGGGTTACCTCCGGATCGCTCTCCGTCAAGGAAATTGACAGTGAGCTCCGGAAGAAGGTGAAGAACCTGGACAGGTTTGTCGGGAAGGGACAGATAGAGATACTGGACTACAGCCAGTGGTACAAAAAGAACGGAAAATTTGACGCGGACAGGGTTCTTGCAGGATGGGCGGAAAAGGAAAAACATGCACTGGACAAGGGGTTTTCCGGCTTGCGCTTTACCGGCAATACTTTCTGGCTGGAGAAGGAGGAGTGGAAGGATTTCACGGAGTACGAAGCCAGGGTCAACAGTGCCATAGGCGGCCGCAGAATGCTTGGTATCTGCACCTACTCGCTTGACAGATGTAACGCCTCCCAGGTCATAGACGTAGTGAATAACCACTAGTTTGCCCTGATAAAGCGCGATGGAAAGTGGGTTTCTGTTGAAAGCTCTTCCTATAGAGGGGCGGTAAACGATTTGAGGGAGGCAAACCGCAAGTATGAGTTGGTTCTTGAAAACATCCCTCTGCATATCGCCGTAATAGACGGGACCGGGAAATTTGTCTTATGGAATAAATACTCGGAAAAACTTTTTGATTACAGCAGGAAGAAAGCCATAGGACGGCTTGAGCCGAAAGACTTGCACGTTTCCGTCAAAGAGGCAAGAGAAGTGCTCCGCACGGCTGAAGAAAAGGGCATCTTTGACGGTGAAGTGAAGTTGAAAACGGCAGGCGGTTCGGTCCTGGATATACACCTTGTTGTGGTTCCCTACAGGGATGTGCTCGGTAGAATAGAGAACTATTACGGGTTCGGCGAGGATATCACCGCACGCAAACGAACAAAGGAGATGCTCAAGAGGTCATACGATGAGCTGGAAAGACGGGTGGAGGAGCGCACGCAGGAATTGCAGAGGTTGAACAGGAAGCTGGAACTGGCCATGGATAACCTTAACATCGCCCAGAGGGTTGCCCATACCGGCAGCTGGCACCTTGAAATGCGCGGGAACAAGCTCGCCTGGTCCGATGAGACCTACCGCATATTTGGCGTGGAGAAAGGAACGCCTGTTGATTATGAAAAATTCCTGGGGGTGGTTCATCCTGACGACAGGGAGTATGTTGACATGTCCTGGCAGTCCCCTCTCAATAAAAAGCCCTACGACATTGAACACAGAATCTTGGTTAGAGGGGAAACAAAGTGGATCAGGGAACAGGCGCAGGTGGAGTTTGACAAAGAAGGCATCCCTCTGACTGGAATAGGCACGGTACAGGATATTAGCAGACGTAAACTGCAGGAAGAAAGGGTACGTGTTCTCCGTGAAGAGCTGATGCACGTTTCGCGGGTAACCACGATGGGAGAGTTCACGGCGGCGCTGGCGCATGAAATCAACCAGCCGCTGATGGCGATCATGAGCAATGCACAGGCAGCCCGCAGGTTCATGGCGAAGGAGAAACCGGATCTCAAGGAGATAGACGAGATACTCTCCGATATCATAAAAGACGATAAATGGGCGGGCGATATAATTGTCAGGCTGAAACTGCTTCTGAAGAAATCCTCGGCGGAGTTCACAAAGTTAGATATTAATGACGTCATCAGGGAGGTAATCCCGATTATACACAGCGACGTAGTGATCAGGAATATAGCGGTTGAGATGCGGTTTGACGACGGGCTTCCCCGCGTGAACGGCGACAGGATACAATTGCAGCAGGTCGTTCTGAATCTCATGTTGAACGCGTTTGAGGCAATGAAAGATTCGGATACCAGGACACTTTTTCTCCGCACGGGAAAGGCCGGCGACGGATTTATAGAGGTCAGCGTGGAAGACTCCGGATGCGGCATAAAAGAAGAGGAAGTGGAGAATTTGTTCAAACCGTTCACGACCACGAAAAAGGACGGGCTGGGCATGGGGCTTGCGATTAACAGGGCGATTATAGATGCCCACGGCGGAATCTTGCGGGCGGTAAATAATCCCGGCGGAGGCGCGACATTTTCTTTTACCCTGCCGGTAAACGGGGAGCGGAAATGATGACAAGATCTATTCCCACGGTCTTTATCGTAGACGATAATCCGTCTGTCCGCAGGAGCCTTGAGAGACTGGTCAGGTCGGCAGGATTCAGAGCGGAGACTTTTGCCTCCGGCAAGGAATTCCTGGCGCGCAAATCACACGACGGCCCCTCCTGTGCGGTTCTTGATGTCCGCATGCCGGGCTTGAGCGGCATGGATCTCCAGAAGGAACTTATCCGGGAAGGTATTCCCCTTCCCGTCATTTTCATTACCGGACACGGCAATATCCCCATGAGCGTTGAAGCCATGAAGGGCGGAGCCGTTGATTTTCTGCCAAAGCCTTTCAGCGACAAGGACCTGCTTGCCGCGATTGACAGGGCCGTAGATAAAGACGCCAGGGCGCGTGAAGAAGAGGCGGAGAAGGCAGGAATACGGAAGCG
The DNA here is from genome assembly GCA_964421645.1 of uncultured bacterium. GTDB lineage: Bacteria > Ratteibacteria > UBA8468 > B48-G9 > JAFGKM01 > JAFGKM01. Next base: position 4,289 of record CAYQXZ010000131.1, read on the forward strand.
GCTTGCCGCCCTCACCCCGCGGGAGCATGACGTCATGCTCCACGTTATTGCGGGTATGCTGAACAAACAGATTGCGGCGAGGCTGAACATTGCCGAGAAGACGGTCAAGGTTCACCGCGGGCGGGTAATGCAGAAAATGCAGGCCGTGTCGGTCGCAGAACTCGTCCGGATGACCCAGAGATGTGGGATAACCCCTCCTGAAAAGTGATACCGGTCTGATTTCATCCAGATAGCTTTGTTGCCTGCGTCGTCAGCAGCGTGCGGCGTACCTTCACAGTACGCCTCCTTGCTTCCTCCTTGCCGCCTTGCTCTCTGGCGAACTCAAACCGGTATTGCTACCCGATTGACGGCGACGTATTCCGTCTGCGGATGTCTCCATATGGGACTAAGGTCCAATTTACACTGTTGAGCTATTCCGGTATCATCGTCATTGATTATGAATACTGAACCGAAAATATACATAGTTGACGACGACGAGTCGGTATGCAGGGCGCTCGGACGGCTTCTCAAATCCGCCGGCTATTGCGCCCGGGCGTTCAACTCGGCTCAAAGTTTTCTGGATTCCATCAATACCGGCGCCTACGGCATCCTGATTCTTGATATCTGCATGCCGGAAATGGGCGGATTCCAGCTTCAGGAAAAACTGAACCAACTGCGTTCCGGACTCCAGGTGATTCTTATCACCGCTCACGCACAGACGGGATACAGGGAAAGAGCGATGGACTCCGGAGCCAGGGGATTCCTGAACAAACCTTTCGGCGACGAAGAACTGTTGACCCTTATCAGGTCTCTGACAGAGGGAAATCAGCCGGACCAGGGAGAATGACGATGAGAGAAAAGAACAGAAAAAAGCATGAGGCACGGGGGAGAGCCACCTACATACGGGTTGCCAACGGGAAAGAAGAAGTGAGGGAATTCATGGGAATCGCTTTGGAACCGGAGTCACCGCGCCCGGACGTTGCAGAACCGGAGGAAAACAGACGGGCAGAAGGACGGATGGAACAGAACGGAGATAACTATGGGGAACATGATACTGACAGATTCGGAGCCGATCAGAGGGCTAATGGAACTGAAGGATGATTTTGACATGTTTCTTGAACGCTTCTGGGGAGAGGAGACTTCCGTGTGGG
>CAYQXZ010000132.1:0-5413 GCA_964421645.1 uncultured bacterium
AGATTGTGGCGTGCACTATGTTGACCTGATGTGTCTGGTGACAGGCTGCAAGGCGGTTTCCGTTTATGCACAGGGCATTAATCTTGACCCCCTGCTGCCTCCGGATTGTTACAACTACGGTTTATTGCAGGTAAAATTCGCGGATGATTCTATCGGTTTCTACGAAGCCGGCTGGGGGCCGATGATGACCAAGAATGCCTGGTATGTGAAGGATTTCATCGGGCCAAAAGGGTCTTACAGTATTCTGTATGAACTGGACCACGACACTCCGGATAATCCACCAACTACTGCCACATACTGTTTACAACACCGGTTAATTCCCGATACTACGTGCTCATGGAAGAAAGGGAAGGTTACTGAAAGACTTATCACAGAGTCTGTGGGAAAAGGCACGAGTCTCAAAAACGAACATGCTTTCTTCCTTGATGCTCTGGAAAAAAACCTTGATCTAACACAGCCTCTCCTTGATGCATATGAAGCAATGAGAATAGTAATGGCGGCAGATATGTCAATCAAGCAGAACAGGATAGTCTCCCTGTAAACAGATAGTTTTTCCAATGCTTCATTCAGACCTGCTGCCACCTGCATGCTTATTTACTGACTCAATACATTCAACATGATAAAGAAACTGATACGCAGGCTGAAAAAGTGGTTTGTGGATAGATTCATCTCCGACGAGAGATTCATCATATCTCGCTACGGTAAACAATTTGGCAGGCGTCCTGACCTGCAGAATCCCCGCACTTTTACCGAGAAACTCCAATGGCTCAAACTGAACTGGCACCCGGAAATCCTTACACGGTGCACGGACAAGTACGAGGTGCGCAGGTTTGTGGCAGACAGGATCTGTCCGGAAATACTGAAAGAATTGTATGGCGTCTATTACAGGGTGGAAGATATTGACGCTGATAAACTTCCGGATGCGTTCGTGTTGAAAGTTACGCACAGCTCCGGCATGAATGTATTCTGCCGTGACAAGTCTGCTTTTGACTGGCACACATCAATCAGACTGTTAAGGAAGTACCTGAAAGATAGACATTTTTACAAGCACAGGGAATGGGCGTATAAGAACATTGTTCCGCGGATTATTTCCGAGGAGTATTTAACAAGGAACGGCGAGACGATGTATGAATACCAGTTTTACTGTTTTGGCGGCACTCCGCGCCTGGTACAGATTCCTGATAACAATGCAAGACAACAGAATATGTTTGACCTTGACCTGAATCGTATGGATGTGAAGTCTTCTCTTCCGTCTCTGTCAGTATCCATCACAAAACCTGTGCTCTTTGGAAAAATGCTGGAATATGCCTCCGGACTGTCCTGTGGATTTCCCTTTGTACGGGTTGACCTGGGATATGTGAACAACAGGGTTTATTTCGGAGAACTGACTTTCTATCCTCGGGGAGGGATGTATCCCTTATACCCTGAGTCATTTGATTCTTTACTCGGTTCTTATCTGCAGATTCCATCTGTTAAGAGGTGAGACAAACCCGCTTTATTATCTATTTCAGCCGTGAGAGAGCATATTGGGTGATGGAAGGTTTGGTGTTTCTCGGTTCTTGAAACGTGAGCGGCTTACATCTCACCGTCCCTGCCATTTTCCTTCATGCTGTCAGCTTTATTACGGTTCTGGCTTCACGCGATGCATAGACCGCGTCAAGTATGCGAGACACGTCAAGATATTCCTGCTGAGAAGCATCCGGCGACCGTCCACTGTCCAGACAGTCAAAGAAGTGCTCATGCTCTGCTTCAAGATAACTCCTGTATCCCGGCGGCGGGGCAACCTTGATTATAGTAGCGGCAGGCGAATCCGCATTCGCTCCGGCAATCTCAATAACAGGCTCAGGGGTCAGATGCAAACATCCTCGCGTGCCGTAAAAATAGTGATGACAGCTGGTATCATCAGAAAAGCCCAGGGATGAGGTTTCAATGGAGACCGAGCACCCGTTTTTCAGGAGTATTGAAGCTTCAGCAAAATCCTCCGTGTCATTATCCGGAGGCAGAAAACCGCGATGGGTGTTGCCATATACGGAAAGCGGCACCGGATTGCCGCAACACCAGAGCGCCAGGTCAATCAGATGCACACCCAGGTCCATCAGAACTCCGCCGCCGGCAAGACTTTTCTGACCTCGCCAGGACTGCGCATGCTTTTCGGAACGAGCTCCTCCTGAATTGCCCATGTGCCAGTAGGCGCGGACATGGTAGATATTGCCAAGGTCGCCGGACATAATCATGGGTTTTGCCATCATGGGAGAAGGGAAAAAACGGCGACTGAATCCGCACATGAATATCCTTCCGGCCCGCTGTGCCGCTCCCAGAACCGCCTCTGTTTCTTCAGCGCTCACCGATGGGGGTTTTTCCGTAAAAACATGCATGCCTGCTTCCAGGGCAGCCAGCGCCCCAGGAGCATGAACGCTGTGAGGTGCGGAGATAAGCACGGCATCCAGTGATTCCTTTCTTATCATCTCCCGGAAATCCGTGTATTTCCTGTCAATTCCTGTATGCAAGGCGGCATCCGCCAGCGCCTGCTTATTGCTGTCGCTGATGGCGATTACCTCGCAGCGCGGATTCTTCAGAAGAAAATTGACATGCGCCAGCCCATTGGCCCCGGTTCCGATTATTCCCATACTACATTTCTTCATTATATCGCGCTCCTCTCCAGAACTCCTCTGATGTAATTCACAGCGTTGATTACCTGTTCCGGAAATCCGACGTGTTCAATATGCATGGGAACGTCTATGCCTTTGCGTTTCATGGCCTTGAAAATTACCGGATAATCAACCTCCCCTGTTCCTATGGGAACCTCGTGCTTGGTTGAATAGAAACCGTGTTCAACCTGAATATCCGGACTGGTAAAAACACCTTTAGCAAAGTGGCTGTCCGGCTTATAGATACCGTCTTTGATGTGTCCGGCAATTATCTTGTGTCCCAACCGTTCAATCACCAGCAGGGGGTCGCTGCCGCTCATATAGTAATTGGTCGGGTCGAAATTGATAAATAAATTTTTGTGGTTCACCGTATTCAGCAACCGTTCCATTCGTTCCAGATTCTGGACAATTGCAGGCGGGTCGGCCTCAACCGCCAGAGCCACATCTTCCCCGGCACATATCTCGCAGGCTTCCCGGGTCAGCGCCCCCATCTGTTTCCACAGGTCGCGTTCGGGAATCTCTATGCCTTTCGGAAAAATGGCCATTGTTTGAAGCATCCGGCAGCCAAGGATATGAGCCACCTCGCAGGCATGCCTGCAGTTTTCCATGGTCTGTTGCCGCAATTCCGGCTGAACCAGCTGGACGGGTGTATTGAGCGTGCCGACGCCAACATCATGGTCACTGAGGATTCCTGGAAAATCGGGATTCTCTTTCGCTTTGTGTCCTAGTGCTTCATTATAGTCCATGTTCAGCGATTGCAGGCCAAGCTTCTGAGCAAATTCAACTTTTTCCCTGAAAGACCATTTTGCAAACCCCCCTGTTACGTATCCAAGTTTCATGTTTGAGTACCCCCTTTTATAAACTTAACTATTTTCGGTTAGATATTCTATCCAATTCCTCTCTTGACGTCAATCTCTTAAAACTGTTTGTGATATCGGAAACCTCTATAATGAAAATAAAATCAAGGCTTCAAACTTGACCGTGAATAACAACCATAATAGAATTAAATGAAATATCAAGGTCTCTTAAAGAAAAATGTCTGGATAGGGAAAATAGTTTTGCTATAAACGCTGTTTGTTAAAGGAGCAGGCAATGAAAGACCCACTGGCAGACTGGACTAAGACTTTTTCCGTGGATTTCAGCACTTCATCAGGCACCATAAGACCCATGCATGGAATTAATCTCGGACCCTCGCTCTTCAACGGTGTCTTTGACGCCAGCGAATATTTTCGTCACCTGCGCATACCATCGGTGAGACTGCACGATTGTCCCTGGGCAATACCCAACGTGGTGGATATCCACAACATTTTTCCCCTGATGCATGCTGATCCGGCGGACCCTCGCAACTACGTCTTTGCCCCGACAGACGATTACCTGCTCTCGGTCAAGAACGCAGGGGCAGATATCAAGTATAGACTTGGCGAGTCGGCCGAGATGTACCCGCGTCGCTTCTTTCTTCGTGAACTTGATGATTTTGAAACCTGGGCAGAGGTAGCCCTGCATGTGGTTATGCACTACAATGACGGCTGGGCTGGCGGGTTCCGGCACGGCATAAAGTACTGGGAGGTATGGAACGAGCCCTGGACCTACGGGCCGAAAGGTTTCTGGCCCGGCACGCCGGAATCGTTCTTCCGCCTCTACGAGATTGTTGCCAAGAAACTGAAGGCTCATGACCCATCGCTCAAAGTCGGGGCCGGACTCTGCGGCGGAGCCTGGCCGCTTTCCGATGAAGGTTACGCCAATAAATTTCTCCAACACTGCAGGAAGACCAATACGCCGTTCGACTATCACGCCTGGCATCAATATGGTCCGCATCCCGCCTATGTCGCCCGTCACGCGCGAATCGTACGTGCTGCAATGGACCGTCACGGTTTTGAACACTCAGAATTGCATATGGATGAATGGGCACCTCACTTCCAACAGGATTTCGCATATTTACTCAACATGCAGGTCCATGCACCGGTACAATTTCCCAGGATGCAGGGGATTGAGGGTGGCACGCTGGTTGCCACGGTTCTGTGCTGGCTTCAAGATCTGCCGGTTGACGTCGCCAATTACTACTGGGCGGCGCAAGATATATGGGGATTGCTGGACCACTGGTTCAGGCCCACGAAGATATACGATGCGTTTTCGGCTTTTGCAGAACTATACAAACTTGGGAACCGGGTACAGGCCTCCGGTTCTGACGAACCGACCGGTCAGGGAATTCTGGCCGCGGTAGATGAGGGCAGACGCTCCGGGGCTATCCTTATCAGCCGGTTTGAAGGCTGGCAGTGCGAAATGGAACTATCCATTGACGGGATGCCGGAGCCCGTCAGCACAGTGGAGTTCTATCAACTCGGTGACGGGAGGTATCCGACCCCGGTTCGGCAGGAACGTATCACCGGTTCATCGGTGACTCTTCGCCACAACATGGCTCCACCTGATGCGTTATTGCTGAAATTGCGTTTTGGAGACCAACTATAGAATGATCCGCGATAACTATAATGTTGGTTTTCGCTGAAAACCAAATAGAAATGTCAGTTTTCTGATTTCCATCTCTGGTATCAGGATAGGCGGGGAGCCTGCGCATATTGCCTCTGCGTCTGCCCCATCAGTCACAAAACAGAAAGTTCTTGAAAGACCAGACGTTCTCCCTGTCAGGACACAGGGTCGGATTTTCCTTGAAGAAAACCTGGTAGTTTTTCAGCGGAGTCCAGTCGCACGGAATTGACACAAATTCACCCAGGCATGGTCGGGCTATATTGAGAATATACTCATAAGGC
>CAYQXZ010000133.1:0-5383 GCA_964421645.1 uncultured bacterium
AGAGTGCGAAGCTGGGGGACTAGGATTTGAACCTAGACACTCAGATCCAGAGTCTGATGTCCTACCATTAGACGATCCCCCATGAATACCGGATTTATTTCATCCATATAATGATACGATAGTCCGCCGAAGTTTCAGTGGCGGATTGACGTGGATGGTAATTAATCTTTATGCTGGAACGTTATCTTGTATTCATCCCCTTCTTTCCGGATGTACACGTGGCCTTCTCTTCCGAGCCAGCCCAGGCTTAACAGTACGAGATCCCGTTCCCTCTTTATTGCCTTGGCAATCTTGGACAGGGTAGCTTCCTTGTATTTCTCAAGATATTGCCAGATTTCACCTGCCACTATTCCTATCTCCGTTATCATGGTTACCTCCCGATTTATTGTACTCTTTTTATTCTTTTTTGTGAAGGGTTTTACACTTGGGACATTTTGATATGTTCTCGGAACAGCTGTCTATGTAGGTATAAAAACAGGTGGGACACTCCCAGAGGGTATTGTTAGTCTTCAGTCTTGTAATAGCTCTTTTCTTCCACTCAAAAAATATCCACATAAACATAACCACGATGCTGAAACCCAGGTAAAGCGCTACCGCAACGTTCAGGTCTATTCGTATCATAGCAGTCCGGGTTAAAACCTTATGATACTCCGCAACTTCTTGCCCGTCTTTTTTGGCTCAAGAAGCCATTTCGTTGAAGCCTGTGAAGCTTGTTCCGGATATGCGTCAAGTTCCGGGAAAATCGATGCCTCCAGAATATCCTTTGAAGCGTTCTTCCTATTTGAATCGACCAGGGATTTTGTCTGTGTGCTATCAACACCTGTACCATGTTCCCCCTGAGCCAGTCCATTGTTCTCAACAGATTCCCCCGCTTCGGCAGCAGGATTTTTCCCAAGATTCACTTCCAGGCTCTTGAAGGCGATAATGTCAGGCAGTTTTTCCTGAAACTCCGGTATGTCAGGTTTAAGGTACCCATGCGTGACAGGTACATGTCCAGACCTGGCAGGTACATGTCCAGACCCGGCGGAAGCCCGTGCATTCCGTTTTAGTGCCGTGGCAATTCTCTCCCTGCCAGTTAACGCTCTGGGGCGCGTAAGGGCGTTTCCGGCAAGTACGACGTTTCCAGATTTCGTTGAAGAGGGAAGCAAAGCAACTTCTATGGGACCTCTGTTCGGCCTGGGCGATGGAAGAACAAGCGAAAACAAGGAGATTCCCGCAATATGAATAAACAGACTTACAGAAAAAGTTTTCAACAAAAGATTGTTCGCTTTCATTTTGTAAGTAGATCGGGTGTCGTTGCTATTGCTATTCTGTTTATCCCTTCTTTCCTTGCAGTATCCATAACGGCGACAGCCGTTCCGTATTCGGCCTTTTTATCGCCCTGAACTATCAGCGTGACGTTGACGTTTCTTGAGCTTGATTCCTGAAGGAATTTTCCAAGTTCCGCAAGCGTAACAGGCTTATTTCCGTAGAATATCAGGCCCTCTCTTGATATGCCGACATATACCTCTTCTTCACGTATTGTTTCGGTAGTCTTTGCTTGAGGCAGATCTACCTTTATGCCGGGCTGCATTATGAAACTTGACGTCAGCATGAAAAATATCAACTGCAGAAAAACCACATCTATCAGCGGTGTAAGGTTAAGATCCCCCTTTATGGTTGAATAATGCTTGCGGAATCTCATTTGCTATGCCTCTTCTTCTGTTCTGAAAAGAAACAATATGTCAATCAGCCGCGTTGCGCTTTTTTCCATTTGCAGTACGATATTGCTAACCCTGCTTACAAAATAGTTATACGCCAAATAATCCGGTATAGCAACAATAAGTCCTGCGACCGTGGTAATAAGAGCCTCCCAGATTCCCCCTGCCAGGTCACCCGGATTGACAAGCCCTCCCTTCGCTTCTATTACCATAAATGCTTTTATCATTCCGGTTACCGTCCCGAGAAATCCCAGCAAGGGCGCTATAGTTGCGATAGTTGCAAGTATACCCAAATATTTCTCAAGATTCGGTATTTCGTGGCGTGCCGAATCTTCTACAACCTCTCTTATTTCCTCTCTGTTTCTGTCTGACTTTAAGAGGCCCGCTCTTATTATTCTCGGCACAGGTTTGTCGTTTTCATCGCATAAAGCGATAGAATCTTTTATGTCCCTTCGTTTAAGACGGTTTTCTATCTCTTCTATAAACCTGTCATTATCTATCTCTGTATTTTTGAAGGCAATCAGCCGTTCAATAATAATGGCGAGCCCCAGGACACCTGACACCAAAATCGGTATCATTACCAATCCACCCTTTACAACAAGGTTCCACAAACTCATTTATTCCTCCAGCAAATTAAAAAAGCAGCTCTTGTCTTCTGAAAGCAGGTAGGCGTAATCAAGGTCTTCTGCGTTAGGATTGTCTTTTACGAAATACAAAATAATTATCCACCGTCTATATCCCATGATATAAAATCCAAATACACCTCCACCGCCCTTTAAAAGGGCAGGAAGTCAGATGACAAAAGGGCAAATCCCTCCGACTTCCCGTTTCCTTCCGTCGGTGTCAATCAAATACTACGTCTTCAGTTGCCGGAATGGGGCCCGTTGCGGCAGGCATCCCTGCCTGAATGTTCCTCATCCCGGCAACCGTATTGGCGTTATATTTTAGCTACGTTTGCAGCCTGAAGTCCTTTTTCACTTGATACTACCTCGAATTCAACCGAGTCACCTTCCTGCAGTGAACGATATCCATCTCCAGTAATAGCAGAGTAATGAACAAAGACGTCTTCGCCGCCTTCTCTCTCAATAAAGCCATAACCCTTGGCATTATTGAACCACTTCACTTTGCCTTTCTCTTTTGCCATTCTTTTTCCTCCTTTCTTACACCCCTGAAGACTGCAAATTCCTAAATTCCCTTTTTGGATCTTTGCAGGTTCGGGGGATTATTAATAATAAAAGACAATATAATACTCCTATTTGGAAGCAGATTGAGATTGTTTTGCATCGGGGTGGAAATCAAGGCTTGCCGTGCATCCGCTTGCCATAACCAGTAATACTGCTACCAGAAACAATAAAATCAAAAAAGCTCTCATTTTTTCCTCAACTCAAAAATTCTACAGCATATTGTTGTTTTTGTCAAGTTTATTTTTCCGCGGCCCGTTTCCGCATGTGCTTTCGCAGAATTTCCGGTATATCTTGTATGCAATCATGGCGTCCGCTTCCGCCCTGTGCAGACCGGTTATGTCAATGTTGTAATAACAGGCTATCCTTGACAGGGAGTTGCCCGGAAAATTGAAATCCCTTCTCGCAATGCAGAGTGTATCTATAATTCCGTTGACTTTCGGGAAGTCCATCCCGCACCGGTTGAACTCCGCCTGGAGAAATTCCCTGTCAAAATCCGCATTGTGAATCAGGATGGTCTTGTTCTCCATGAAGTTGAATATCTTCAGGGCGATATCCCTGAAATAGGGCGCGTCCCCAACCATGTCGTCGGTTATACCGTTAATTGAAGATGTCTCGGCAGGGATTTCTCTGTCAGGATTGATTAGCGAGGAAAATTTATCCACAACCTTCCCGTCTTCCGCTATCTCAATAAGGGAGATCTCTATTATCCTGTCGCCGTTGAGGGGGTTAAGTCCGGTTGTTTCCACGTCCAGAGCGACAACTGCTGGCACAATGTTCATTGAATCGGCTACCCGACAAGCTTCGTATACTTTTCCGTGTCCTTCTCAAATTTCTCCTTGCACGCAGGACTGCAGAAATAGTATTCTTTCCCGTCTTTTTCCACCTTGTTCTTTGTCTCTTTCTTGAGCCATACCCGGCATACCGGGTCTTTGTGGATTTTCTTGCTCATTTATCCCGAATCCTCCTTTGATACACCCTCGTTGTGAGGGGCCATGATTTTGTTTCGTAATCACCGGATAGAAACCATATATATTACCATCATCGGATTCCTTATGCAAATTTTTATTCCACGCGGATGTGGTTGGTGAAAACCCAGGGTTTGTCTTGAATTGCCGCCTCAACTCTGTAAACACCGGGCTTCTCCGGTATGAATTTCTTCAGTGTTGTTTCTTCCTCCCATTGAAGGTTTCCGCTGAAAACCAGCTTCATGTTTGCTTTCACCGGGCTTTTTACGACAAGAGCCGTGCCGGTGCTGACCGTGTCGCCGATCATTGAGTCTTCGTTTTCCGTGCCGAAATAAAAACCTGTGCTGTCCGCAACAAGGTCATTTGCAAAAAACAGCTTTCCTTCCTTAAGTCCTGCAATTATACTTTTCTTGTCTTCCTGCGGTTTCCCTGTGAGGGGACTTTTCAATAAGATGTGGTTTCTCAATGCCCTGAAAATGTTCCTGTAGGCGAAGCTCCTGTTGACATCAAGAGGTCTGCAGGGAAGGGGGAGAGGGTGTATGTCCAGTCCGGCTATTCCCACGACCTTTCTTTTCAGCGAAAGCGCATCCCATCTTGCCAGGGTTGAAGGATTGGGACCCTTCAGGTTATGCGGGAATCCAAGATATCTTACGGGAAGGTTATATACCCGGGTTGTTCTTGCCCAGTCAAAAAGCATTGACCATATCTCAATGCCGGCAAATCCGTCTGTATCCCAGTTCTCCCAGTGATATTCCTTTTTCAGCAGGAAGAGCTTGTGGACCCCTTCCGGATGCGCCACAAAAGAGACGCACCCGTCTTTTCCGGCTTCCAGGATAACCTGACGGGTATCTTCCCTGTTTCCATACCACTTCCTGCCGCCTATAACCAGAAGATGATTCTGTTTCCTCCTGTCGTCGGTCTCTTCTCCCTTGATGACGAGTGTTCTCCCGAAATACTGCTCCTTGGTGAATATCTTTTCGTACCTGGAGAGAAGTTTTTTGGGCGTGTGGCTGTTGATAATAATGAAATCAAGACCTGCATCGTCACCTTCTTTCCCTGCAGGCTCAAGCGTCGCTTCCAGTTTCCGTAACGGAAAGTGGATGTGCATACAGCCGCGGACTTCCTGGTATCTTGACATAAGGGGGTTTTTCAAGTATTATACCACGTAGTTTGCAGTTATAAAGACATTGACAGTTCTTACCGCGGGAAGGTTGTTTATTTTTCCTTTGTTGCTGGTCACTATCAACTGTTCACTGTTTTTTTGGCCCCATCGTCTAGAGGCCCAGGACAGGTGGTTCTCAGCCATCAGACACGGGTTCGAATCCCGTTGGGGCTACTGCTGATGTTTTCTATCAGCGTTTAGTAGCGTTTCCCAGTTTACGGGGTTCGAACCATGGGTTCATACCGAGGCAAGTTTTTCCCCGAATTTCAAGCTCGGAGCCGCTGGTGCCGAGCCGTGCGAGCGTCTTTCAGCCGCACAATCCCGTTGGGGCTACTGCTGATGTTTTCTATCAGCGTTTAGTAGCGTTTCCCA
>CAYQXZ010000134.1:0-5371 GCA_964421645.1 uncultured bacterium
CAGGGCCTCTGTTAGTTTTTTAAGGGATTTGTACCACAAGGTCTAAAGATTAACATTTGACGGTACGGTAAGCTCCGGAGGTATTTTTGATTATCCTGTCTTTCTTGCGCCTTTTTCCGTTGCGCTCTCGGATAAGCAGCTTGACATTTTTGAAAGATACGTGGAAGGAGGCGGCATTCTTGTGGTTGACAGGCATTTCGGTTATTTTGATGAATGGGGGTGTTACCCGGGACCTGCACGTGCAAGGAGATTACTCGGACAGAAACCCGTCAGACCTCCCCTGACGCACGCTTCGCTGGAAGATACCGATCCGCAATTCCACATCGTGAAAAGGGGCAAGGGCAAATGCATCATTTTCCACGGGAATCCGGGACTGGCTTTCTACAAGAACAAGAACCCGGAGCTATGCCGCTCATTGAAGTCTGTGATTACGTCAACGGCGCCTCCGGCAGTTCATGTTGACGGACCTTCCCGCATCAACCTGGGGATGTACAGGAAAACGGGGGCTCTGATTCTGCACATACAGAATTCTATTCCGTGGAGCCGCTCGGAAAGCTTTCCCAATCCTGTGTTGTGCGAACCTGACACGGCGAAGAAAGTTAGGATATCGCTGAAGGGAATCAAGGCATCAAAAATTTCTTTGCCCCTGGCCGTTCCGGAAAGAAAGGTGCTGTTTACTGAAAAATCAGGCACGATTGAATTTGAGATAAATAATCTCGGCTGGGGCGAAATCGTAGAAATAGTATTTTAGTGTCAGTTTCCCAGGAGAAAGCACACAATCTCGCGCGCAAACTTTTCCGCCGCTTGCGGATTCCCTCCTTCCTCACTTGCGTCCGCTCATCATGCTGCCGAGAATCCCCCTGACCACCTTCCTGCCTATCTCGCTTCCCACCGTCCGCATGGTCTGTTTTGCCATGGTCTCCACCATCCCCTGGCGCCGCTTGGTACCCCACAGCAGATCACCGATCATTCCGCGCTCAGCCGGTTTCTGTGCTTCCACCTGTTTCGGTGCAACTTCAACCGTCTTATTCTCCAGGGCGCGCCTGTTCAGTATTTCGTAGGCCGAATCCCTGTTTATAGGCGTATCATATTTCCCGGCTATGGGACTGCGCATCCGCACCGTGTTGCGTTCATCGGGGGTAATGGAACCGATTCTGCACCTTGGAGGACAGATCAAGGTGCGTTCAACCGGCATCGGCACGCCCTTATCCTGGAGAGTTGAGACAAGAGCTTCCCCCACCGGCAGCTGCGGCAGAACTGCGGCAATATCAATCTCCGGATTGGGGACAAAGGTCTCCGCGGCGGTTTTCACGGCCTTCAGGTCCCGCGGCGTATATGCCCTCAGCGCATGCTGTACGCGGTTGCCGAGCTGGCCCAGTATCTCATCCGGTACGTCATCCGGGAACTGCGAACAGAAATAGACGCCGACCCCCTTGGAGCGTATGATTCTCACAACCTGTTCAACCCGCTGGCGCAGCATGGGAGGCGCATCGTCAAACAACAGGTGCGCCTCGTCAAAGATAAACACCTGCCGCGGCTTTTCAAGATCACCGACCTCCGGCAGGTTCTCAAACAGTTCCGACAGAAGCCACAACAGGAAACTGGAATAGAGTCTCGGCTTCAGAATCAACTGGTCTGCCGCAAGGATACTTATTATCCCGCGCCCGTTCAGGTCAGTACGCAGGAAGTCATTCAGCTCAAGCGCCGGTTCACCGAAGAATGACATCCCGCCTTCCCTCTCCAGCGTCAGCAGGGCGCGCTGAATGACCGCAACCGGCTGCGTGCTTACCATTCCGTACTGTTTTGAAACCGCATCCTTATTGTCCACCACGAAATTGAGAAGGGACCGCAGGTCGTCAATGTCCAACAGCAGTAATCCCTGGTCATCAGCCAGTTTGAAAACTATTTCAAGCATTCCTACCTGTATATCATTGAGTTCCAGCATTCTCCCCAGGAGAACAGGCCCTATCTCGCTGACCGTTGTGCGCACGGGATGCCCCATCCTGCCGTATATGTCCCAGAACAGCGTAGGGCTTCCTTCGTTCACGTAGTTTTCAACACCTGTCTCCAAGGCGCGCTGCTGGATTTTTTCGTTGGTCATCCCGGGCATGGAAAGTCCCGCCACATCACCTTTCACGTCGGCAATGAAGACCGGTACGCCCAGCCGTGAAAATCCTTCCGCAAGCACAAGGAGAGAAACGGTCTTGCCTGTACCCGTGGCTCCCGCTATCAGACCGTGCCGGTTTCCGTATCTTGCAAGCAGATGAACCGGCTGTCTGCCCTTCCCTACCAGTATTTTGTCCATGGCTCCTCCCCTCTCTAACGTTCAGCCTGCCGGATCCTCTTCGCACAGAAAGAGAAACGTATCGGGCCCGGAGGAATTGATCTCCAGGCACAAGGTATCCGAATATTCCTTGCCCGAAAACAACTCAACCACACTCCTGTATTTCTTCCTGAACGTAACGGCCAGTATTTCAGCTATTCCGGTATGAACCGCAACCAGCCGGCTGTTGGCAAAGACAGGACGTATCTTTGAGCAGTACACATGACATCCGGCATCTACGGCAACCTGATGAATTATTTCTGGAGTAAGCGTGTACGGATAGTGCACATACAGGGATTTCCAACCTTCCATATGGCAGGCGCCAAGTCCATCCGCTCCGAATTCCGTGCCGCATATTGTCTTCACGTTGCCCGGATCCCATTTTCCATTGTTTATAATCCCCGGGCCGTACAGCCACAGCACACTGCGGTTGTCATTCAGAACGTTCTTTTTCAGAACGCGCATGTGTCTTTCCGCCAGTTCAAACGGATGACAGAAAATGACGAGTCTGAAACGACTCATTTCCAACTCCTCTATGTCGTTAAAGGAACATACCGAATAGGGTATGCCGGCAAGGCTCAACGCGTTCACAGTTCCAAACTGGAAAGTCCCGGAACGTGCGTCCATGTCGTTAATAAAATACATGTTGTCCGGATCCACAACCATGAGTATCTCGGAGACATCGGCGAAAGGACGGCTGCTTTGCTCATCCCATATTTCCTTAACCTGTTTGAGAACCGCAAAAACTTTCTCGCCCTTATAAAACCCACCCCACATGTCAAACCACCACAGGGAATCGCCGTTAATCAGGCAAAATGCCGTTTCACGCTTTATGCCGGCCGCAATCTCATCGTCATTCTTCCATATTCCGTCCGACGCCATGACGAATTTCTTCGCCAGTTCCCTGGAGTCTGTGGCGTCTTTCCATTCAGTCTCTTCCGCACGGTGCTTCAGCGGATCAGGCAGTTCAACATATTCTGCCAGCTTGTGATTTGATGTATATGTTCTCTGGTCCATCTCCTGCAGCATCCTCTTGTTCTTAAGGGCGATGGTCTTTCCAACCGTTACGCTGGTGCTTCCCCGTCCCATTCCGCGTCCCAGGTAACTGATGGGCGCCATAACGAAATCCAGGTCGGGCGAATCCAAAAGGCGCTCATAGTCCATATGCCCGGACGTCATTGTCCAGTACCCGAATGCATAGCCGAAAAACATTCCAAGTTCAACATCCCCGCGAACCGCTTCCCTCGCCTTGCGGAGAAAAAATCCTGCCGTGTCGGCATTGTACTCGTTGCAGAAACGCCAGTAATCAATGGCCTCCCGGTTTTTTTCAGTCGTTCGCATCAAACCGAACCCTTCTGGAAAAAGCTTATCGTAACAACCGGTGGGATCTATCCCGTTGAAGTATGAAAGGGGCTCAAAAAAACTTCTGTCAAAATCATAAGAACCTGCGTCCCTTGCCAAGCGCGGCGGGATATCCGTTGGCTTCATGCCGTGCTCAACCTGCCACTGTCTGTATGCCGTCAGGCGGTAAACACTCTCTTCACCCCGGCTGCGATCATGCCATTCGGTAGCTGCTCCGCATCCAAGCATGTAGGCGACCAGATTATCCGCATAGTTTTTTTCGGCATGCCTCAGCAATATCTGCATATACTCCGTCGTATCGCGCCGCCAGGTACTACTTGCGGAAATTTTTCCCAGATCATAAAAGGAGTCGTACCGGACTCCGAATGCGCCAAGGTAGCGTGTCCACCACTGCGGCGTGTTCAGATCAATCAGGCACATCAACCTCGCGTCAGGAATAGCATTCAATATATCCCCGATCTGCCTGTCAAAAGCATCCAGGTCGTATTTTCCATTCCATTTCCATACGGGCGGGTATTTTGTGTACGGAAGGCCCAGTGAATTGGTCACGTTGGATACCATGAACGTGAAAGTATCAATCCCGCATTCACGGAATTTCTTCATGGTCTCTATTTCAGGCCAGAATGAGCGGTAGGCAAAATAAAGCTTTTTCTCGTTCCTGGCGGAACCTGTCGGCTTTTCGTGAAGAAATCCTTTGGGAGACAGCTCTTTCATTTCTTTCGTACAGTACCATAAATATTCCTCTGAATCAAGGAAGGCACGCAGTATAAAAACACTGATCACTTTTTCACCTTATTCCGTCATAGTGCTAAAATACAAACATTATTATGGGGATGATTAAAAGAAGGCACAGAAGGTATTTTGAATACATTTTCATAAAGACATTGAACGCCGGGAGGACTTTCATGTTTCAAAATAAGAGATTCCGGTATTTTTACGGCGTTTACAACAATACATGGAAAAACGAACGGGCTGTGGAGATTCCCGTTTTGAGGCACATGCTTAAGCAATATGATAATACCGATATACTGGAAGTGGGCAATGTGCTCGGTCACTATTTCACGGTAAACCATACCGTTGTTGACAAATACGAAAAAGGGCCGAGAATCATTAACGAAGACATAGTTGATTTTCATCCGGGCAGGAAATACAGCCTGATTTTCAGCATATCCACCATGGAACATGTGGGGTACGACGAGAACGTCAAGGACGGACTGAAAATATTGAGAGGAATTAACAACATGAAAAGCCTGCTGAAGGATAAAGGGAAAATCGTCCTGACATTTCCGCTGGGATATAATCCTTCCCTTGACCAACTGGTAAAAAACGGCAATATCGGATTCTCACAAGTCTATTATCTCAAGAGACTTTCACAAAATAACAGGTGGGCCGAAGGAACCCGCCATGATATTCAGAACGCAAAATACCGGTCCCCTTTTCCCGGAGGCAATGTCCTTGTTATCGGGGTAATCTATTGAAGATTTGTCGGCATAACACGTAAGTACTTTCAAGCCGGGATATACGGCAATCGCTTCTGCCCGGAAATATTGCCATTTTCCTTCGGGCATGATAAAATCTTCCTTGAAATGCGGTGATCCTAATATTTGAAGAAACCACAAAAATGAAGACTGAATTCTGGCTGCTTCTTGTAACCTGCTTTGTACTTCTGCTCTTAACCGGGTGTGG
>CAYQXZ010000135.1:0-5339 GCA_964421645.1 uncultured bacterium
TCAACGAAATTCCGCCATGAAATGTCCGGCGGAACCCCGTGGTCGCAGGCAGGTATGTAGCCGCCGCCCTTAAGCAGGGGTGGAACAACCCTGTATATCTCGTTTTCCAGCGCCTTTCCCCCCTTTGCTATCAAACGCTTGTCTATACCTCCATACAGGCCTATCTTCTTACCGTAGCGCTTTCTGATTTCCACAGGGTCGTTGCCCGCGGCAATCTCTATGGGGATACAGCAATTGATGCCCGATTCTATCCACAGGGGAATTAATTCTCCTATGTAGCCGTCGGAATCCAGCATAACCACCCTGCACCCGCTCTCCTTGAACATTTCAGCCCATGCGCTCCATACCGGCATGAGGTACTTTCTTACCATGGCAGGGGAAATCATGCTTTTCACCTTGTACGCCATATCTTCATTGATGATTACCGAGTCATAGGAGACATATCCTTTTATCTTGCGCAGTACCGAGAGCACGAAATCTTTCCAGAACTCAACCATCTCCATCACGAAATCCTGGTCGGTTGCCATCAACATGCAGAGATTCTCAAACCCGCACCAGTCCCGCAGCTGCCAGAAAGGGCCCGAGACGCCTGCACCGAGAATGTAGTCCCTGTCCCGGAGTTTCGCGCTCACTTCTTTCAGGTTGGCAGGTACCCGGGATGGATCGTTGGCGTTATATTTCTTCTTCATCTCTTCCCAGTCTTTTGCGTTTTCAACCGGGAACTTGATGTACTTCCTGGTGACAAAATCCTTTGCGCTGCGGAGATAGGTTACGTCAAAGTTATCCGCGATCTCCACGATTGTCCCCTTCACGTCCCGGACAACGTAGTGTCCGTCCTTATGCTCAAGCACCTTCTCTTCAAACTCCGGTATCATGGTGAAGGAGACCTTTAAATCCGCCCGTTCGGACTGCGGCTTGTCAATCTCTATGCCCAGTTCTTTATCAAGAAGGTACTCATGCCAGTCAGCGTCGGCAGGAAGCCCTTCCTGTTTCCATCTCTTCAGCGTTGATTCCCTGGGCCCGCCCGGCGCAAAGAACACCTTGTCCACGTCCTCAAACGACAGACTTTTCACATATCTTTCCCTCTCATTCATCTCTTATTCTCCTTTACCCCGAACTCCTCTCTGATACCCTCTCACTGTGAGGGGCTTATGATTTATCTCTTCTAAAGTTTTTCCTCAAACGCTTTTTCCATCTCTTCCAATATTGACATTGCAGCTGACCTGGGGTCAGGGGCGTTTTTTATGGGCCTACCGACGACAAGATAGTCTGCACCCGCCCTTATCGCCTCCGCCGGCGTCACGAAACGTTTCTGTCCGTCGGCTGAAGCGCCAGAGGGACGCACCCCCGGGGTGACAACCAGGAGCTTGCCGCCGGTTTCTTTCTTGACCAATGATGCCTCTCTGCCCGATGCGACGACACCGTCAACCCCGCACTCGCAGGCCATTTTAGCGCGCTGCAGCACAACCTCTTCCGGAGACAGGGCAATGCCCATTTCTTTTACATCCGAAGCCGACATGTTTGTAAGAAGGGTAACCGCAAGGATCTTCAGGCCGCTTTCGCCTTTCCCCTCAACAGCGGCCTCCATAACCTGCCGGTCGGCATGCACGGTCAGGAAATCCACTCCGAGACCCGCCGCCTGCTTTACCGCGTCCCTGACCGTATCAGCAATGTCATGATATTTCAGGTCAAGAAATACCTTTTTCCCTTTTTTTACCAGGGTAGAAACAAATCCTGCTCCTGTCAGCGTATGCAGAATAATTCCGACCTTGAAGAACTCCACGACCCCGTTAAGGCGCTCCACGTAACTTACGGCTTCTTTTTCCGTGGCCGTGTCCAGCGCAAATATCAGCCTTTCACTGGAATTAATTTCCATATGTTCCTCTCATTTTACCCTCTTTGTCCTGCAAGAACAACCGCCCTCATGCGCGCTTGTAGAAAAAAATAGCCGCAGAAGCCCTGTCCGGCAGGAGGACGGGCAGGCCTTTTTCTGTAAGGGTACGTCCGGAGAAACGCCGGGAACGGCCGGTTTTCAGGTCGGTTACAACATACAGGGCATCATGCCGGAGCGCGCGCAGTTTGAAACAGGTGTTTTCCCGCGGATTTTTCTCGCGGCGGAAGGCCTGAATCATCCCTTCTCCCTTTTCCGGGAGGTCAAACTGCCATGCCATCCATGCCGAAGGAGAATGGCTGTAACCGGTCAGAGGATAGTAATCTCCAAGGAAGTATCCGGCGACCTTTTTGTGGATGTCGGCCAGCTTTCGCCAGAGCTCAACGTCAATATCTTCGCGGCGCGGATCAACGTCAAACATCAAACTCGGGCACAGGCAGCTGCAAAACCGGTAATGCTCAACGCTTATCTGTCCGGTACCATAGTAAGGAATCCAGAATGATATGCCGTGGGTGATACACTGGTTTGCATTCATCCGTGTATATCTCGTTTCTCCGGGACGGGGCAGGAATCCCGTATAGTCTGTCCGCCACAGGGGTACAGCGCGGCGCAATGACTCAAGGTCGTTACGTCTGCCGCCGGAAGAACAGACATCTATAAGAAGGTTAGGTTTTTGTTTACGGAGAGCGTCCCAGAAGGCAAGATGTGCCGTCACGTGCCGGATCTCGGTAATTCCCTGCCTGTCAGGAGCATCATTTGAACGCCAGAACAGGAGTGGGTCTATGTTGAAATCTTCACGGTAGACGTCAATCTGTTCGCTCTCAAGCAGACCGCCTATCGTCTTTGTAACCCAGCGCAATGCTGCGGGATTACCCAGATTCAGCAGGTGTGCCCGGGGAAAATATGCATTGTGTCCTTTAAGCTCTACTCGCGGAGCAATGAGCCATTCAGGATGGTTTTTGTGCAGCCACGTACCGGGCATAACCCGTTCAGGCTCAAACCACAGTATTGTCCTCAGACCCTTCCCGTGGGCGTAGTCGCTTACTTCCCGCACCCCTTTCGGGTAGCGGCGACGGTCCGGTTCCCAGGTGCCGGTAAATGGCCAGCTCGGATACCCGGTCGCAGGAATTGCAGCGTCACAGTCATACCAGCCCGCGTCAATCCAGGAAGCATTGACAGGAACCTTGATTTCCTCAAGTCTGTCAAGAATGACCTTCATTGAATAGACGTTGCTGATGCCAAACGGCATTGAGTAGAACCAGTTGGCTGCAGCCAGAATTGGCTTTGGCAGTTTGCCGCCGGGTCTTGGCAGGTTGTGGGCGACCATCCAGCGCCGCCAGATGTTCTGACTGTGAATCCTGTCACCCTGATAGAACAGCAATGCAATCAACGGGGTCCGCACTTCCTCGCCGGGATGCAGGATAAAATGGGTAAGTTCCTGTCCTGCAGAAAAACGCACTTCTCCGCCGCTTTCCCTCCTGAAATCAGCAGCCCACTGGCCTGTCCAGCCGACTGCCATAATAACACCTGCTCCTTTCCACTCCAGGTTGAAATACGGCATATGCGCGTTGCAGGAACGCCCGCCCGAGGTTGCGACCTGAACTGCGGTACCCGGAGATATTCTCTTTTTCAGCGGACGGTAGTCCTCTGCCTTGCACGGCGAACCTATTGCGTAGTGCAGGACAGGACTGCCTGAAGACCCCGTGCCTCCGAGTTCACTTCGGTGCAAGACAACGTCCAGAGAACGGAGATTCTCAATAACGGGGGTATTTTTCTTGCCGGTATTTTTGAGGTAAACCGTCCACTCAACGACAGGGAAATCCCTGTAGGTCACGGCTTCACAGCGTACAACCAACCCCGTGGACGGATCGGTATGTGTAACGGTCAGTCGTGAACGTTTCCGGTCAAGGGAGCGGATGGACAACTTCCGTTTCCAACCGCGTATGAACTTCCCTGACTGTTTCCCGCCATAGATAAACGAAAACGGAATTCCCTGATTCAGATGTTTTTCTACCCAGGCAGCAGTACTGGATTCCATATTCCTGCCCTCCAGGGAAACTCTCATCCAGAATTCTACGTTTCTATCTCTGTTCAGAACAAATCGGCTGCATTTTTGAGAAATAATACCTTTTTTTCCACATAATATCAAACTGCATATATATCTTATGAAAAAGGGGGGACAATCCGGGATTTTGCAGGCATTTTCCTTTCTTTAAGGAAGTATAAATGTTAGAATAGCAACATCTACTACCTCTGAACAATCAAGAAGGAGAATGACGATATGGATAAGAATGCCTTCTTCACAAATGCTTTTTCGCAGTTGAGCGCAGAGAACCTGGAGCTCTATCACAAAGCGATTTTCCTCAACATGGAAGGTGAGTTTGCGGCGCAGAAGCGGCTTGAGTACTACGGCGGAAAACTCAAGCACCTCGGCAAGAACGTGTCCATAGGAAAGGGGGTAATATTCAAGGATCCCCAGTACATTTCCCTTGGGGACTATGCGCAGGTTTCCGACAACTGCGTCCTTATCGCCACGTCCGAAAAGGGGATCATCCTGCAGGAAGGCGCACGGCTGAAATACGGCGTCTACCTTGACGGCGAAACCCCTGAAGGTTACATCAATATTGGCAAGAACGTTTATGTCGGCACAGGCTGCTGCCTGCATGGACACCAGGGACTGGAGATCGGCGATTACTCGCTGCTGGCACAGAATATAACGATTACGCCATACTCGCACAGATTTACCGACCCGGAAAAGACCATATATTCCCAGGGAGGTTTCACGAAAAAGGTTGTCATAGGACGGGACTGCTATCTCGGGATGAACGTTACCGTCCTGTATTCCGCTGATATAGGCGAGGGGTCGGTTATCGGGGCCGGCTCGGTCGTGGTCAAGACAATCCCGCCCTTCTCCGTGGCGGTCGGCGTCCCCGCGAAGGTGATAAAGAAACGCAGACCTGCATGAAAATATCCCTACCGTCCAGGTGTCGCATACGAACAGGAAACGATTGGGGAAAACCCGGTCCGGACTCCCTGCCCCGACTCAAAGAAGGCGTTACCACTCTTCCATATTGAGGCAGTCCAGACCTCCGGACTGCCGGAAAGTCCTGATGTCCTCAAACAGGGCGTCAAAAAGCGTTTTCTTTTCACCGCCGAGGATGTGAAATGCCTCTGCATGTTCACAGCCGTTTTCAGCGCCCCGGAAAGCACTCATCTTCTCGTGCATCTGCACCTGTGATTCAGGCCACTGGCTCTTGTGCGCAAGTATGCTTTCCCTCTTACGGGTCACAACGCCGGAGATATCCACGTAACGGTTGGGAAGAAAAGAGAGGGTTTGCCCGCCCGAGAAGACCTCGTAGAACCCCAGGCAGAACTTCTGCGTCCATATGAAAAAACGCAGAGGAAGGATACCGGCAACCTGGTGGTCGGGATGCGAATCAACAGGCCA
>CAYQXZ010000136.1:0-5299 GCA_964421645.1 uncultured bacterium
TAAGAGACTTCCGCGCAGTATTCAGCCATCAGGGCGTAGAAGGCACTCTTTTCAGGGGTCTCCGCAACAGTGAACAGGCCGTGCTTTCCCAGTATTATGGCATTGCATCCGGTTTTGCCGTAGGTCTTCAGCAGTTCCTTGCCTATGTTCTCGCCGAGATTGTCAACGTACCGTGTCACAGGGATATCCCTTCCAAAGACGTCCCCATGCGCGGTTGTGAGCACCGGGACAGGGATTCCGAGAATTGAAAAGACGGTTATGAACCTGGAATGCGTATGGCATACGCCGCCGATTCCGGGGAGGTTTTTATAGAGGAAAATGTGGTGGGGGGTGTCAACCGAGGGTTTCAAACTCCCCTTCCCTGCAGGACTTCCGTCAAGGCCGACGTCGGTTATCATCTCCTTCTTCAGACTCTCGTAGGCAACCCCGCTGGGCTTTATGTAAATCTTCCTCTTTTTCCTGTCTATCCCGCTGACGTTTCCCTGGGTTCCATAGACAAGCCTGTTCTCCCACAGGTACAGGTTTGCCCGCCACACGCTTTCCTTCAACTTGTCCATTTCACCCCCACCTTTTATCCTCCCCCCTCAAGGGGGAGGAAAACAGGATTTCTTGATTTATCCATTCGTAACCTCACCTTTTATCTTCAGCAGGTCCTTCATTACGTGATGGAGGTTCATGTTGGCAGACTTGAGGCCGAAAACATCGTGTACATTTTTGTACAACCCGTAGAGCCTGTCGTAAACCTTCCTGTTCCTGCTGTCCGGTCTGTAAACTGCCTTCTTGAACCTGCACGTCTTTTTTCGGGCATCATCAACGTCCCTGTAACCGCCCTTCTCCTTACCCGCGGCGATGGCACCGAAAACAGCCGCACCCACCGCACAGGTCTGCGAAGAAGCCGCTATTTTGAACGATCTTCCCGTAATATCGGAGTATATCTGCATCAGGAGCGGGTTCTTATCCGGAATGCCGCCTGTCGCAACTATCTCGTCTATCTCCACCCCGTACTCCTCAATCCTCTCAATTATCGCCCTCGCACCGAATCCTGTTGCCTCAATAAGCGTCCTGTACACCTCCCCGGGACCCGTATCAAGAGTAAATCCGAGAATCAGTCCGGTCAGTTTCTGGTCAACGAGGATATTCCGGTTACCGTTGTTCCAGTCAAGGGCAAGAAGCCCTGTCTGCCCGGGCCTGATCCTTGAAGCGGCAAGGGCATACTGCCGGTGGGGATCCTTAACTCCGGCGGGTGCAAACCTCTTGACGAACCAGTTAAAGATGTCACCCACGGCCGACTGCCCCGCTTCAATGCCGGTGTATCCGGGGATTATTGAGTGAGGAACCATGCCGCAGATGCCCGGAATATCCCGCAGTTTCTTCCCTGCAGGGGCGACCGTCATATCGCAGGTTGACGTTCCGATGACCTTTACCAGCACTCCGGGCCTGACACCCGCGCCGACCGCTCCCATGTGCGCGTCAAAAGCCCCCACGCTGACGGGGATTCCGGCAGGCAAGCCGGTCTTACCGGCCCATTCTTCGCACAAGGCGCCTGCCAGTTGTCCGGCAGGATATGCTTTCCCATATAGTTTCTCTCTCACGTTCTTGAATGACCTGTCCAGCTTATGCAGGAATCCATCGTCAGGCAGACCGCACCACACATCGTTATACATCGCTTTATGCCCTGCGGCGCATATGCTTCTCACAGTCTCGCCGGGACTTTTTTTCCCGGAGAGTATTGCAGGTATGTAATCGCACAGCTCCACGTAGCCTGCCGCCGCATCAAAAACCTTTTTGTCGGTCCGCGCCAGGTGAAGAAGCTTTGAGAAGAACCATTCGGAAGAATAGACGCCTCCTATCCTTGCCAGGTAATCCGGCCTGATTCTTGTTGCGAGTGCGGTAATCTCTTCGGCCTCGTCAGCCCCGGTATGGTCCTTCCAAAGGCACGCCATCGCATTCTTGTTATTCCTGAACTCCTTGTGGAAGGACAGGGGAACAAGGTTCCTGTCAACAGGCAGGGGAGTACTGCCCGTGGTATCAACTCCCACACCTATCACTTTTCCCGGGTTGAACGCCTTCTTACTGCCTTTTGCCTTTTTCACCGCCTCCCTGACGGACTTCTCCATGGATACGTTGTAATCAGAAGGGTTCTGCCTTGCCAGGTGCGGATTCCTGCTGTCAACGATTATTCCGTCAACGCCAGACGGATAGTTGCATACGGCGTCGGCTATCTCAATGCCCTCTTCAATATCCAGTATTACCGCCCTGACGGAATTTGTCCCGAAATCAAGCCCGATTGAGTACATGTTTGCCTCCGGAGTTCAAAATAACCGGTAAATATTGTATAATAATAGCGCACGGCCTTCAATTATCATAATAATCATGGGTTTAATTGCCGACAGGGTCAGAGAATTTCTTGAGGAAATCCCCCGGGGAGTCACGCTGGTTGCCGCTACAAAAACGAGAAATATAGAGGAAATAACAGAAGCGGTTGACGCCGGCATAAGGGTGATCGGGGAGAACTATATTCAGGAAGCGGAGTCAAAATTCAACGCCATAGGCCGCAGGGTAAAATGGCACATGGTCGGGCATCTCCAGAGAAACAAGGCGGAGAAAGCCCTGGAGATATTTGACTGCATTGAAACAGTAGATAACGTACGGCTTGCAAAGGAAATCAACAGGATTGCCGGCAGGAAAGGAATCCAGTATCCTGTTCTGCTGGAAATTAACAGCGCCCGCGAGGAACAAAAGGCAGGTATCCTGCCCGAAAACGCGGAACAGCTGCTGTATAACATATCACAGCTGAACAACCTGCGGGTTGAGGGATTGATGACCATGGGGCCGCTGGTTGACAACCCTGAAGATATCCGGCCTTATTTCAGGCTGACAAAGAAACTGTTTGAAAAACTGAAAGGCACGCAGCTGCCGAACGTTGAGATGAAATATCTCTCCATGGGAATGAGCGACAGCTGGAGAATAGCGATAGAAGAAGGCGCAAATATCGTGCGCATAGGAACTGCCATATTCGGGGCAAGGGGGAAATAAAATGAAATTCTCGTTCATGAGTTTCACCACTCCGGAAGCAACTCTTCAGGAGATGCTGGACATAGCGAAGAAATACGGTTACGACGGGATAGAGCCGCGGGCGCATGCAAAACACAGACACGGCGTTGAACCGGAGACAAGCCAGGCGCAGCGCAAGGAGATACGAAAGGCCTTTGATGCGAGCGGTATAGAGTGTGCCTGCATAGCAACCTCCATAAGGTATTGTTTCACGGAAGAGGACAAGCGCGATGCGGAAATTGAACTCACCAGGCGGTTCATTGACCTTGCCGTGGATACCGGATGCAGCCGCCTGCGGGTGTTCGGGGGGATGCCGGACAAGGTCATATCCGTTGACGAAGCCATAAAGATCGTGGCGGAGGCCCTGTTAAAACTGAAGCAGTATGCGGAAAAAAACAGGATTTACGTGTGCCTTGAGACCCACGACTTCTTCTCCCGCGCAGACATTGCGGCTCCTGCGGTAAAGATGGCAAACAGCCCTTACATCAGGATAAACTGGGATATCATGCATCCTTTCACCAAGCTGATGACCATTGAAGAGGCCTTTGCCGAGGTGAAGGATCTCGTGGGACACTGCCATGTGCACGACGGCACTTATGATAAGTCGCGGGCGCCCAAGCTGGCATTGATGGGCGAAGGTGAGATCCCCTACAACACGGCCGTTAGACTGCTGAAGAATTCGGGATATGCAGGGTACATGTCCGGAGAATACATAAGCGCATGGCCTCCGGAAGTCGTTCTGCCCCACGACATTGAAGCACTGAAAAGTTACCTTTGAACGATAGCATTTCCGCTTAATTAGTAGTACAATAGTTTTTAGGCGTATAGGGACAGATTATGAAAAATATCGAAGAACTGAAAAAGATTATCAACCTGCATAAAGCCGAGATTGAAGGACGGTTCCACGTGAAGAGCATTGCCATATTTGGCTCTTATACAAGAAGTGAACAGTTAGAAGAAAGCGACGTGGATATTCTGGTTGAATTCAATAAACCTGTGGGCTTGGAGTTTATCCACCTCGCCGATTATCTGGAGGAACTGCTTGGTGTCAAGGTTGACCTTTTAACACCTGCAGCCATAAAACCCAACAGGCGGGAATCAATAATGGAAGAGGCAGTCTATGTCTAAGAGGAACTGGCATTTTTTCCTCGAAGATATTCTGGAGTCTATGGATTTGATAGCAGATTACATACAAGGTATGGATTATGATCGATTTAAAAATGACAGGAAAACAATTGATGCAGTCGTCAGGAATCTTGAAATAATAGGCGAAGCTGCAAGAAATATTCCCGAAGATGTCAGAAACAACTATAGAGATGTTGACTGGAAAGGCATCGTTGGTTTAAGAAACAGGATAGCCCACGAATATTTTGGGATAGATACTTCCATCATATGGAATATCATCAGTGTTGAACTGCCTCCGTTCAAAAAGAAATTACAGAAGATTCAATAACGAGCTTCATAATAATATTAAGAGTAGTTTATTCACCTAAAACGGTTTTGTTTTGTTCATTGAAGAAAATTCTACACGGAGAGATGGCTGAGTGGACGAAAGCGACCGCCTCGAAAGCGGTTGTACCCGTAAGGGTACCGCAGGCTGAAATCCGATATCTTCCGGATTTCAGGTGAGCGAAGTAAGCCGACCCGACGGGAAGGAGGGTTGGCAGCGAGTGGCCGACCCTGAGCGTTGTGGGAGCGAGGGGCGCCGGAGCCTGCTCTCTGTTTGTGATGCAAACAGTCATATGGTTCATTGAAACGAGCAGGATTCGATTGTACACGGAGAGATGGCTGAGTGGACGAAAGCGACCGCCTCGAAAGCGGTTGTGCCCGTAAGGGTACCGCAGGCTGAAATCCGATATCTTCCGGATTTCAGGTGAGCGAAGTAAGCCGACCCGACGGGAAGGAGGGTTGGCAGCGAGTGGCCGACCCTGAGCGTTGTGGGAGCGAGGGGCGCCGGAGCCTGCTCTCTGTTTGTGATGCAAACAGTCATATGGTTCATTGAAACGAGCAGGATTCGATTGTACACGGAGAGATGGCTGAGTGGACGAAAGCGACCGCCTCGAAAGCGGTTGTGCCCGTAAGGGTACCGCAGGTTCGAATCCTGCTCTCTCCGCTTCGCACTCTTCTCTGCAAAGGATTCGAATGGAGCGAAGTCAGAAATTGCGATGAGTAAGAGCAATTTCAGCGGCTGGCCTACCCGAGCCGTATCGGGAGGCGAGGGAGCCGAATCCTGCTCTCTCCGCTT
>CAYQXZ010000137.1:0-1150 GCA_964421645.1 uncultured bacterium
GGAATCCCTTGAGAACGTCAAGTATAAGGACGGATACTGCCAGAGACCCGCCTGCCGCCCTGTATACGTTTGTTGCTCCTATGTTGCCGCTGCCGTATTTACGTATGTCTATCTTCCTAAAAACACGGCAAAGGATATATCCCCACGGAATACTGCCGAACAAGTATGCGCCTGCTATGGCAGACAAAACGGTTATCACTTATATCTTGAGTACCTCTTTAACCTTGTCAACCGCAGTTGCGGCATCCGCAGCGTAGGCATCGGCTCCTATTTCGTCCGCATAACTCTGGGTAACAGGTGCTCCGCCTATGATAATCTTTACCTTGTCCCTGACACCGGCGGCCTTCAATGCCTCAATAACGTCTTTCATTGAAACCATCGTTGTCGTGAGAAGTGCGGAAAGTCCGATAACGGAAACTCCGCCCTTTGCGGCATCAACGAACTTGTCCGGCGGAACATCTATGCCGAGATCCTCAACTGCGAATCCCGCTCCCTTCCACATCATAACAACAAGGTTCTTTCCGATATCGTGGAGGTCGCCCTTAACCGTTCCGATGGCGACTTTTGCAACGGGTTTTATTCCCGCCTGTGCAATAAGAGGCTCCATGATGCCCATTCCGGCGTGCATTGCCCTTGCGGCGATCAGAACCTCCGGGACGTAAAATTCGTTGTTCTTGAATTTAGTTCCCACGATCATCATGCCCCCGATAAGACCTTCGTTGAGAATTTTCTCAACGGCTACCTTGTCATTTACCGCTTTCTGGACCAGCTCTTTAGTCTTAGGTGCATTTCCCGCTATGACACTTTCCTTGATTCCCTTCAGAATATCTTCTGCCATTTTGTTCTCCTTTACCCCGAACTCTTCTTGATTCACCCGAAAAGTGAGGGGTTTACGATTTTGTTTTTCTTCTTCCTGTCTAGGATTTAAATTCCAAGTATTATATACGTTCTATTGTTTATGTCAAATCTTTTTTTCCGCCCTGTTATTGAAAAAACCATGAATTGATGTATAATATAGCACACCCGTTTCAAAAATGCAAGCAGGTTTATCAATCTTCAGAATAGATAACCGGGATTGTTGATTTGCATTAACCAGGGCGGTTAACTCAGCGGCTAGAGTGCCATCCTTACACGGTGGAAGTCGCAGGCT
>CAYQXZ010000137.1:1250-5282 GCA_964421645.1 uncultured bacterium
CCGGGCGGTTAACTCAGCGGCTAGAGTGCCATCCTTACACGGTGGAAGTCGCAGGCTGAAATCCGGAATCTTACGGATTTCAGGGGAGCGAAGTCAGAGATTGCGATGAGTAAGAGCAATCTCAGCGGGTGGCCGACCCGAGCAGTATCGGGATGTGAGGGCGCCAAATCCTGCACTGTGATTTGAACAAGAAGAAAGAAAGTCAAAATTACCGGGCGGTTAACTCAGCGGCTAGAGTGCCATCCTTACACGGTGGAAGTCGCAGGTTCAAATCCTGCACCGCCCACTTGAGAGTGCAATAAAAACCTGGCATGTGAAAAGTGGGCAAACGAACATTAGAGGGGAGGCAGGGTTTGAACCTGGGTTCAAAACGACGATTAAGCTTCCTTGAGAAAAAAGGTTAGCAATCTTCGTTGAAAAAAGTGAGGAGTTCGTGCGTAGTGCTTCTCAATAGCACAATCCTGCACCGCCCACTTGCCCCGAAACACGGGACGCTAAGGGGCTGGTGATTTAAAGACAACTGAAACTTCTTTGATATGGGTACATCTAACTCTATATTGAATAAAACGGAGGAACAGAACAATGGCTGAAAAAATCATAGGGATTGACCTCGGTACGAGCAACTCTTCGGCGGCGGTCATGGAAGGCGGGAAGACGGTAATCATCCCGAGCGCCGAAGGAACGACGATAGTCGGAGGAAAGGCGTTTCCGTCTTACGTTGCGTTTACCAAGGACGGACAGGTTCTTGTGGGCGAGCCGGCAAGAAGGCAGGCGGCGGTAAATCCGGAGGGTACTGTACAGGCGGCAAAGAGAAAGATGGGCACAGATCACAAGTACAGCATATATGGCAAGACATACACGCCGCAGCAGATATCCGCATATATACTTCAGAAGATCAAGAAGGATACGGAATCATACCTGGGACAGCCGGTGAAAAAAGCGGTTATCACGGTACCGGCTTATTTCAATGACAATCAGAGACAGGCAACGAAGGATGCCGGTACGATAGCGGGGCTTGAGGTTGTGCGTTTAATAAACGAGCCCACCGCGGCTTCATTCGCCTTCGGCCTGGATAAGCTTGAAAAGGAGATGAAAGTCCTTGTGTTTGACTTTGGAGCCGGAACTCTTGACGTGACGATAATGGACATGATGGCGGGTGTCTTTAAGGTGCTTTCCACACACGGAGATACGCAGCTGGGCGGAACTGACATGGATGAAACGCTGATCAACTACATTACCGGAGAGTTCAAGAAGGAATCGGGCATAGACGTCAGCAAGGACAAAATGGCGATGCAGAGAATAAGGGAGGCGGCTGAAAAAGCTAAAATAGAGCTTTCTTCAACAGTGGAAACCGAGATAAGCCTGCCCTTCATAACCGCCGACCAGAACGGGCCGAAGCACCTGCAGATGAAAATCAGGCGTTCAAAGCTGGAAGAACTCATAACGCCGATAGTGGACAGGTGCAAGGATCCTTTAAGGAAGGTCATAGCGGACGCCAAACTGAAAACTTCTGAAATCAACAAGGTAATTCTTGTAGGCGGCCCGACCAGGATGCCGCTTGTCCAGAAGTTTGTTGAAGAATACATCGGGATGAAGCCTGAAAGAGGCGTTGACCCCATGGAATGCGTATCCATAGGCGCCGCCATCCAGGGAGCGATACTTGGCGGAGAAATGAAGGACAAGGATATACTTCTGCTGGATGTTACCCCGCTTTCACTGGGTGTTGAGACGCTGGGCGGTGTATTCACCAAGATCATAGACAGGAACACTACGATACCTGTCAAGAAGAGCCAGGTTTTCTCCACGGCGGCCGATAACCAGACATCGGTTGAGATAAACGTGCTCCAGGGAGAACGGCCGATGGCGAGGGACAACTTGAGTCTGGGAAATTTTCATCTTGTCGGTATTCCACCCGCTCCGAGGGGTCTTCCCCAGATTGAGGTGTCGTATGACATTGACTCCAACGGGATCCTTCACGTTACCGCGAAGGACAAGGGAACCGGCAAGGAACAGTCAATAAAAATAACCGCCTCCAAGAAGCTCTCAAAGGAAGAAATTGACAGGATGGTGAGCGAGTCCGAGCAGCATGCTGAAGAGGATAAAAAGCAGAGAGAGGTTATAGAAGTTACCAACCAGGCGGATTCCCTCGTTTACACGGTCAACAAAACCCTCAAGGAACATGCTGACAAGATTGGAGAAGCGGAGAAGAAAGAGATACAGGAAAAGACAGATGCGCTGAACAAGCTGATACAGGCGGAGCCCAAAGACATTGAAGCGATAAAGCGCGGCATGGATGAACTTCAGCAGGCGTCGCATAAAATTGCCCAGGTGATTTACCAGCAGGCGCAGCAGGCACAACAGCAGGCAGGGCAGGCGGAGCCGGAGGAACAGCAGGCACCACCACAGGAAGAGGCACCGAAGCAGGACAGGGGCAACGTGGTTGATGCCGAATATAAGGAAGTTGACGACCAGCAGAACAACAAGTAACAGACATTCCGGCATAAAGGGGCAGCGGATATGGAAGGTCTTCGTTGCCCCTTTTCCATTTATGGTAAAATGACACGCCACGTTGTTTCAAATGAAGCTTGGCAGGGTGCCTTACAAACTCATCACAAAGAAATCCTGTGATGGAAAAAGGAATGTTGTCTCTGCCCTAGAAAATAGTAAATGAACACAAATGCAGCCAAGCATGGAAGGTCACCGAGTAATCCGGAGGATATAATATGCGTAAGCGAAGAAGTATACGGGTGGCAGTGCTTTTTTGTTTTATAATCCTGTGCAGCAGGTCCTTACCGGTCCACAGTCAAGAAAAAACCGCTGGGGATCGGCCTGCCATGACGGGGCCTGAATCCGCGCACGTAGATTGGGCAAATCCGTATTACAGGGGACCTGTAAAGGCATTGTTCATCGTACCGATGAAGATGGCCAGACAGGTGGTGGAACTCCAGGAGAGACTTGATATCAAGTATGATTACGTCTATGTTCAGGGCAACAAATTCCCAGAACCGGGTTCAACGCCACTTGTAATAGACATCCCGGGCGTAGAGAACAAGGAGAAGGAGATTGACAGGTTGAAGCGCTACCTGACGGAGAACAGGTATGACGTTATGGTGCTTACTTCGCTGTCAGACAGTACGTATGTGGGAAGCCAGCCTCCGATCAAATTGGCGGAAAATGTTGAGGCGCTGATTATTGACAGGGTGAAAGAAGGAATGGGGCTTGTATATTTTTGCGCGGGGGCCACTCCTGCATCATGGCGGAATGTGCTGCCCCTCATTGTGGAATCCGGCGGTGCAATGCCTCCCATGCCCGATACAGCGGCTTTACTCGCAAGCCGCGAAATAAGAACGGGGGCTGATTCTGAAAGCCTGCAATTAAAACGCCATTATATTAGCTCCGCAATCCCCTCAATAAGCTTCAGGTTTCCAATGGCCTTCTACACTGCCGTAAAAGTGACGGGCAGTGAAATTATAAATTATGATAAAACTGCCGTTGCGGCTGTAGGAACCTTCGGGAAGGGCAGGGTGGTCGCTTTCTCCGTGGGAAACGATTTCGTGGAATTCAAGGACTTCAGGAAGTTCCCTCCTGTCCGGAACGACGAATATCTTGAATACCCGTACCATGAATATGGCTACCTGCTGTTATCCAGGGCAATGCTGTGGGCCGCCGGCAGAGAGCCGGAAATAAGGATAAACCGGATAACAGGGCCGGAAGGTGTGCAAACAGGAGATGAAGGCGTGCTGGAGATTGAAGTTGAGAACGGTGCCGGACAACCGGGCATATTCAGTCTTGAAGCAACAATACGCGACAAGTTCTACGAAATAGTCATTTATAAAAAGACGGAAGTGCAGGCCGGGGCTTCCGGAGAAGCAAGCGTTAGATTCCCCCTTGGAAAATTGCCCGGCGAAGGCAGATATACCGCAGAGGTGATTCTGAAGGAAAGAAACGGCGCGGTTCTTGATTCAGGGGCAGGAGAGTTCACTGTCAAATCGGACAAAGTCATTGGAAAAATTGAAATTGACAGAAAAATCT
>CAYQXZ010000138.1:0-5241 GCA_964421645.1 uncultured bacterium
CTTGTTGTGGAGGATAAGGGATTCGGCTCCCTCGCCTCCCGATACGGCTCGGGTAGGCCACCCGCATGGCTCCTCTTACTCATCGGAGCCAGACATCTTCGCTCCCTTCGAATCCCTTCTCAAAGAAGCTTGTTGTGGAGGATAAGGGATTCGAACCCTTGACACCCAGACTGCCAGCCTGGTGCTCTCCCAGCTGAGCTAATCCCCCGTTTATCAGGCTGATTTCATCCAGAGAGCTTCGTTAACTTCGTCGGAAGCTGCGTCAACATACGATTACAGTATGCCTCCTTGCTTCCTTCCTTGTTGCCTTGCTCTCTGGCGAACTCAGTCTGATAGTTCATCATCCCGGTCTGAATCCGGTAAGACCCGGATTGATTTTCCGCCACTGATGCGTTGGCGGACTGTCGCATCCGAAATATATATTATATAGCGAAAGGGGATTTTGTCAAAATAATTGACAATATTACGGTAAATTCATAGAATTATTGAAAGAAAAAAATGGAGGTGTTTATGAAGAGTCAAAAGACAACGTTTGCTTTATTTTTCGGAAACAGGGGATTTTTCCCTTCCTCTCTCATGGCATCCGCGCGCAAAGAGATGACAGAAGTTTTGAACGGCATGGGGCACAAGACCATGACGCTTGACGAAAAGGCAACGCGTTTCGGAGCCGTTGAGAACGTGAATGAAGGCAAGGTTTACGCTGATTTTCTAAGGAAGAATCGCGGTAAATTCGGGGGAGTCATTCTGTCTCTGCCGAATTTTGGCGATGAAACCGGAGCCGTGGAGGCATTGAAAGAAGCAGGCGTCCCGATTCTTATCCAGGCATATCCCGACGAACTGGATAAGATGCGGCCGGAGTTGAGACGCGATTCTTTCTGCGGCAAATTTTCAATAATGGATGTTTTTACTCAATACGGGGTACGGTTCACCGCGCTAAAACCGCACACGGTTCACCCAAAGTCACAGAAGTTTGCAGATAACGTTGACCATTTTGACCGGATTTGCAGGGTGGCAAACGGAATGAAGGGGATGATTGTCGGAGCAATCGGTGCGCGCACCACGGCCTTCAAAACAGTGCGCATAGATGAACTTGCGCTGCAGAAGCACGGTATAACGATGGAAACCTATGACCTGTCTTCTGTCTTTGCCGGTATGCAGAAAATCAAGTCTTCAGACGGAAGGTATGTAAGCAAGGCAAAGACTCTCGCCGGCTATTCAGACTGGAAAGGCGTTCCCAGGAAGGCCTTTGACAATATCGTAAGACTTGCGGTGGTCCTTGATGAAATGATTGACAATTACGGATTTGATGCCATTGCCCTGCGCTGCTGGGTTGAAATGCAGCAGCTGATCGGGATTTCTCCCTGCGTGGTGTTGAGCGAACTGAACAACCGTGGTATCCCCGCAGCCTGCGAGGTTGACGTTGGAAACGCGGTAACCATGTTTGCTTTGAGCCGCGCGTCCGCCAGCGTGGCGACATGTCTTGACTGGAACAATAACTATGCCGATGAAGAGAACAAGTGCATTCTCTTCCATTGCGGTCCGGTTCCACAGGACCTGATGAGATGCAAGGGGAGAATCACCGACCATGCCATACTGGCGAATTCCGTCGGAAAAGGATGCGCTTTCGGCTGCAATGTGGGACGGATTTCTCCGGGTGCTTTTACATTCGGCAGCATGCTCACCTTGAACGGGCAACTTGAGTTCTACCTTGGAGAGGGAAGGTTTACGGATGACCCCATACCGGATGACTTCTTCGGTTGTGCCGGGGTTGCGGAGATTCCGGAACTGCAGGATGTCCTGCAGACGATCGGGTACATGGGACACCGTCATCATACCAGCGTTGTTGCCGGCCATGTGCTTGAACCGGTTGCAGAGGCTTTTGAGACATATATGGATTATAACGTAACCGAAGTGTAGCGGCGGCCGTTCCGTAAGTAATATGCCTATAAAATTCAGGGGGTTTGTTCTTGCCTCATTTCTGCTGTGTTCCGCAGTATTGGCCGAAGATGTGCCTGTTTATTACAATTCCGAGAGCTCAAGCGTGGAATTCACGAGCGCCGGAGAGCCGAAAGAGATAATCCTGCAGGATAAGGTGAAGATTATTTTCAAGGACATAACCGTATTCTGCGAAAAGGCGAAATTAAACAGGCTTACCGGGGACATTACGGCAGAAGGACCTCTTACAGTTGAAGCTCCCGAGGGAATTTTCAAGGCAGAATACCTGACCTACAATACGAATGAAGAAAGGGGGATAATTTCAAATCCTTCTTTTTCCATGCCGCCCCTGTACGGAAAGGCTGAAAAGGTTTGTAAAGAAGAGGGACGCGTTATACTTGAGCGGGGCTACATAACCACCTGTGATCTGAAAAACCCGCATTTCAGGATTTCCGCGGAAAGAATGGAGTACGTAAAGGATGATTACATCAGGGCGGAAAGGATGCGCCTCACTTTCGGCAGGAAATTCAGCGTTTTCTATTTTCCGAGGTTTACGATTGATGCGAGGACAAAAGAGGCTCCCGTAACCATCAGCCCCGGATACAGTTCGCGTATCGGGGAAACCGCCGATTTCATTTTCTCGCACAGGCTGGGAAAGGACAGCGACAGCCTGCTGAAGGAAAGACTCTCAATCGGCAGGAAGGGATTGGGATTCGGATTGGAGACGCTCTCCCGCAAGGAAGGATTCGGCGGGTCAGCATTTGCCTACAAGAGATGGGACAAAGACTGGCTTGAACCCGGAGGTTACTTTGAACTCGGGAGAAGCTATGATTCGCGAACCGGGCCCGGCAGGATAATAATTGACTGGCGGTGGATGTACGGCGACGAGTTTTTCAACGATTTTTTCAGGGAAGAATTCCTGACAAAATCAAAAACATACAATTATCTCTCTTGCACCCATGATTTCACTCCAGGCATTCTGAACATCAATGTGAGGCATAATGCCGGAGAAGATTTTTTGAAGGTTGAGAAACTGCCGGAACTGCAGTTTTATACTCCCCCTGTTAAAATAGGGAATTCACCGGTATTTATTGAAAACGACATGCGTCTGACCAATTTTCACAAGGAAGACAAGGACCACTTTAGGATGATGGACATCCTTACGCTGGAAGGCAGGAAAAATGCAGGACATCTGACTCTTACGCCTTACGCTACCGTCGGCGGGATAGATTACCGTTCGGATTCATGCGAAGACAAATTCAACCTCTTGAGGGAGTTCGGCGCAAAGGCTTCTATGTCCTTGAAAAAAAACCACGGGAGATACACGGAATACTTTGTTCCGTCGTTTTCCTTTTTCTATCGCGGCCTGGACTATGAGCCGGGTGAAATTGAGTCTTTTGACAGGATTGAGAAATTGAGTGACGGGAAGTTCGCCGGTATGCGGACAGAATGGTTTTTTACGGGGGATGAGGGGTACCTGGGCAGGATATCGCTGGAAAATATCTATTCCCTTGACAGGGAGAAGTTTGAAGAAAGTAACCTGAAATATGATGTGAAAATTACTCCGCAGTTCTCAATAGAGGGAGAAAACGAGTGGGATATTACCAACACGGAGTACACGTTCGGGGTAAACGACCTTGTTTTCCATTCCGGGAAGTACGATTATTCCGTGGGTAACAGATACGACGATGAAAGCGGCACGTCGGGCATCATGGGCCGCTTCATGCATACCGTGAATGAAAACTGGAGGTACGCGCTCGGCCTTCAGTATGATATCAACGAAGGCAGCTTCACAAGGAAAAGCGTTGAGGTGTGGAGAAAACTGCACTGCTGGGAACTGAATTTCAAGGTGTCAGCCGATGAAAAAGATTACTCATTTTACGTGACGGCGTACCCGATTCTTTTTTAGAAAGGAGAAAATACATGGAATTGAAAAGGAGAGGAAACAGGTCTCTTGAAGATATAAGGGAGATTAAAATAACGAAGAATTACCTGAAGTATGCGCTGGGTTCCTGCCTGATAGAAATAGGGGACACGCGGGTTGTCTGTTCTGTGAACAGCGAAGACCGCGTCCCGCTGTTTCTGAAGGGAACCGACAGCGGCTGGTTGACCGCAGAGTATTCCCTGCTTCCGTCATCAACGAGCGAGAGGGTTGCGCGCAATTCAAACCTGACCGGAAGAAGCCAGGAGATCCAGAGGATGATAGGAAGATCTTTAAGGGGAGTGCTGGACGTCAAGAAGATCGGCGAAAGAACGATATGGGTGGATTGCGACGTCCTGCAGGCTGACGGCGGGACAAGGACGGCAGCGGTGACCGGGGGGTTCATTGCGCTGGTGGAAGGACTTTCAAAATTAAAAAAGGCGCGTCTTATCAAGCTGCCGCTTCTGCGGGATTACCTGGCTGCAATAAGCGTGGGCATCGTGTACGGAAACAAGGTTGTTGACCTTGACTACTCTGAAGATTCCACGGCGAGCCTTGATCTCAACGTGGTAATGACGAGCAAGGGAGAGTTTGTTGAAATACAGGGCACTGCCGAGGGGCATCCTTTCACGGGCAATGAGCTTACAGAGCTCCTTGTTCTTGCCGGGAAGGGGATAAACCGGATTGTTGAAATACAAAGGAAGGCGCTGAAGGATGAAATTGAGTTTTTACTTGGCCACTAAGAACCCGAATAAACTGCGCGAGGTAAGGCAGGTGTTGAAAGACACCGGAATAACGGTCATGCCGTGTCCGCGGGACGTGATTTTTCCTGAAGAGACAGGCAGCACTTTTGAGGAAAATGCCCTGATGAAGGCAAGGTACCTTAAAAAGATTCTGGGTGAGGAAAACGTTGCAGGTGAGGATTCCGGTCTCTCCGTGGCAGGATTGGACGGCCTGCCGGGCGTGCAGTCGGCGCGGTTTGCAGGTGAGGATTGCGATGACGGGAAAAACATAGGAAAACTTCTTAAACTTCTTGAGGCCTGCAAGGATTCCGGATGCAGGAAGGCGGAGTTTGTGACTGTTGTGGCGTTTATCAGTCCCCGCGAGGAGAAGATTTTCAGGGGTTCGGTTGAGGGTGTAATAACATTGAGCCCGAGGGGACGCAACGGATTCGGATACGATCCCGTGTTTGAGATACCGGGCACAGGAAGGACTTTTGCGGAGCTGGCGGCATCGGAAAAAAACAGTCTCAGCCACAGGGCTGCGGCCTTCAGGAACCTTGCAGAGTATCTGATAAAGAGGTACAATACTTAGTCTTTGATTTTTTTTCATGGCGGGGTAGCTCAGTGGTAGAGCAGCCGGCTCATACCCGGTATGCCGGGGGT
>CAYQXZ010000139.1:0-5175 GCA_964421645.1 uncultured bacterium
AATCAAAACCCCTCACTGTGCAAGTATATCAAAGAAGAATTCGGGGTAAAGGAGGATACCATCATGCTGGAAAAGATAGCAGTCGGCTGGGATAGTATTGAGCATGTCTTCTTGGCAAACGCGTCATTGAAAAAGCCGTTCATCCTGCTGGGAAGACATGGCGTCTGCAAGACCACGGTCGCAAAACATCTGAGCACGCTCTACGGCGAAAAAAGCTTCCGGTTCTACGACGCCACCAAAGACGACCTGGTAAGTATCGCGGGAATCCCGGTGCCGGACAAACTCGCCCACGGGCAACTGGAGTTTTCCCGTCACGACCGCAGTATCTGGGATGCGCGTGTAATCGTGGTTGACGAACTCACGCGAGCAAACAAAGAGAACCAGAACCTCTGGCTGGAGATTCTCGAAGAAAAGACCTGTTTCGGCAAACCGCTGCAATACGAGATGCTCATCGCGACGATGAATCCCGACAGTTACGCTTCGACTTTCAAACTGGACGAAGCGTTACTGGACAGGTTCCATGCGGTCATCCCGGTACCCGAACTCCAGAAAGATACCAGCGCATCCGTCTACAGGACTCTTATAACCCTCAACATGACGGGCAGGAACACAATGCCGTTGCCGGACCTTAAAACACGGGTGGACGAGATACGCAAACGCTATGCGGAATTAAAAGATAACCTGACACTGATGGACGGAATAGTTGAATACGCGTCCACGTTCTTTGAGGTATTGCTGTCACAGATAGAGACGTACGTCTCACCCCGCAAAACCGTCCAGTTTACGGAGGAAATCGTCGCGCTTGCTTCTACAGGGCGTGATATAGAGAAAGCGGCAGAAACCGCGATTATCCATACCCTGAGCATTCCGCTCAAACTGCCGCTGGAAACACTCCTGCAGATACACTCCACATTAAAGCCGTTGCTCAGGAAGTCTTCTCTCTCCGAGACAGACGTTATCCGGCTGGAAGTGAGCAAACTGAACGACAGCACAAAACTTCTTGCATACCTGGAGAATAACGTCCAACGCGTGGAGAAATTTCTGCCGTATGACGAATGCGACAAAATGCTGGCTCAAGTGGTTGCAAAAGGGAGAGCTCTGCTTGTGTTTGAAGGGATCCTTAAAAGACTTAACGGCCACGAGGAAATCAAGCGGAAGACAGACGGCAGTATCGCCCTGGAGATTGCGGAGAGAATCGGCAAGGTGATTAGGGAACTGGGAAATACGCATGTGTGTTCGGACGGTGATATGGTTATGAAAGAAAAAGTCCTGGTTTTTACCGGGCAGCTGCGAAAACTTCCGCTTTCCCAGCCGGTAATGGAGTTTCTGTTCAGAAGCGACGAGATAACGCACGAAAGAATCGTCCGGTTCATACAGGAGGCGCACCATGACAACCAATCATAAACTGATTCAGGCATGTACATCGCTGGGAATTAACCTGCTGGAAATAAGTAAGTTCGTCCAGGTAAACGATATCGTGGAAATTGCCGCGTGGGGATATGAGATTCGAACCGGCAAGAATTATATTTTCATCAACCCGAGAGTTCTCAAACTGCCGGTGGAGATGATTCGGATTATCCTCAAGCATGAGATCCTGCACTATGCGGGATACCGTGAGATTCCCACCTCGCGAGACCGGCAACTATCCAATATCTGTCTGGACAT
The DNA here is from genome assembly GCA_964421645.1 of uncultured bacterium. Taxonomy (GTDB): domain Bacteria; phylum Ratteibacteria; class UBA8468; order B48-G9; family JAFGKM01; genus JAFGKM01. The sequence continues at coordinate 1,666 of CAYQXZ010000139.1, forward strand.
AGTCATCAACAAGATACTCCATATCATGCACCAGACAGAGATGACAAAACTCTGCAGGAAGATATACCCGGATACCAGCAAACAGACCGTCATTTGTCTTGCACGCTCGGATATTGCCGTCTCTGAAGTACCTATTTCCCTCAAAGACCTATGGCGCGAAATTTGGGAACAAAGAGAACTGCCGTCACCGGCATCACTCTACTTCCGGTTGTTGCCTCATACGGACGCAGTACAGAAAATCACTATCCTGATGGGAATTGCGGGAACCAACCCGTTTTCCGGGAAGAATACCGACGATGTCGTCTTGAGGAGTATTCCCACAGAACCACGCGATAAAAACGGGAATGGAAAAGAAGACGGGCTTGAACAGCTTGCACAAGATATTGTGTCTGCATTCTGTAACAGCGCGCCGAAATCGTTCAGCAAACAGTTGTCGCGGATATTTTCGTCTCTGCCGGTGGGAAAAGAAGAATGCGATATTGAGCATGTCGGTAATTTCATCCGGCATCTAAAGACAAAACAGCAGCTGGACAGGACGGCAAACACCATTTTAGACACGCTGAACGGGAGTTCGCGGTTACAGGTCTATCCATACCGGCTGAGCAGACTCGGACTGGTGTATCTCTCGTGCGGAATCAGCAGGGTCCTGCCGCTCTACTGGAACAGGTTCCCTGAGACGGGCAAGCCCAAGCTCGCCGTTTACATCGACACGTCTCCGAGTATGGACGTGTTCAAGGAAATGGAAGTTTTCCTGGTCGATGAGCTGAAAGACTCGTTTCCGACCAGAATCTTCCTATTTGCAGGCGATATCAAGGAGGTGGATGTGCGTGACTTTACGGCGGGGAAATATGAACAGGGCAGCAGCACTGACTTTGATGCGCCGCTGGAGCATCTTGCGGTGTCAGAGTTTGACGCGGGAATTGTATTCACCGACGGATGCTCTTCTGTCAGCAAAGAAACCGAAGTGAGACTGAAAGAACGGGCAAAGCGGCTCTTTACGGTTTACTTTACGCAGAACGGCACACCGTCTTCGGAATTGGACCCGCTGTCCGAGGAAGTACTGACGGTTAGGAAAGAGTAATCAAAGCAGAAAAGGCGGGCAGGCGCATACCCGGTGGAAACCGGGTTTTTTGTTGCCCTGACAACAAACGAACGTGGCAGGATTTCCATTCAACTGGAACCCGCCCCGTATCGCAGAAGGAGGTGATTAAGATGAAACTCTTGACAACAGAATTGTGTAAGCAGTTCCCAAAACTGGGTGAGACTGACGGTAAACAGCCTGAAGAAGTGCCTGTTGTCGCAAAGTTCTTCGACCCGGCCGGCAGCTGGACGTGGTATGCCACGGAGTACGACGGCAAAGACACATTCTTCGGGTATGTGCGCGGGGACTATGAGGAATCCGGATATTTTTCCCTCTCGGAACTGGAAAGTATCAAGCGGCCGTTTGGGTTAGGAATTGAGCGGGATTTGTATTTCGGGAAACATACACTGGCAGAGGTTATTGAGAAAAGATTATAAGGACTGACAAAATAAGCAGGAGAAATGAAATGGATAAAAGAGAACAGGTATTATCGAGGAAATTGTATAAGGAGTTAAAACTGAAGTACCCGCCGCATCACTGGAAACATCTCCAGGTGTGGGACAAATACTGGTGTTTTGTGGAATGCCTGGGAGTGAGGGTACCGGAAAAAAAAGAGGTGGCAATAACGCCAAAGAGTCAAAAGAACCAAAAGGAGGGAAGAAAAGATGAAAGCGTATAGACAGGGAGAATTATTGTTCGTTCCGCGAGAGATAAAGGATATGGCAGGGCTGAGGGAAACGCTGGCAAAGGGAAGGAAAACAACGGTGATAGCGGAAGGAGAAGCTACCGGGCATAAACATGAACTTGCAGACCCGGCGACGGCGACTCTGATAGAGGTTGACTCTTGGCACACTTACATTGACGGGGTGTCTCCCAGAGCCCAAGACTTTGAGAAGATACTGCATACGGACGTCGGGACGGTAATAAAACATCCCGACCACAAAGAGCTTGAATTGCCAGCCGGAACTTATTTCATCAAGACGCAGCGCGAGTATGACGAAGAAGCAGCCAGACGGGTGATGGATTAAGCGGAGAAACGCATGAAAAAGGGGGTGTGCTATTACGGTCGCCCCCTTTTTCCCGTTTATAACCTGAGAGGAGGCAAACATGAGTATATACATACGGTCGCATTACGCCGGACAAGGCCGTAACTTCTATACCTCGCTTGACAGCGGGACAGTGCTTATTAAGAGCAGCGGGCGTAAAAAAGGAATACGTGAAAAACATGTGGTCAAAGACGGAGAAATAGTTGAGACTGTCTCAATGGAAGGGACGGAGAAACGGCACCATGTATTTGGGCAATCCATGAAGATGTACAAAAAAAGGAAACTTGTAGAAGAGCGTTATTACGGCGGCGACTGGAGAATGAAATGGAAGGGCTTATTTCTGCGGCTGATTGAGAAAAATTATGTCTTGGAAAGGTATTCTTCGGGCGGCAGTATGTCCAGGGAAATTGTCTACTGGAAGAACGGGCAGCTTATGTATAACCTTGGCAAAGGCAATAAGAATGTCAGTTTATTTGACAAAGACGGTTCCCCCCTAGCCAGAGTGAAACTGTCGAAAGGTCCGTCGCTGTGGAGCCGGAAATACGACCTGCACCTTGACATATCCCGCATCAAGAAACTGACGGAAACGTTTGCCGAAGACTGGTATTATGAGCTGTACGAGAAGAAAGGAAACGTCCGTTCGTGGCTGAAAGGCAAAAACAGCACGCCGGAGGACGGGATTAGAAATGGGTGCAGATTATACTTCCTAAAGGGAATACAGGTTCCGCAAAAGGTTATTACCGGAAAGTATGACGCCGGGTATATTCTTTCGTATCCCAATGTGACCATCCGCAGTGAGATGATGAAGAAATACGGGATAGAACGGATTATGCAGGAACTTGAGGGCAAGTCCGTGGATAAAAGCGAGGAATACGAGTTGCTTCAATTTCCTATGCCCGGCGGGACCGCCGACAACAAGGTGATGAACGTTCTGAAGATGAAGTGCCCGTCCACGCAGGTCTGGTACGCCTTGCGCGTTCCTCCGCAATGCCAAAACATCAGGGAGGCGATTAACTGGACATACGGTCTGGAACTGCGGGAAATACGCGAAGGGCGGAAAACGATGGATATTCTCTCTGCAACTTGAATCCTGATTACCTGTCGAAAAGACAATCCGGCTGTCTATGGATATTTTCCTGCGTTGACGGCGGGCAAAGAGGGTGGGCGGAAGGATAACTATGGAGGACGAAAACAATGGGTGAAAAGACATTCGACGTTTTCTTTGACGATTTGGTGCCGGAAATACAAAAAGAGCTGCTAAAGTTTATGGGGCTTGAGACACCGGCGGACGGGAACTATGACGTGTTTCCGCTGACGATGATAACAGTGAACGATATTGAAGAGTTTAACAACGAAATTAGAAACAGGAGAGGACAATGGATA
>CAYQXZ010000140.1:0-5170 GCA_964421645.1 uncultured bacterium
ACTTCAGCGTCCCCAAGAAAGGACCATATGACATCTGGGCGCGTATCAAGTTTGAGGGACCGGATTTCCCGCACGGAAAGGAAGGGCAGAAAAACGCCATCTGCGTGGAGAGAGTCGTGCTGGTGAAAAGTGCCTCGGAGTAAAGGAGAAGTGAATTTGAGCGAACGGGGATTGACATTATTTACCGACTGGTACTCGGTCTGGCCGGGCAATATCGGCGTTGACGCGAACGGTCTGGGGCGGCCGGTCGACCTGCCTCGGGGCGTGCGCCTTGCGGTGCAGCCGGCTGTCAGCACGGCACCGGTGCTGTGCACCGACCGCCCGTGGGAGAGCGGGTTCCTCTGGACGAGCGTGGTGCGCGACGCCAACACCTTTAAGATGTGGTACATGGTCGCGGCTGTAGAGCGCGATGCCGGTGGAAAGGTCGTGAAGGACACCAACTTCGACCCCCAGGCCGGCGAGTTCGAGGGCGCGAAGAAACAGAATTTCATCTGCTATGCCGAAAGCGATGACGGGTTTGCCTGGCGCAAGCCGGAGCTGGGCATGCATGCCTTCGCCGGTTCGAGAGCCAACAACATTGTACTGCCCTGCGTCGAAGACGGGTTCGACTCGGTCTTCAGGGACCGGGACGGCGGCTGGCGCATGCTCTTCCACGCTGCGCCGTTGCCCGGGGGGCGCTCGATTTGGGCATGCATGCGCAGCCGCACCTCGCGTGACGGCCTGCGGTGGACGCCTGACGAGGCACCCGTGATGGACATGTATTGCGACACGCAGAACGTAGGGTTCTATGACGAACTGCTGCAGGAGTACGCCTGTTACGTGCGCTTTCCGCGCGGCACGCGCCGGGCCGTGGGTCTGACCCGCGGCAAGGAATTCCGCCATCTGCCGCACCCGGAGATAGTCTTCGAACCGGACCCGCAGGACGGGCCCAGCCTCGATTTCTACACCCCCGCCTACTCCCGGCATCCCCACTACCTGGAGGCTGCCCGCAGGGACACCTTTGACCTCATGGGCCGAACCGAAGGAATTCAGCGCCAACACGACGCCCGCGATATGCATTTCCTCTTTTCTTCAGTTTATCATAGAGACCGCGACGTGACCGACATCCAGCTTGCAGTCAGCCGCGACGGACGGCAGTGGTCGCGGCCGGAACGCGTGCCGATCATCCCGCTCGGACCGGATGGCTGCGGCGCCGGCGGCTCGCTCTATGCCGTGCCGGGCATCCACGTTCTGGACTCCGGCCGCTGGGGCGTCCTTTATTCTGCCAGCGATAGACTGCACAACACCGACTTCACCAACCCGGAAATCCTAGGCAACGCACAATACCGCTGGGCCACATGGCAACCAAATCGACTGGTGGCGCTGCAGGCCGAGTCAGATGGCGCCTGCACGGTCCTCCTGAACGGCCGGGCCGCCCGCGAAATGCGCTTTAACTACCAGACCGAAACCGGCGGTTCTATCCGCGCAGAGCTGATTAAGGGCGACCCGCGTACACATGAAGGGCTGTGGCCCCCTTCCGGCCCGACGCCGCTCGCCGGCTACACCTTCTCCGACTGCGACCCGCTTGTTGGCGACAGCTTGGCGCAACCAGTCACATGGAAGGGCAGTTCGGCGTTGCCCGCGGACGATGCCGCGTCCGATACCGTGCTCCGACTGCGACTCATTCGGGCAAAGCTTTTTGCCATTGAATGGGAGTGACAATGGGGCATTGAGATTAAATAATAAGAATGTGACGGAGGTTTTTGTTGAAGAGAAGTTCAAAAAAAGATGTATCAGAGCATTATCCAGTCTCTGTTGTATGGGATGCTCATGGCCATTCTTCCTCAGACTCCATGCCTCTGGGCAACGGGAATACGGGGCTGAACGTATGGGTTGAAGAAGACGGTGACCTGCTTTTCTATGTAGGTAAGACAGACTCATGGAGTGAGAATGGTCGTCTGCTTAAACTTGGACGCATAAGAATATCTCTGTTGCCCAATCCGTTTTCAGCAGGGCTGCCATTCAGGCAGATACTACATACAGCGGAAGGTTTTGTAGAAATAGAAGCAGGCCGGGGTAAAAAAAAGGTTAACCTGCGTCTGTGGGTTGATGCAAACCGGCCGGTGGTACGCGTGGAGATTTATGGTGCCTGTTCTTCTTCAATTCGCGCATCCCTTGAACTCTGGCGTAACAAAAACCGTGATATGGAGACAGCAGAATCTGATTGCCCCATAGGTTTACGTTCCCCTGATGAACCTGAACAGGTCTATCCTGATATCCTCTTACCTGTGAATGAAAAAAACGTAGTATGGTACCACCGCAACGTTAAGTCATGCTGGGAGTCTACATTGAAACATCAGGATTTAACTTCGTGGGTTTCAAAGGGAGATGACCCGCTGTATAACCTTGCCTTTGGTGCGTTGATGTGCAGCGATGAGATGGTAAAAGATGGCAGTTCCACTCTTGTTACAGAGAAACCGCAACTGCGTGCAGTCTTGAGCATACACGTTCTTACAGCACAGACTTCAACCATAGAGGAGTGGTTCACAGCATTACAGAAACAGGTAGTTAAAAATGATGCTGTGGCTCTTGAATCATCTTTCGACATGCATGTTAACTGGTGGCACAGTTTCTGGGAAAGGAGTTGGATATGCATTTCAGGCACAAAGGAAGCCAGGATGGTATCTCGTGGATATCAATTACAGCGTTTTATCAACGCATGTGGCGGACGCGGCAGGTTCCCAATAAAGTTCAACGGCTCCATCTTCACGGTTGATGCACGCGAACCCCGAGAACATTACGACGCCGATTACAGAAGGTGGGGTGGCGGTTATTGGTTTCAGAATACCCGTCTTATCTACTGGGCAATGATAAACAGTGGTGATTTTGACCTTATGGAGCCGCTGTTTAGTATGTATATTGAAGCCTTGCCCCTTGCCATTGAACGTTCCAGGTCATGTTTCGGGATAGAGGACGGCGCCATGTTTCCTGAAACAATGACATTCTGGGGTACGTACGCGAACGCGGATTATGGCTACAACCGCGATAGTCTGCAACCGGGCCTTAGTGAAAATACCTATATAAGATACTACTGGCAGGGGATGCTGGAACTGCTGGCTATTCTTCTTGATGCCTATGCGGTTTCCGGCGAAAGGTCGCTGCTGCATGAGAAACTGCTGGTACTGGCTCCTCCGTTCCTTAGGTTCTACCGCGGGTACTATAAACTTCGGGATGATGACGGCAGTATGTTGTTGAAACCATCGCAGGCTCTCGAAACATGGTGGAAGGCTGTAAACCCTGCCCCCGACATAGCAGGGCTGCAGTGGGTAATTGATGGACTGTTGAGACTGCCTGAAAACGAGGTGCCTTCCGGACTTCGCAATGAATGGATGGAGATGAGACAACTTATTCCACCTCTACCTACACGCTCCTGCACCTCAGGCAAAGGAAGGGTGGTAATCCCCGCCTTGCAGTATGATGACTACCGCAACAGTGAAAACCCGGAACTGTATGCTGTCTTTCCCTATCGTATCTACGGGGTTGGCAAGCCGGATATAGAAACAGGACTTGCTACGTGGAATGCCCGTTATGTCAAGGATACAGGTGGCTGGCGACAGGATGCCATTCAGGCAGCAATGCTCGGTCTGTCTGATGAGGCAAAGGAGGCAGTTGTCAAAAATTTTTCCAGTACCCACCCCGGCAGTCGGTTCCCTGCCTTCTGGGGTCCGTCATTCGACTGGATTCCTGACCAGGACCATGGTGCAGTGGCGTGTATTGCTTTACAAAGAATGCTCATGCACTATGACAACGGTAAAATTTTGCTGTTCCCAGCATGGCCGCGGGACTGGGATGTGGATTTCAAACTTTATGCACCAGGAAATACATCGTTAGAATGTTCATTTCGCAACGGCAGAATAGCATTTTTAAAGGTATTTCCTGAATCACGGCTTGGCGACGTTATCATTATAAATAAAAAATAGATTGGGCTAACTTCTTTTTTGGAAGTCAAAAGATATACGAATGAAAAACAGCAATAAGAACTGGTTCAGGCAAGCACGGTACGGGATGTTTATTCATTATGGGCTTTATTCTCTTTTGGGCAGACATGAATGGGCTATGTGTTACGAGCGCATACCTTTTAATGATTACAGGAAACTGGCCGACAGGTTTAACCCTGAAAAACTGAATATGAATTACTTTGCCAAACTTGCATGGGATTCCGGTATGCGGTATATGTGCCTGACAACCCGACACCATGAAGGATTCGCCCTCTGGGACACCAGGGTTTCTGATTTCAACTCCGTAAAAACACATTGCGGGAGGGATTTCGTCAAGGAATATGTTGATGCATGCCGGAAGCACGGTCTGCACGTTGGGCTCTATTACTCGGTCGCGGACTGGGGTGATGAGGGTTTTGTTGCCGGACCCAAAAAAAATCCTTCGGGCTGGAGAAATTTTGTCTCTATAGCACATCAACAGCTTATTGAACTCATGACAAACTACGGGAAAATAGAGTATCTTTTCTATGACGGATGTCCGCCCCCTGACACTTGGGGGAGCAGGGAAATCAACAGTGAGATAAGGCGTCTTCAACCCGGAATACTGATAAGTGACCGCTGTGGAACCGAGGAAGACGTAAAGTCCGCAGAACAGTATACTATCGGAGACCCCGGGAAATTGTGGGAAAATTGTATGACGATAAACCAGAGCTGGGGTTATAACTACGGAGATACTAACTGGAAAGGCCCCCGGGATATAATTCATACTCTTATGACCTGCGCACACAACGGGGGTAACCTTCTGCTTAATGTAGGACCGCGCGCAGACGGCACCATACAGAAAGAAGCCGCTGCAGTTCTTCGGAAAATCGGGAAATGGCTGAAGGAAAACGGAGAAGCGGTATACGGAACGGAGCCCCATCCTTTTAGCTATGCCGACCAGAAACTTTCCACATCGAAAGAAAATACGGTCTATATAGCATTACATTTCTATCACGGTCCGGAGACTATAATAGCGGGCATAGGAAATAAAGTAAAATCTGTCCGCCTTTTATCCGATGGCCGCAATATTGCCTACAGACAGGAAGGAAACCGCGTCTTTTGCACGGGTCTTCCGGAAACTCCTCCGGATTTGTTTTTTTCAGTACTGAAGATGGAGCTTGACGGCAAACCGAAGGGAGTTCCAAATATTC
>CAYQXZ010000141.1:0-5158 GCA_964421645.1 uncultured bacterium
GGGATAATGACCTTGTGGTTGCAGAGTCTGGCAAGGACATCACTCTTGCCCGAGGTGATGCACAGGCTTACCGCTCCTGCTTTTCTTGATATCTTCACCAGCTCAAGGAGAGTTTTCTTGTTGCCTGAACAGGAGATTGCAAGCAGGAGGTCGCCCTTTCTCACCGGCGGGCAGATAGTCTCTCCCACTGCGTAACTTTCAATGCCCAGGTGCCTCAACCTCATCGCGAAAGTTCTTCCTATGAGTCCGCTTCTCCCTGCCCCGGCAACGAAGACCTTTCCGGCTTTTTTCAACAGACGGTAGAGATTTTCATAATCTCCGGCATCAATCTTTTCAATCAACGAAATGACCTCGCTGATAACCGTATTTTCCATTTTAGTGTTTGCGCCCCTCACCTTAATCCTCTCCCCAGAGGGGAGAGGGAAGGGTGAGGGGGTATATGTAAAGCTGTTTATTTCATTTGAAATAGTGTTTTTTCGCCGGTTTCATATCCGGTCCCCAGGGCTCAATGATCTCAACCTTCTTTCCCAGAACACGCAGGCAGTCCGGGATATCCAGTTTTTTCAGAATGCCGCGCGGGAAGTTTGCGGCAGGCCATGCGACTACCGGTTTCTGCGTCCACTCGTAAAATGACGAAGGAGCGTTTTTCAAAACCGTTTTCTTGATGTTCCCGTGCAGTACTGCGGCAAGAAGCGCCAGTATCCCTCCCTGTCCCCTGCCGTAGAGATATATCTCGCGCGCACCCTCTTTCTCCAGCAGTTTCAGTACCTGCAATATATCATGGACCCGTCTGCCCATGTAGCTTTGACCCAGCATGAGACCGTGTCCGTGAAACATGTAATCCTTGCCGTACGGATGGAAAAACTCCAGGTGTTCGTCCGGCAGAGATTCCCCCAGTCCCCTTACGTCCAGGCAGTACAGCGGCCCTTTTTTTTCAAGTTTTTTTGCAAGAAGGTCGTTTTTCATATCTTCTTCCGCGCTGAAATGCGGGATGAAAAGGCGGACGGTTTTTTCAACATCAAGCGTGCCGCCGTGCGTTGTCTCCGTGAGACGCTTATGCAGTATTGCCCGGATGTTTCTTTCAGTTTCCACAGCGTAACGCGCGGTTATGTTTTCTCCTTCAACCGCCGGCCGCAGGATGCGATAGTGCGGTATGGTGACGGGCATCTGTATATTCAGAATCTCCTTAATCGCACGGGCAGTATCCTTTCCCGAGAGCTTTTTGCGTGCCGCAGCAGTTTTTTTCGCAGTTTCGGCAAGCATTTCATAAACAGGCTTTGACCCTGCAGGGACAACCTGTCCTTTTTTTGTTACCCACAGCTTTTCGGGCTTCTCAACAAGCGCAGCTACGTCTTTCCTGTAAGGCTTCAGCCCTGCATGCCTGCAGAAAAATTCAAGCATCTTCTTCTGGTTGTCCGGGAAATAGCCGTGAGTATTTCCGCCTGTGAAAAGGGCTGCATTTTTTCCGGCTTCAAAAAGCCCGTAGAATCTTTTCACCTCTTCATAGGTCCCTTTCAAACCCCTCCGGTCAAAAAAGTCATACTGCTGTCCGAGCAGGAGAACGGGTTTTGGCGCACGCGCCATGAAAAAATCTCCTTCCTCAACCCCGGCATCCATAATTCCCGGAGGATATTGCTCATTATCGGCAGGGAGTTCGTTTTCCAGGTTTGCAAGAAAAGTCGTGACGAAACAGGAAGGTGCGGCCATCGTGAAACGGTCGTCCAGTGCCCACAGCCAGGTGGTCAGGGTTCCGCCGCCGGAATTGCCTGTCAGCCCGATGACTTTCCTGTCAACTTCGGGACGGCTTACAAGATAATCAAGGGCGCGTATCCCGTCCCATGCCCTCCACGCACCGAAAGAATCTCCGAGGAGTTCCATTTGCTTGCCCATCATATTGTGGGCCTGGCAGCAGTTGCGCCGCACTGCCTCTTTTTTCGGCAGGCGGAAATACTGGTCGCGCTCCCCCTGGTTGATCGGGTCGTATATAAGGACCGCAAAACCGCTTTTCGCCAGGCGCAGGCAGAACTGCTGGTAGAAATTCTCCGCTTTGCCGATTCCGGAATGTCCGCACGGAGCCAGCACTCCGGGTGCCGGCTTTCTCATCTCTGAAGGGATATAGAGATTTCCGGTAACAAGGCATCCGGGCCTGCTCTCAAAGGCAACCTTTTCTATCCTGTAGCCGTCCTTTTCCAGTAACCCTGTAACCTCAGGGTTGAGCGGAGTCTTAACCGGCGGAAAAGGGAAGGATTTCTTTATTGCGGTTAGCACATTCTCACGGTATTTTTCCGCCTGCTTCCTGTTACGTATCTCTCCAATCCGTCTCTTTCTTTCCAAGCTTATGGCCCGTACGGTCTCCACGTAATAGTCCAGCACCATGTGCCCGTATCCTCGGTTGAAACTGTACTTGTTTGTATCCATTTTTCCTCCGGAGATTCTCTTTTCTATTCTACAACAACCCGGCGAATGCCGCAACTTGTTCATTATCGCAACTGCGAATTTATGAGCAATCTCACGCAGGATTAGTACCGTCTGATCATATGCTTTCAAACCGCACGGTTTTTTGATATAATCTGTTGGATTCAGCGATTTTCACATCAAAGGAGCCTGAAAGCATGCGCATTCTTGTTGCTTCCATCGGAACCGAAACAAATACTTTTGCCGCAAAACCTACGACCCTGAATGATTTCCGGCGCGGCCTGCCGGGTCTTTCCATGCCGGGCGAAACTCAAGAGGAATTCAGCCGGGGAGAGGTAATTCCGGATTATTTCCGGGGGACGCGCACGGTGGCCGGCGGATACATCGCGGGGGCCGAAAAGCCTGGAATGGATCTGGATTTCCTGATGTGGAACTGGGCAACGCCCGGAGGCACCGTGGAGCAGGGCGCATATGACTGCCTTAAAGAAGAGCTCCTGAAACGCATTGATGAATCAACCGGCTACGAGGGTGTTCTGCTGGACCTGCACGGCGCGATGGTGTGCGAAAGGGTTGAAGACGCGGAAGGAGACATTATCGCCGCGGTGCGCGAAAAAATTGGCGGTAAAATACCCCTTGTCGTTACGCTTGATCTGCATGCCAATTCCACTGCTCTGATGGCAAGGCACGCGGACGTAATAATCGGGTATGACCTGTATCCGCATACGGACGTTTACGAAAGGGGAGTGGAAGCGGCGGAAACGATGGCGTCAATAATAAAAGGTAAGATTCTTCCAGCCCTTGCCTGGCGCCAGCTTCCACTGATTACCCTGCCCCCGAAACAGTGCACCCTGATAGAACCCATGGTTTCCCTGCTGGCGAAAACGCATGTGATGGAGCAGAAAGAAAGGGTCGTAAATGTGACGCTTTCAATGGGATTTCCTTTTTCCGATATCCGCGATGCCGGTGTTTCAGTCCTTGTTACGACAGATAATGACCGCGGGCTTGCAGAACGCCTTGCGGACGAGATGGCGCAGGCAATCTGGGAGAAACGGGATGAGTTTTCCGTTAAGCTTACCCCGGTCGCGGAGGCGATTGAATACGCCCGCACCAAGGCGAAGGGTCTGGTTGTTCTTGCCGACGGGTCAGACAACCCGGGCGGCGGCGGTCCGTGCGACGGCACGGTTATTTTGAAGGAATTTATTGACAGGAGAGTGGAAGGAGCCGTGGTTGCCGTCATTGCGGACCCGGAGAGCGTTGCGAAAGCAGTGGAGGCGGGCGCAGGTAATACCGTTACGCTTGACCTGGGCGGCAAGACCGACGACAGGCACGGTGCGCCAGTGCATCTTACCGCCCGCGTTAAACTTCTTTCCGACGGTGTATTCATACCGGAAGGTCTGATGGGCGGCGGAGCCCGGGGAGATATGGGGCGGACCGCGGTGCTGGTCAAGGACGGGGTGGAGATTGTCGTAACCGAACGCCGTATCCAGCCCTATGATACGGGCCTCCTGCGCAGCGTGGGTATCAAACCTGAACGCCGGCGCATCATTGCGCTCAAGTCAGCCGTTCACTTCCGGGGCACCTACCAGGCAATCGCGGAGCGCATCTTTGATGCGGATACTCCCGGAGTACACCGTGCCGATTTCGGAAACTACAGGTACAGGAATCTGCGCAAGCCGCTCTATCCCCTGCAGGAGCACGGGCAGGAAGGCGCTTTTCACTGGTAGCCTGTTAAATAAGAAAGCGGGTATGTTGTTCTCGCTGAAGGGGTAATGACATGGAATTCAAAATTGATTTTAAAGTGAACAGGAAATTCAAGTTCAACGGCAAAGAATACAATAGTCTTGACGAAATGCCAGAAGATGTCAGGGCTGTGTTTGAAAAAGTCCTCAAAGGAGATACTTCTGCAAGAATTTACAAGAGTCTGGATGAAATACCTGATGATATCAAGGCAAAGGTTAGAAAAGCTCTGGACACCAATGAACCTGACAGCAGCGCCGGAACTGCCATTCTTGCTTCAACCGCAGTCGCGTTTGAAAACAGAGCTGCCAGATTTCTGAATATTGTCTCAATCCCGGTGCTTTTCTGGGCATTGTTTTTCTATTCTTCCTTTAACTGGATGTTAATGTTCCTCTGTTGTCTTCTTCCTTTATGCGCTATTATTGTTTTCATTCGCTCAAAAGGTTCAATCTGGTTTAACCCGATAAATAAAGAAATGTCCCAACATTCCGGTTTCGCCGCCATGCTTCCAACATTCGCGATAGTTATCCGGACAGTATCAGATTCACATATACTCGGATTCAATCATGTTGTTAACCCGCTCTTAACCGCATTTTTCCTGCTGGCATTTCTGATATGTTTTAACGAAGCGAGATACAGAATGAATAACAGGAACACCCTTATGATATTGGTTTTCCTGATATTGCCATATTGCTACGGTCTGACAGTTCAGACAAACCGTTTGTTTGATACTTCAATGCCCATGCAATACACCGTCAAGGTTGTGGACAAGTTTCATGTCCACGATACTGAATCCATCTCTGATGTTATTGGCGCTTACTACGGTGGCCACTCCCTTCTTATTACTCCATGGGGGGAATTGAAGGGTGAAACAGACGTAAAGGTCGGCAAGAAATTCTATGACGGAGTAAACAAAGGCGATAACCTATCCATCAGTTTGAGAAAGGGTTTTCTGAAGATTCCCTGGTACACGTTGCAGAGTGCGAAGCTGGGGGACTAGGATTTG
>CAYQXZ010000142.1:0-5152 GCA_964421645.1 uncultured bacterium
TCCTTAACCTGCCCATATGACATCTCCGTTGAGATTGGAAACGCGTGTTCTGAAATCAGGAATCCTTAGAGGTATATTGTAGGATATTTTATTCTCTTCACAAAAAAATCAAGACAGGATTCAGGGTGTGAATGTTTTATGGAAATATAATGGACGGGAAGAACCGGACAATTCTTATGGAGAGACAATATATAGAAAACAGCATGATAACCCTGCGGGATATTAAAAAACTTACATATAAATACCCAAGGGGTGTACAGGTCAGCAGGATTCCTGTGGATATATGCAGACAACACAGAAATTCCCCTTCTGCCCTGACACCCCCTGCAAATCAATAATATTATATCTTCAAGCCGAAACCGACAAAAATCTGGAAAAGGTCAATATCTTCAGATTCTATTTCAAATCTTCTCCAGCGGCCTTCCATCTGCAGGAACGCATTTTCCCTTATAAACTGTTTTAAACCTACCTGGGCACCATAGACAAATATTGTGTCGGATTCTTCTACGAAGTCATAAAACAACCCGCCGACTGCTGCTCCGATATAAGGGACCGTTGCAGATTGAGTGGCAAAATGGAAGTTCGGTCTCAGCATTATCCCGAACATGTACTCGTCATAATCATCACCAGGGGTATTTGTCCCCATCCATAGCCCGCTTGCAGCAACCTCCAGTTGCAACTGGTCGGTTACAAATCTGCCAACCGCGATCTGTCCGCTTACATCCCATATGTTGACATCTTCGTCCTCTACTCCCAGGTTTGTCCATGCCACCGAGCCAATCACGGTATTATCACCTGCCGCGGTTCCTGCGAAGGCATGTCCGGCGAAGCCCAGTATCAGACATACCGCCAGCACTCCAAGCAATCTCTTCATCTCCCCCTCCTTTGTTTTTGGTTCTTTATTGAAACGTTAAAAACCCGTACAACACTGTTTTCCCTGACCGTCTCACCCCCTCTCTTTTTAATTTATTTAACACCAGGAAAATAGTTTGTCAAGTGTTTTCGGATAATTCTTCCGCACAGGTTCCAGAATTACTGAAGGAGATTTTCCCCCGCGACAGATTCTCCAAGAATTTCAAGAAGTCTTCTGAAATAATATTCAGCGTGAGGCCCGAGGAACGACATCTCAGAGGACTCGTAGTAATATCTGCCTCTCTCATCCCGCTTACCGTAAAGGGCGTCCGGTGTAAGATAACCGTAAAAGCCGGTTGCATCTGACGTTATCCAGAGATTTATGCCGTATCGCTCCCTTAATTCGGCCTTCAGTTCCCTGCTTATCTCGGTGTTGAATTCAACGGGAAGTCCCAGCAGGAGCGAATTTCCCACCCTTGCTACCTGCAGAGGGGCTTTACGTCCCAGTCCAGTCATCCGTGCAACCGGGGGACTGAATACCCAGTCGGAACCAGCAATCCTGATCTGAACCGGAGGCAGCGCTATTTCCATGATACGTGAATCCAGTTCCAATCTCCTGTGCCATGAGAGCCCCCTGGACAGATTTCCTATCTTCTCGGCAAGAGAAAATCCCATCTGTCGGGCAGCGGTGAAATCATCAATTTTGAGCGCCGCGCCGGACGGCCGGGGACATGCGCCTCCCACTGCCCCTGCCTGGAACATCGCCATATCTATGTTTTCACGCAACTCAAGGGCTCTGGTGAAATATCCTGGGTAATCGCCGTCAATCCTCATGTTTGAATGGCCCAGAACCGTCGGATGTGCACCATAGTTTCCAACAAGGCACACCCCCTTCCCCCCTGATTTTCTCACCGCCATCCATTCCAGCCAGTCATCCAGCGGTACGTTTCTGACTCTGTTACGTATCAATTCCGGCACCCGTATTCTGCCCGTGGCCAGTTCAGCTGGTTCCAGTCGGTCCAGGGCATCGCGCACGGAATCCATCACCGACCGTTTCAGCAAATCGCCGAATTCCTTCCTGTACCCTCCGCCCAGCAGGATGGAAGCCACACGGCTATCCCATGGATTTGGTGCGGAATGAGTGTGCGTGCAGGTAAGGAAAAGCGCTTCGGCCGGCAATCCTGTCTTCTCGTGAAAGTCCTGTCTCAGCATCCTGCCAAAATTCTCGGGAATCAGCAGAAGGTCAAGAGAGACCAGAACCAGAGTTTTATCCCCTGTCCGCAACGCCAGGGCTTTGCACCAGAGCGGTGATTCAACACCCTGCGACAGCGCACCCCTGCGAACGCCGTATCCGGCCAACGGCACCCGGAACCCGGGCGTGATTTCCCTCTTTGCCCAGCCCGCATCCAGCGGCAGTGCCTTCGCAAGAGCAATCTCTTTCCCGACCGCCTCCGCCACATTGAGCGTGGCGGACAGGGCCGTTTCCACCGGTTCTCTGGAAACATCCACGTGACGGACACATATTGCTGACAGAACAACTATTACAAGAAAAACGGTCAATCCCGCTGAACGGAAGTTGAATACCCGGCGCATCCTGTAAATCTCCCTCTTTCTCTGGCTTAATCGCCACTGTCAGCGGCAGGCAGAATATCTTGACCCATATTGCCCTCGCTGATGTTATCCCTGAGTATAACGCCCCGTATATTTTCGGCAACATCAATACCGTTTTTCTGTGTGGCCCCTTCACCCACATCGCTGCACACATTTCCGGTAATCAGGGTGTTGATGAAATACTTCTTGTCCGGTTCATTCTTGTCAGGACCCGGTATCCAGACCTTTATCCCCGGATACTCTCCCTTTGCCGACCCGGAGTTTGCAAAACACATATTCCCGGAGACGATATTGCTATTTCCTCCGGTTATTGCGATACCGGCCTGTCCGTTATAGGCACATACGTTGTTGCTGTTTATGTTGTGTGTATCCGAGAATGCAGAACTGCCGTCGCCGAAACCGCCTATGCCGTTCCAGCCGTTGTGCGTGAAAGTGTTGTCGGTTACTATGGTCAGCACGTTGTCCCAGCACCAGTAGAAACCGTCCCACAGGCATTTGCTGACGATGTTGCCTTTTATGATGCTCTTGGTCTGGCCTCCGCCTATATGTATGCCGAACCCCGAAGTATTGCTGATGTGGTTATCCAGAATCATCGTGCCGTTACCCCCGTGTTTTTCCGGCACAGCCCAGCCCATTGGCCCGTCGGCGCCCTTCCAACCTGACGGAGGGAACTGGGCGCTTATGCCGTCTCCGGACGTATTGATAACGTGGCAGCTGCGGACAGTGCAGTCAATCGCTCCCCAGAGGTAGATTCCTGCCATCTTGAGATTCACGTAGACCCAGTCCGGCTTTCGGTTACCGTCAACGGTAAGATTCTCAATCACGACGTTGCGCCGGTTCAAGACCAGGATAAGCGGCGCGCCTGTGCACACGGTCGCCCCTGCCGGCTGGCCGGCGGCAGCGGCTTTGTCAAACCTCAGAGTATTGCCTTCTATGGCGGTTATTCTGTATGAGAAGGCCTTTTCCACGTAAGGACCCCATTCAATATTCTTATGGACAAAAACATCCATCCCGACCTCAAAACCCGCAGTGTTTTCAACATCAACCTGTTTATCCCCGACGTTCAACTGCGAGGTGGTTTTCCCTGTAACAAGGTCGCATGCCCTGAGGACGGTTGAGGGCCCTGCCCCGCAGATGGTAACGTTGTCGCAGGGTTTCAGGGAACCCTTGAGCACATACGTGCCGGCAGGTATGTATACACGCCCCCCTCCGGGAGGCAGGGCATCCAGAGCCGCCTGTATGCTCGGAAAGTCCGATGCAGAAAGGTCAGATTTGCCGGAATCAGCCGCAAGCGCGGATGCTGCCAGAAGGGCTGCGAAATATAACAGCATAATAAGTATCTTCCGTAGAGTGGACATTTTTTCTCTCCCAAATCCCCCTTTAATTTCCCCCTTTGACAAAGGGGGAGACAGGGGGATTTCCTTATCTTTTCCCCCTGTCATTGTCCCCTATTCCTCAAAATGGGTGCGTGCCTGCTTCAGTTTTTCACGGATGGATATCTTCTGCGGGCATTTCTTTTCACACTCGCCGCATTCAATACAGGAAGATACCTTTTCTTCAGGGTTCATTGCAAGATAGTCCTTCTTTGCCCTTTCAGTCAGGCCGTAAACCCCGGAGAGATTATAAAGCCGGAATATGCGGGGTATGTTGACCTTGTTCGGACACGGGAGACAGTACCCGCACCCGGTGCAGTACAGGTCCAGGAGTTTCTTTCGTTTTTCAAATACGGCATCAAGTTTTCCTATATCCTCGGCGGAAAGTCTATCCGTGCCCGATGCGGTCTCCACGTTTTCTTTCACCTGCTGGAGCGTGGACATTCCGGAGAAGGCAACGTGAACGTTTGGATTCCCCAGCACGAATCTCAGCGCCAGTTCTGCGGTGCTTCTCGCCTTCACGGGCGAATAGTTGAGAATGGACTCGTCCGGCAACCCCAGCATGCCTCCGGCTACCGGGCCCATCACCTCAACGCCGAGACCTCTCTCGTGCGCCAGGGCAATGGCCTCTTCGTTGCTTCTGTCAAGGATATTGTATTGCAGGAGCATCGCGGAAAATTCGCCGGACATTATGAATTTCTTTATGTTTTCGGGCCTGTCGTGCACGGAGAACCCCCTGTATCTCACCAGCCCCTGGTTGATCGCCCTGTCGGTGAAACGGAGGAACAGTCTGTTGTATTTCAGATACGATTTCATGCTCAAACTGTGCGTGAAATAGAAATCCAGGTAATCAGTCCCCAACTTCTTCAACGCCTGCTCCAGCAGTTTCCAGCAGTTCCTCTCCCTGTAATTTTTGTACATCCCGATTTTCGTCTGGAGTATGATACTCTCACGCGGTATGCCCTTTATCGCCTTTCCAATCGCCTCTTCGCTCTGCCCGTTATGATAGAAGTGGTGTGAATCAATGAAGTTGACACCGTGCTCAATCGCAAACCTGAGCATGGCCGTTGAGAGTTCAAAGTCAACCTTCCCGTCCGGAAGCGTGGGGAGCCGCATGGCTCCGAACCCCAGCCTGCTGACCCTGTAAGGCGTTTTCCCGAACTGTATTGTATCCATAATTCATCAAAAAGGGGCAGGATAAGTTCTGCCTGCCCCCTGTTTTTAATATATCTGTAGCGGTGCGATTTATCGCACTTTCCTTCGCTTGTCATCTATGAAAAAGTATGTCAAGAGATACACAACCCACGTGGCACATT
>CAYQXZ010000143.1:0-5084 GCA_964421645.1 uncultured bacterium
GGCTGAAGATAGACGGAAACAAGGGTACCGTCGGGATAACGGAATATGCCGTGCATACCCTGGGCGACATCACCTTTGCGGAATTATGTCCTGTCGGGAAAAGCATTGCACAATTTGAGCGCCTTGGTACCGTGGAATCGGTCAAGGCCGCATCCGACATATTCAGCCCTGCTTCCGGAAAGATAACCGCAGTAAACGAGGCCGTTGCGGGTGCGCCGGAGACCATCAATAACTCGCCCTATGATGACGGATGGCTTGTCACCATTGAGATTGAGAAGCCCGGGGAGAAAAGCAACCTGATGACGCCGGAACAGTACGAAGAATACATCAAGGGTCTATAGATTAATTCCCTCCCTGTTCCCCTCCTCCTTGAGGGGGAGGGGTGCCGGTGCGATGAGCAAAGAGCACCGTATGGCACGCCCGCCGAGTCAGTGAGGCGGGTGACCGAAGCCCGTAAGGGCAAGACGGGTGGGGGTGCAATGGTACCATACAATGAACTACACACCACACACCGACGAAGAAGTAAGGCAGATGCTCGCGGATATTGGAGTCAGGTCAATTGATGACCTTTTCTCCTGCATACCGCGGGAGATGAGGCCTGCCTCCTTTGACATTCCGGAGGGGAGGTCCGAGGCGGAGGTCGTCAACAACCTGCGCCTTCTTGCTTCAAGAAATTCAACCTCCCTGGTCAACTTCACCGGGGCGGGGTTTTACAGCCATTACATTCCATCCGCGGTGGACGCCGTGGCGTCCCTGCCGGAGTTCTACACGGCATACACGCCTTACCAGCCGGAAGCGTCGCAGGGCTGGCTGCAGGCGATTTACGAGTACCAGACCGCCATATGCAACCTGACCGACATGGAGGTTGCTAACGCGTCTCTCTACGACGGAGGCACCGCGCTTTACGAGGCGTGCATGACCGCTGTGCGGATAAACGGCAGGAAGAAGATAGTCGTGGATGCCGGAGTCAACCTCATCTACTGGACGATGATACAGTGCTACATCTCAAACCTCTCCCTTGACGTCGTGAAAATTCCGGTGAAAAACCTCTGCGCAGACCGGGAGAGCATCTTCAGGGAGATGGACGGACAGACCTCTGCCGTGATACTCCAGAACCCTAACTTCTTCGGGTGCGTTGACGACTACTCGGATATCGTTGAGCACGCGCACAAAAAAGACATTATCGTCATAGAATCCGTGTACCCGGTTTCCCTCGGACTGCTCAAGACTCCCGGAGAGACCGGGGCTGACATTGCGGTGGGCGAGGGGCAGAGTCTCGGCATCCCGCTTTCCTTCGGGGGACCCTATCTCGGGTTCATGGCGTCAAGAAAGGAATTCGTGAGGAAGATGCCTGGCAGGATCATCGGCAGGACGGTAGACAAGAAGGGCAGGGACGGCTACGTGATGACCCTTCAGGCGCGCGAACAGCACATACGCAGGGAAAAGGCCACCTCCAACATCTGTTCTAACGAGGCGCTGTGCGCGCTGCGCGCGCTGGTGTACCTGTCTCTCCTCGGCAGGCAAGGGCTGAAGGAACTTGCCCAGGTGAACCTGGATAAGGCGGAGTTCGCAAAACAGCGCCTGGAGAAGATACCCGGGGTGAAAGTGCCCAGGGAGATAACCACGTTTAACGAATTCCCCGTACTGCTTCCGGAAAATGCCGACAGCGTGGTGAACAAAATGATTGCAAAGGGTTTCGCGCCCGGATTCCCGCTGGGAAGATTCTACAGGGGGATGGACAGGTACCTGCTGGTCGCGGTGACAGAACGGCGCACCAAGGAAGAGATAGCGAAATTTGCCGAAAGCCTGGAGGCGGTGCTATGCAGCTGATTTTTGAGAAAGGGCGTGCGGGCAGGAAAGGATTCAAGATACAGCGAAGCGACGTTCCCGCGTCCGGAGTCATCCCGGAAAAGTTTGAGCGGAAGACCGAGATTGACCTCCCGGAAGTCTCCGAGCTTGACGTCATAAGGCATTTCACCTGCCTGGCGAACCTGAACTTCTGCGTGGATAGCAATCTCTACCCGCTGGGATCATGCACGATGAAGTACAACCCCAAGTTCACCGAGACATGCGCAAAAATCGCGGGTTTTGAGGAACTGCATCCGTTACTGCCGCAGCTCTCCGGCGGCGGCATCCTCACGCAGGGTGCGCTGGAGCTTCTCTACCGCATGGAGAAACTGCTGTGCGAGATTACCGGCATGGACTGCTTCACCATGCAGCCGCTTGCAGGCGCGCACGGGGAACTGACCGGTACCATGCTCATCGCCGCATACCACAGGGAAAAGGGCAACAGGAAGAAATATATCCTGGTACCCGATTCTTCACACGGCACGAATCCCGCAAGCGCTGCCATCGCCGGATACCAGGTCATAGTCATCCCTTCGGACAGCACCGGCGTAATGGATATCACCGAGTATAAGAAACACCTTACACCCGAGGTGGCGGGCGTGATGCTCACATGCCCCAATACCCTGGGGATATTCAACCCGGCGATAAAGGAGATATGCAGCCTGGCACACGGCGTTGACGCCCTGATGTATTACGACGGGGCGAATCTCAATGCCATCCTGGGGAAACTGCGTCCCGGTGACGTGGGCTTTGACATAGTGCACCTTAACCTGCACAAGACCTTTGCCACGCCCCACGGCGGGGGCGGTCCGGGTGCGGGACCTGTGGGAGCGAAGAAGGAATTAAGCAGGTTCATGCCCATATCCAAGGTGGTCATGCGTACCGACGGCACGTTCGGCTTGGACTACCACTACCCGGACTCAATCGGGTACATCGCACCCTTTTACGGCAACTTCGGGGTCCTGGTAAAGGCGTATGCCTATATCCTCCTGCTGGGCAGGGCAGGGCTGATAGATGCGGCGGAAAAGGCGGTGCTCAACGCCAACTACGTGAAGGAGAAACTGAAAAAGCACTACAAACTGCCGTACGACAGGCCGTGCATGCACGAGTGCGTCTTCTCCGCGGACAGGCAGAAGGAAAAGGGCGTGAGCGCCCTGGACATAGCCAAGTACCTCATAGACAGGGGCATCCATCCACCGACAATCTATTTCCCGCTTATCGTAAAGGAAGCGATGATGATTGAGCCGACCGAGACGGAGAGCAAGGACACGCTTGACACATTCATCAACGAGATGATAAATGCCGCATCACTCGCCGCAACCAATCCGGAAAAATTTGCAGACCTGCCGGAGACCGCGCCGGTTCAGAGGGTGGACGAGGTGAAAGCCGCCCGGGACCTGAATCTGAAGTGGAGCCGTCCATGACGACCTGGCGTTTCCTTGATTCCGGACACCTTCCCCCTTCAACCAACATGGCGATTGACGAAGCGCTTATAGAAATATACGCTTCCCAACGGCGGCCGGTCTTCCGCATATACGGCTGGCAGCCCCCCGGATTTTCCATCGGTTGTTCCCAGAACGCCGAAGCGGTCCTTGACCTTCCTGCCTGCAGGAGGGACGGCATCCCGGTAGTCAAGCGCGTCACGGGCGGAGGCATCATATTCCACTGCAGGGAAGTCACCTATTCCGTGGTATGCTCCGAGGTTGACATCGGGTCCCCTATCACCGTAAAGCACGGGTACAGGACCATCTGCTCGTTCCTGCTGGAATCATACAGGCATTACGGGCTAAATCCCTGTTTCTCGGTTGACTGCCGGGCAGGGAACAAGATACGTTCCACCTTCTGCTTTTCATCTTTTGAGGACTACGACATACTTATTGACGGCAGGAAGATCGGCGGCAACGCCCAGAAGTGGAGAAGAAGGATCATTCTCCAGCACGGCTCAATCCCCCTGGACATGGATTTCCCCTCGGTCCAGGAATACATAAGAGAACCGGTATCTTCCGCAGTCGGGAAAACCACGTCGCTTAAGCAGTCCGTCGGCAGGGAAGTCACTTTTGACGAGTTCGCGGGCGTCATGCGCGAGAGCTTCTGCACGGCCTTTGATGCGCGGCTTGAGAAGAAGGATCTTACCGCAGCTGAAAAACAGGTTGTAAGTAAATATGAACAGGACAAACCTTAAGAAGATACGCCTTTCACATCTCACTGAAACCAAAAAGGTTCTGCGGCAGTTAAACCTGCATTCCGTCTGTGAGGAGAGCAAGTGTCCCAACATCTCCGAGTGCTTCAGCCGGAAGACCGCAACCTTCCTTATCCTGGGCAATGTCTGCACGAGAAACTGCACGTTCTGCAACGTGCACAAGGGCAGGCCCCTTCCCGTTGACGAAGACGAACCGGAGAGGGTAGCGTCCGCTGTGAAGAACCTTGGGACAGAATATGCGGTCGTCACAAGCGTAACCCGGGACGACCTTCCTGACGGCGGTGCAGAAATATTCCGCAGAACAGTCCTAGCGATAAAGCAGCCCGGGAGCTTAAAAAAAGTGGAGGTGCTTATCCCCGACTTTTTGGGCAGTGAAGGGTCACTGCAGGCCGTCATCGGCGCATCGCCCGACGTTGTCTCCCATAACGTGGAGACCGTCCCGCGTCTCTATCCTGAACTAAGGGGAATGGCGGATTACACAAGGTCTCTGGATGTTCTGAAAACCGCAAAGGAGCTGAATCCCGTGCAGGTGACAAAATCCGGCATTATGCTCGGACTGGGAGAGACTGAAGACGAGGTGCTGGACGTGATGAGAGACCTGGCGGATGCGGGCTGCGATTTTTTGAGTATGGGACAGTACCTCGCCCCTTCAAAGACCGCATACCCGGTGAAACGCATGGTCGCTCCTGAAGAATTTGAAAGATATGGAGAAAAAGCGAAAGAAATGGGATTCAAGCATACGGAAAGCGGAACCTACGTGAGAACCTCCTACCGCGCCTCCCTTTACCACTGCTTTTAACTGCATTTCACTATCTTTAACTGTTTTTCACTGTCTTATTAAATCTTTATCTTCTCCGCATACTTCCCTATGATCGGCAGGGGCACCGCCTTTTCCGTCAGGGCGTTGATTATCCCTATGACCATCAACACCACGAGGAATATCCATATAATCCCGGCTATCAGCCGGTCGATGACGGGAATGAACCCCAGGACTATGGACACCACCCAGAGAACTATCCAGCAGATTAACAACACA
>CAYQXZ010000144.1:0-3678 GCA_964421645.1 uncultured bacterium
AAAGAATGGGGAGGCGATGCCTCTGTGCATATTTCCACACGGGGAGGTAACGTGCATCGTCCGCTGGAACTCCGTGGAAACTGGGATGTATCTTTATTCCCACAAAGCCCTTCTCTTGCAGGCATTTATCAAAAGCATTCAGCGAGTCTTTTTCCATGTTGGGGTCGTACACGCCGAGGAAGGGTATGGCGCCTTCCGATTTTTCATAGCCCCCTATTGAAGCCGCAACGGCGTCATCAAAACGGCTGGAAAGCCACTTGTAGTGGGACGAATATGCACGACTGACACCGAATAATTCCATTGAGGCAAGCAGGTCATTGAACCCTGCCTTCGGCGTGAATATGTACCAGTCCTCCCCGAGATGCAAGTGGGCATCCGCTATGAAAAACGATTTTTTCATGTTCGCACTCCCGATAGGATCTCCCTGATATTGCCGCCTGCAATCATTTTTTTCCCGGCAAGGGAAAGGTTTGAATGCAGGACCAGCCCGACGGAGACGAGCGGGTCGTTTGCCGGCATGAAAGAGCCCAGTATCATCCGGCTGCTTCCGATGTTTTCGGCGGTATATTCCAGGAGTCCGGAGCCATGCCAGTTTGATATCTCGAGGTAAACGCTGGGACATTCTTTCATCAGGGCGAGAACCGTCCTTGCATGGTAGATGATTTTTTTCACCTGGCTCTCCAGGACGATCTTCATCGCGGGAAATCTTTTTGCCAGCCCGTGTATATCCCCCAGGTTTGTCTCCGTGTGAAAGACAAACAGCGGCATCCGTTTTTCTTCAAGCATGCTGCAAAGCGAACCTGTGCACCAGTCCGCAAGCGGGAAAAAGAAGGTGGACGGATAGACCCGCACGGCTTTCACTTTCGGAGAATCAATAAACCATTTGTCTTCGGGGAAAAGTGGAAGCCCGGTGATAACCGCATGCCAGTTTTCGTGCCCTTCGATATTGTCGAGAAGGTGCTTGTTGCTCTCGTAAACAGGGTGTTTCTTCTGGAGCCAGTGCGAAACGAGGGCTCCCTTAATGCCGTGCCTTCTCTGCAATTCATCCAGCAGTCCGGCGGTCCCTTCTTCCATCAGGGGAAAAGCCGCCGATTTTCCGAGCCATGCCTCCGCGTCGAAAATCTCAAGTGCGTTTATCTCATCCCGAAGTTCTTTTACCACATCTGCACGCGTATGATCCTTTCTGTTTCCCATGTTTCCCTTATTTCCTCAGGACCGCCTTCAGCGTATCGGAAAGGGCGTTGAGGATTTCATCGCACTCCGGTTGATTTATTACCAGCGGAGGCTTTATCTTCAGAATCTGGCTGTAAGGCCCCGCCTTTCCCAGTATAACTCCCCGCTCCAGCATCCCCGCCCGGATAGCGTCCCCTTCTTTCCCCGCAGGTTCTTTCGTTTCCGGGTCCTTCACGAATTCTATCCCGACGTGGAGCCCCGCCTGTCTTATGTCGCCTATTTCCGGGAAATCCGCCCGCATCTTTTCAAGCCCTTCTTTGAGATATGCTCCCATCTTCCTTGTATTCTCCAGGACGCCCGCCTTCATCATCATTATCTGTTTAATCGCGGCAACCTGGGCAAGCGAGTTGTTTGCAAACGTATGGAGTTCCTCGCCGTCGCATTCAAAACCTTTGATCTTGTCATTGATTATTACCGCGGCTATCGGCAATCCTGCACCCAGTCCCTTGCCCAGAACGATAATGTCCGGGTGTACCCCGAAATACTGCCCGGCGAAAAACTCTCCTATGCGGCAGTAAGTCTGGATTTCATCGTAGACAAGCGGCACATTGTATTCGTCGCAGATGCGCCTTGCTTCTTTCAGGTATTCTGCCGGCAGGATAACCTGTCCGCCGCTTGCCTGAACCGGCTCCAGCAACAGCCCTGCCGCGTTGCCTGCTATCCCTCTCTGCAGGGTAAGTTCCAGCATCTTCGCGCAGGCAAGCCCGCAGTAAGGACGTTCAAGTCCGAGGAAACAGCGGTAACAGTTAGGATTGGGAACCCTGATGAACGGACGTGTCAGGGAGAGAAACCGGCTTCCGCCAATCAGTTTGCCCGCCGAGCGGGTGGAAAGCCAGGAAGCGCCCATGGAGCCGAGCGTGGTCCCGTGGTAGGAGTCGTAAAGACAGATAAAATCCCTTGATGTTTCGGTGCTCTTGATGCAGAGCTTCATCGCCGCCTCAATCGCCGGACCGCCTCCTACCGTGAAGGATACGCGGCCAAAACCTTCCGGGGCAATATCCGCAAGCAGTTTGGCAAGGTAATAGCGCATCGGGGTATCCACGCCCTGATGCACGTGGGAGATATTCTGCAGGTGCTCGCAGAGTGTTTTATTCATCTCCCAGTTGGCGTATCCCAGGTACATCGCCCAGCTCTGGCTCGTGCAGTCGATATACCCCCTGCCGTCCATGTCGAAGACCCTTACGCCTTCGCCTCGCACTATAACCGGCAGTCCGCGAGTCCCTCCGCCGAGCATGAGGTGCTTTGAATACTCAGCCATCTTCTTTTTGTCCATCGAGTATATCTCTTCAAGCAGTCTTTCCATTGTCTTCTCCGCTTTACAATCCCCTGTTTTTGTCAGGAGTGCAGACCTGACCCTGTTTTCAATAACGGCCGTACTTGTGGATTGCGTTAATCATGCTCACAAAGTTCTCATGCGGTATGTAGTTTACTATGCTGTGGCTGCTTCCCGCAATCCACCTGCCTCCGGGCTTCAGGACGTCCATGTGGCCTTTCACATCCCGCTCCACGTCGGCCGGCGTCCCTTTTACAAGCGGCCATGTAATATCAATGTTCCCGTGCAGGGTAACCCTGTGCCCGTAGCGTTTCTTGAAATCCCTGTAATCTGTGCCGGACGGGTCCATGGGCGTCACGCATTCCACGCCCATATCCAGCAGCATCTCCACCGCATCGTCTATCCTGCCGTCGGAGTGGAACATGATGGGAATGCCCGCTTCCCTTGCAGGCGCCAGTATCCTGTCAAAATGGGGCCTCCAGAGTTCCTCGAAAACATGAGGGCGCACAAACAACCCGCTCTTGAAAGCGAAATCGTCGGCAGCGAAAAGGATGTCTATCCCTTCCTTCACCGCCTCCCTGACAAGCTTTTCATAATAGTCCGCTGATTTCGTCATCAACTCGTCGAACATCTCCCTGTCTTCCATGAGCATCACCATGCAGTCGTGCATGCCCACGACAAACTCGTAGAGCGTCTGGAAGATACAGAACCCGCAGAATATGACCCCGATGCCGGTGCCTTTTGCCTCGCTCACGTACTCGCGCACGTAACAGAGCCTTTCCTCCATGTCTTCGCCGGACGGCCAGACAATCCGTTTCATGTCTTCTTTCGTTCTTATGCTGCGGTCGTTCGCGGCAGCCACTTCACCGTCGGGCGTCTTCTGCTTGATGGGCGTCCAGAAGGCCTCCAGCGCTATGGCGTCCTGCCCTATGATACGGCACAGCTCAAGGTAATCCTTCGGATACATGGGCCTCAGCGTCTGCTCTGAAGCCGCGCTTCCCTTCGCGGGGTCTCCTCCCACGCCCAGCGTGTTGCCCGCATACCTTCCTAAAAGTTTCTGCACGTGCTGGTCCTCAATGAGTATCTCAAAGTTGGGCACGCGGTCTGTTCTTTTTCCCCTGATGCAGTCCATGAGGCGGTTCTTGTCCGGCTTTCCTTCAAAAGGTTCTATC
>CAYQXZ010000144.1:3778-5065 GCA_964421645.1 uncultured bacterium
GGTATGCTGTGGTCCGCCTCGGGTATGTATCCCCCGTCCTCGACAAGCGGCATCACCCTGTCAATTTCGCGCCTGATAGCCTCCGGGCCCTTTATCAACTGCCTCTTGTCTATTCCTCCCATAAGGACAAGCCTGCGTCCGTACTCTCTCCTGACTTTCAGAACATCCATCCCGGATTGCACCTCGAAGGGCCAGAGCATGTTTATCCCGGAATCCACCCACGCCGGTATCAGCCCGGTAATGTTCCCGTCGCTGTCAAGCCCGATATGTTCAATCCCTTTGCCGTTCAGCCAGTCGTTTACGCGGCGGTAATGCTTTGACGCAAACTTCCGGAACATGGCGGGCGAGATTAAAGGCCCGTGGTTATACGCCATATCCTCCCAGTACCAGAATGCGTCTATTGCGGTATATTTCAATACCTCTCCGGTTATTCGGATAATGGAATCCGCCCGTTCTTCCATCATGCGTTCTATCATCGCGGGTTCATCGTAAAAGGCACGGCACAGGTTCTCCAGGCCGAGCATATTGCGCAGGGACCCGAAAAAACCGCCCCACCTGTCGGCCCAGCAGAGTCTCGGATGCTCTTCGCCGTCTCCGGTTTCCAGGGATTGCTCCCCGCCGGCCTTTATATTGGCTCCTCCCGCAACGCCATGCAGTTTTCCCGCGGCAACCTGCTCCCGCCATTCTTTCGGAAATCTTTTCTCAGGGTTAAGCGCCAGCCTTTCGGCGGCAAACTCTTCAAATTCCTCCGGCTTTTCCACGGGAAACCTGACAAACTGGGGCATGCTCGTGTCGGAATGCTCCTTGAACTCGCGCATCACTATCCCTTCATGGTTTACATAGAGCTTGGTTTTCCCGTCTTCCTCAAGAACCCTGTATTCAAATTCCGGAACGGGTCCGTACCAGGGGTCGACCCTCAGAAGTTTGTCCAGCCCAAACCTTTCCGGCAGGCCTTCCCCGTGCCACCCGAGTTCAGGTCCGTCATATCCCTGTGTGCGCCATACAGCGCATGTCTCAGGCCAGATGAAAGCAAATGCCCTCACCCACGGAACATCAACCTTCCGGAATTGCAGGGTCTTCAAAAACCTTTCCCGTGAAGTCATGACGACCTCCCTAAATCAGTTTTTCCGCAGCCGCCTTGATTCTGGTCTTGTCCGGGACAAACGCTTCTTCCAGCGGGGTTGAGAACGGCGCAGGCGTATCAGGTGCGCATACCCGGGTTACGGGAGCATCAAGGTAGTCAAAGATATCTCTGCCTGCCCTTGCTGCTATCTCAGCCCCCCATCC
>CAYQXZ010000145.1:0-5053 GCA_964421645.1 uncultured bacterium
GCAATAATCCTCTCTTTTCTATTCATCTCTCTTTCTTATGATCGCGAGTATCGTTTTGCGCGACAGGAGCATTTTCAACAGGTTTGCCGAAAGAGGTTTCAATCCGCAACACGTTTCTACGACGAAAAACTCTCTCGTAATCAAACAGACGGGGCTTTCAAATTCAAATTTTCCGGTAATCGAATCGAGTGAATCTTCCTGGAAGTGGAAAATCTGGGCGGGGACGTGAAGCAGTCCCCTGCTCTTTCCGGTAAACGAAAAAAGATTCGCCGTAAGAAATAGATATGGAGGATGATACGGGGTCTTTATTACAAGGGAACCTCCCGGTTTAAGCAATCTACTGCAGGACCGGATATAAGAAACAGGATCTTTCAGGTGAGCAATAACATCAAAAAGCGTAATGAGGTCGAAGGAGTTTCCTGGAATATCCAGTTCAGGCAGGGGACTGTTGTAAACCTTGAATCCCTTTTGCCGGCAGTAGTCCACGGCAAAAGGCGAAACATCCTGTCCGCAAACATCCCAGCCCCTTTCTCCTGCAACCTCCATGAGAATCCCTGCGCCGCATCCCACGTCAAGCAGTTTCCCTTTTCTTCCGACCTGTTTCTCCATATCAGAAAACAATTCTCCCACGTATGCCTTTCTTCGGCTATAATATTTTATATACCACTTCCGGAAATAGTCCTCATTATATATGATCGAAGGGTTTGCAGGCAGTGGATAGAGGAAGACGATCCTGCACTTCCTGCACCTGTAAGCCCTGTATTGTCTCTCTTTCCACACCAGACAACTTTTTCCTTCGCAAATGAGGCAATTCATCGTTTTGAAAACCTCAGCCTGATCAGGGTAGCTATTGCGGTAACGCCGTCTTTCCATCTGATTTTCTTGCCTTCTTTAATCTTCCTCGGCCTGTAACTTATGGGCACCTCGACAATCCCGTATCCCTTCTTCGCGACCTTTGCCGTCACCTCGGGACAAAATTCAAATCCGATGCAGTCAAGTCTCATTGATTTAATGACATTTGTTTTGAACATCTTGTAGCATGTCGGTTCATCGGTTATCCTTGTTCCATACAGGAGATTTGTGAGTAACGACAGGAAACGCCCACCGAGATAAAAAGCCACAGAAGATTTTTCTCCCTTCCCCAGTACCCTTGAACCGTAAACCACGTCTGCATTCTTCTCTCTCATGACCAGCAGCATCTTCAACCAGTCCTTCGGGTCATATTCCAGGTCCGCATCCTGTATGACTACGACCTCTCCGCTTACGTGCTTCAGCCCTTCCCTTATCGCCGCCCCCTTACCTTCGTTCTTCTTCTTGAATATCACTTCTATTTCATTTTGTTTTTCACTGTCCCCCGACCACTTATCATTAATCACATTCTCCAATATTTCTCTTGTGCCGTCGGTGCTCCCGTCATCAACAACTATTATCTCTTTCTGCACGGGGACCTGCCGCACCCTTTTCAGTATTTCAAGGATGCTGGTTTTCTCGTCATACACCGGCACTATTACCGACAGTTTCATTTAGGATATGCCTCCATGTTTTCATTTTCACCGCCGCCGCCAGCGGCAAAGGTAAAGCAAGAAGCAGTGTCAGTATCTGAAATCCAGGGGCGTATGAATGAAAAAAGTAGTATGGTATCAGTGAAAACAGGGCGGAGAAGGAAAAGACCATGCATGGCAATATGATTTCACGCGCGCCGGAGAGAACCGCAAACGGCATGCACCAGAGAACGTACCACGTTGCCCACGTGGGCATTACGCAACAGACAAGAATCAGCAACAGCACTGCGCACGAAGCCAGCACGGCGTTCAATGAACGCACTTTTTTGAATATGAAGATAAAGAGCGTCAGGAATAGAAGGTAAAGCACTATTTTTACAGTGTTCGCAACGACTGTGGCAAAGAGCTCCCCCGCTGCGAGTGTTACGATGAAATTCAACAAAAACAGGAAGGAATGCGAAAGAACCCCCGTCGCCCAGAAAGGCCGGAGAAACGATTGCGGGCCTGCATAGAACGGAAGCCAGGCGAGAACTGCAACGGAAAGGAAGACGGTCGATGCAAGAAAGATGTTTCTACCGTTCTTCAGTATCTTGAGATACAGGGGGAAGAACAGGATATAGGAAAATTTCGTCAGCGCCGAAAGTGCGAAGCATGCCGCGGGCAGGAATACCTCCTTTTTCAGATGCAGGCATATCCCGGTTAAGAGAAAGGTCAGCATGAGAAAATCATTTGTGCTTCCGGCAGACGCAAAGATGAGCGCCAGCGGATTCCATGCGTACAGCAAAGTTCCGGCGCTCCTGAAGCCAGGTCTTACCTTGTTAAGAATATGGTAAATCAGGTATATGTTCGTCAGGTGGCACAAAATTATGAAAGCCCTGAATACGGCTATTTCAAGAATTATATTGTCCCTGCCCAGCCGGTACAGTAACGCCGAGAATAGATGCCATACCGGCCCGTAAGATGAGGTGAATCCCCCCCAGCCGACAAACCTGAAAAGATTATCTTCTGCAAATACGGCCGGCCTCGTAAAGTAAGGATTAGCACCGTAGAAAGATACCATCTTGCCCTGGAAGATATAAAGAAAAATGTCATGATGTTTGCCAGGAACGAAGAAAAACAGAGTAAAGCAGAAAAGCAGTGATGAAAGAATCAGGAAACGCAGGGAAACCGTTTCTTTGCTGAATATTTTGAATGCAGTCAGGTAAGCGGTGAAAAACAGGATGATGAGCAAGCCGTAATAGCTGCCCACCCCATAAGAAGAATACATCCATGAAGGTATGGCGCCAAGGAATCCGGCTGTGGCATCCTGAATGAACTTAAAGGGCAGGTATTTCCCGGCAAGAGCCGCAACGCCCGAATGGCCTTTCCTCGACAGCGCAAATAAGACCTGGAAAACAAGATATCCCAGACAGCACAACTCCATCCGCAGCACACTTCCCGCGTATTCTTTTTTCATGTTGTTAACGGTTTACTTGCCGCGCACATAAGCGAGACCCCGTACGGAAAATTCAATAACTTCAGCAGGATACTCTCGGACGAAAATATCGCCCCAAGAATTCCATTTACTACGCGAGGCACGGGAATGAAATCGGATTTCGCACATGCGCGCTTCCTTCCGGAACAGAGCCTGCGCAGAATTTTCGCCCCGGCAACGAAGGGGAAAAGGAGTGAATTGAAATGCGAGAATTTCCTGACAACGAAACCTGCGGATTCCACTGCCGCCTTCAACTCGCGCGAACCGTAACGCCTCCTGTGCATATTTATCTCATCGTGCGCCGTCCACAGGAATCTGTATGCCGGAACCGTCAGGAAAACCAATCCCCCGGGCTTAAGCACTCTGCTGAACTCTTTCAGAACTCTTACGTCGTCCTCAACGTGCTCAAGCAGGTCCATTGCACAGATCAGGTCAAGACTGCCGTCCTCGAAAGGCATATCTTCGGCGGAAGCATTCACTATGCCGCAAATTCCCCGTTCACGGCAGTACCGTATCGCCTCTTCGCTGCTGTCAACGCCGGTCACATGCCCGTATCTTTTCAGCGCCTCTATCATGACTCCGGTACCGGTACCGGCGTCGAGTATTCTCAAGTCTCTCCTGCCCTTCAGCATCCGGTCAAGAATGCCCAGTGCAATCTTCCTGCGGCTCCTGAAAAACCAGTAGTCCTTCTCAAGAAGAAAATACTCTTCATAGAATTCTTTTTTCATGGCACCCTTTTCTGAGCCTTTAACCTCCCCCGTCCCTTATGCAGGAAAGCCAGAACTCCGCAGGCCGCAAACATGAGCAGGTAAGGTTCAATGGGCATACGGTAACGTATTGTCGCCCTTACAAGAATATAAGTGCCGGAGTAATAGAAAACGAGCGAATACAGGAGGAATAGTTTTCTCCAGTTGCGTGCCGAATGGAAAATGCCCGCAAGGGCGAGAAGGAAAACCGGAATCGTGCAGATTCCGCCCAGAACCTGGTGCATCCTTGAATATGCCTGCCCGGGACCGGAAATCGTTCTCGGGAACGGACGCCAGAAGTTCACAAATCTTCTGGATACGTATTTCATGAAGGTCAAAGGATTGCGCACGATGAAGTCTTTTCCTCTTGATGCGAGCAGTCTGCTGTTCTCTATCTCACTCATATCACTGAAATCTTTTATGTCGTATGAATACGAGAATCCCCGCGGGTCATTGAAGGATTCCGGGTTGTTGTTTATGAATAGCGCCTGGCCGGCATCCGTTGAATGAAAAACAAATGTCTTATGGATTTTGTAGTTTCTTGCCACCCACGGCAGGATGATTATGCACATGCCTGCAACCAGCACGGCGGACTTTTTCATTGCGTCCTTCCCGCCGCCGTATAGCAGTACCATCCATGCCGGTATGAAGACGAAAAACAATGCCATGATTGTCCTGCACATTACCGCACAGCCAAGCGCCAGGCCGGCAAACAGAAAATCCCTGACGGCAGGACTATCCATCCGCCTCGTCAAAAAGAATACCGTCAACAAAATGAAAAATAGCGTCAGGGTTTCCGGGGCAAGATACCCGGTGAAGAAAATGAACGTGGGATAAATCGCCATTGCGACAGCTGTCAGTCTTCCGGCCGCAGGACCGAACAGACGGGACGCCGCGAAATATCCGAAAAGCACGGAAAGACTGCTTATCGCCGCAAGGCCTATCTTCGCATAAAGGAAGCTGTGTCCGAAAACGACGTAGATGCCTGCAAGAAAAAGAGGGAAAGCCGGCGGCCGCCATGAATAATACGGCATACCTCCGGGATTAAAAGGATTTGCGATGAAAAATCCCCTGCCTGCCGCGAGGTTGGAGGCAATCTCATCCCACCAGTCGCCCCATACGTCAATGCTGTTGTCAAGATGAAAGATCCATAACAGCCGCAGGCAAAAAGCGGCAATTACGAGCGACGCAATAAACAGCTTCTCCCTTTTACTCTTCACATTTTTTCCCCATATATATATCCTTCCACATTCTGTAGACCGTTCGGAGAGTCCTTGGTATGTGGCTGGCGCGCACGGTTGTTTTTCCGTGTCTTCTCGGGTAGTGCCTGA
>CAYQXZ010000146.1:0-5045 GCA_964421645.1 uncultured bacterium
GTGTTTTGCACACCATGCCGTCTTTATTGAAGGGCGTTAGCAGTGCCGCATAGACCCCCTTAAATTTCTCCACTTTTATCTCCTTTTTGGGTATTATATTCTATATTTTTTAGCAGTACTGTCCAATAAAAGTTTTTTGACAATTTAGAGAATTTGGAGCCGACCTCCCGAAGGTAGAATTGTTTTAGCGAAACGATTAACCCTAACAAAAAGGTCGGCATGAAATATAATAACACAATTTTCAATCAGTTGCTAAACATGCTGCCGAGGTATCAGTTTGAACAGGATGTGGCAAGGCAACAGGCAAACAGATATACCAAGCATTTCACGGCGTGGAACCAGTTTCTGGTAAATCTGTATGCGCAAGCATCAGGGAAGAAAAGCCTGCGGGATATAGAGACAGGCTTGAAGATGCATCGGTGATAGAACTTTGTTTGTCAATGTTTCCGTGGGCTAAGTTTCGGAAACGGAAGGGCGCATTAAAGCTGCACACCCTTTTAGAGTACAAAGGGACAATTCCTTCGTTTGTGATAATTACGGACGGTAAACGGCATGAGGTGAAGGCGGCACAGGATCTTTTTTTACCCGTATCTTTGGACAGCATAATTGTGATAGATAAGGCTTATGTGGATTTCCAATGGTTATATAACCTTACGCAACGCGGGATATACTTTGTATACAAAGTATCAAAGGAATTTAATTCTGTCAAGCAATTCCGGCAGATCGGTTATTTTATATTCGTGGAAGGAGAGAAACAATCTTGCGGGCGGTTTGTTTCTTTGTAGCTTTTCTGAATTTCTCTGCATGTCCGCATTTGTGTATGAAAACAACGTTGGAAGGCTTCTCCTGCTCCCCGAAGAATTCAGGGGTATTGGCAACAATCAGGTCAAGTCGCTTATCCATGAGTTTTTTTCGCGCGTTCTTCATGAGTCCGGATGTTTCAAGGGCGAATCCTATGGTTTTCTGACCGGGTCTTTTTATCCTTGATGTTTCCTTGAGAATATCCGGATTTGGTACAAGTCTCAGATTCCATGATTTCTTGCGTTTTATCTTACGTGCTGCTTTTCTTGCGGGCTTCCAGTCGCTCACTGCAGCACACATTATAAGGACGTCAGCAGCGCGAAATCTGGTAACTATCTCCCGTCTCATTTGCTCGCCGCTCACAACCTTTATAAGCTCTGCTTCCGGCGGCGGCTCAAGATGGGTGGGGCCGGTGACAATCGTAACCCTGTATCCTTGCTTGATGCATTCTTGCGCAATGAGGTAGCCCATCTTTCCCGTGGATGGATTGCTGATGAAACGCACGGGATCAAGATATTCGCGAGTTGGCCCTGTTCCGATCAGGATTTTCATTTTCACCCTCACCCTGCCCCTCTCCCATCAAGGGAGAGGGACCACGGATAAATTAAGTCTTGGCGAGCCATTCCAGCTCCGCCTCAATAAAACCGTCTATCTCGCCGTCCATAACGGCCTCAACGTTACCTACCTCATGTCCCGTTCTATGATCCTTTACCATTGTATAGGGGCAGAAAACATATGATCTTATCTGGCTGCCCCACTCTATCTTCTTCTGCATGCCTCTTCTCTCTGCTTCGGCTTTTTCCCTTTCTTCAAGTTCCCGCTGATATAGGCGGCTCTTCAAAAGTTTCATCGCAAGTTCCCTGTTCTTAAACTGCGTACGCTCGGTCTGGCACTGGACGACTATGCCTGTCGGGACATGCTTGATTCTCACAGCGGTTGAGACCTTGTTTACGTTCTGTCCGCCTGCGCCGCCGGATCTGAAGGTATCCATTTCAATGTCATCCTCTTTTATCTCAATGTTTATGTCGGTCGGGACCTCGGGTATAACGCTGACGGCCGCAAAACTGGTGTGCCTGCGCTTGTTGGAATCAAAGGGGGATATTCTCACCAGACGGTGTACTCCGTTCTCGCCTTTCAGGTACCCGTATGCGTAGGATCCGGATATTATTGCTGTAACTCTTTTGACTCCTGCTTCCTCGCCCGGCAGGAAGTCCACCACATTAACGGTGAATCCCTTTCTTGCCGCCCATTTGCTGTATAGCCTCCAGAGCATGCTTGCCCAGTCGCATGCCTCGGTTCCGCCTGCGCCCGAATGAAGCTCCACTATCGCATTTTTTGAATCTTCCTCCGCGGTCCACATCAGCTTCATCCTGAATTCTGCCAAGGCTTTCTCAATCTCACCTGATATCTTCATTCCTTCTTTTTCCATCTCTTCGTCATTATCATTGGATAGAAGCTCAATTATTGCCGTGAGATTTTCAATCTTCGCACGTATCGCATCGGCGCCGGAAAGCTTTTCGTTGAGGACGTTCCATTTGTCCATCTTCTGCCTGTCGTCGCGAACGTTCCAGAAACCTTTCTTTTCACGTTCCTTGTCCAGAAGAATAAATTCATTGCGCATTGCGTCAATCCCGAAATTCTTCATGGTCTTCTCAAGTTCTTTGGAAAGCGCCAGGCATTTATCTTTCATCTGTGCGATTTCAGTCTTCACTTGGATTCTCCCTGTTGTCACCCCCACAGTCCACGGCTTTCAGCCGTGTACTCTCCTCCCCCCTCGAGGGGGAGGAAACATATGAGTCAGACGCTATTTCTTGATGTATTTTTCTCCAGACGGCTTCCAGCATTGGTTTTATGCCCTCACCCGTCATCGCTGATATGAAACACACCTCCTTGAACTTCTTGCGGAAAATTTCGGCATTCTCCCTGGTGCCGGGCAGATCAGTCTTATTGCCGACGACAATCTCTTTTTTATTGGATAAATCCTTTCCGTACTTTTCCAGTTCCTGGCGGATATTCCAGTATCTCTGCAGGGCATCCGGCAGAGAGAGGTCAACCAGGTGAACGAGAATTTTCGTACGTTCCACATGTTTTAAAAACTGGTACCCGAGTCCCCTGCCTTCGGAAGCCTTTTCTATGATACCCGGTATATCGGCTATCACAAAACTTCTCCCTGCCCCGAGATTGACAACCCCGAGATTGGGGACAAGCGTGGTAAACGGATAATCCGCTATCTTGGGCCTTGCCGCCGAAATCTTTGATATAAGCGTGGACTTGCCGCTGTTAGGAAGGCCGACAATGCCTGCGTCTGCAAGAAGTTTCAGCTCAAGGTGTATATACTTTTCCTCGCCCTTTTCTCCGTTTGTAAATTTTCTGGGCGCCTGGTTTGTTGATGATTTGAAATGGGTATTTCCTTTGCCGCCCTTGCCGCCATTCGCTCCGACAAAGCATTCGTTCTCTTTCACAAGGTCAGCAAGCAGGATTTCCCCGTCGTCCGTTATTTCCCGTATAAGTGTTCCGATCGGCAGGAAGATAACGAGATTTTCACCGGATTTGCCCTCTTTCTTGCTGCCCTGGCCGGCGGCCCCGTCTTCGGCTTTGAAATGCTGTCTGTAATGGAAATCTATCAGCGTGCGCACGTCTTTCTTTGTGGTAAATATGACGTCGGCGCCGTTACCGCCGTCTCCGCCCGAAGGACCGCCTCTCGGGACGAATTTCTCCCTTCTGAAGGCGACACACCCGTCACCGCCGTCTCCGGCCTTTATCCAGATCTTTGCCTCGTCAATAAATTTAAGCATTATATGTTTTCCCTGTAGCTCTTCCTGTGTAGATTCCTGTGATACGAAACCGCAAACCTGTGTGCCTCGTTCCTGACTGCCTGGAGGAGATGCAGTTCACGGGAATCATACTTGAGTCTCAAAAAGCCCTTTGCTCCGGAAACGTAAATGTCCTCGTTTGACTTTGCCAGAGAAATTACCGGTATGCATATTTTTAGCTTCTTCAAGGCCCTTGCGGCGCTGTTAAGCTGTCCCTTTCCGCCGTCAACCAGTATAAGGTCGGGAAGTTCTTTCCTCTCATCTTCCGAATCAAAGCGTCTCGTGATAACCTCTTCAATCATGCGGCAGTCGTCAATCCCGTCCCCATATTTTATCCTGTATTTTCTATAGTTGTCACTATCCTTCGTTCCTCCCTTGAAAGAAACCTTGCTTGCAGTTGAATGCACGCCGGAGACGTTGGAAACGTCGTATCCCTCTATGTGGTATGGGATTTTATCAAGTGAAAGAATCTTCTTGAGATTTTCCAGTACGTTACTCTCTCCGTATGAAACAAGGGAGCGTTCATCTCTCAATGGAAATTTTTTTCCAATTGCTTCCAGCATGAAAAGTCGGTTCTTTATTTCCTGCGCCTTTTCAAAATGCAACTTCCGGATCGCTGCGGTCAATTGCTTCTTAAGCTCTTTGCGGAACTTTTTGTAATTGCCGCTCCAGAAAGATGCCATCCCGCGCACAATTTCCCTGTATTCTTTTTCCGTCACCTTCGTTTCGCAGGGCCCGCAGCATCTGCGTATATGATACTGGCTGCAAAGGCGGACCTTTTTTCTGTCCAGGTCGTACCGGCAGTTCCTGACAGGATAGTATCTTCTGATGAACCTCAATACGTTTCTTACCAGCTCAACGTCTGTAAAGGGACCGAAGTACAGGGACCTGCCGTCCTCTTCCTCCCTGACAATTCTTATTGAGGGTAAACTTTCGGCGGTTATTTTTACCATAGGATAACTCTTGTCATCCTTGAGATTCGTGTTATATCTCGGTTTGTACTTCTTTATGAGATTGTTTTCCAGTATAAGGGCTTCGGCTTCCGATGCCAGCGGGACGACGTCAAAATCACTGATGTTTGCCGATAAAACAAGAAGCTTTGTGTCCGAGCGGCCCTCCTGGAAGTACGAGCTTATTCTTCTTTTCAGGGATATGGCTTTGCCCACGTAAATGACGTTACCCCGGCGGTCCTTCATCAGGTAGACGCCAGGTATATCCGGCACCTCATCCAGTTTCCTCTTTATCCTTTTGTTCTGCATTAGCCGTTTTCTGTTCTTCCTTTTTCTTTTCGGGGGAAGGCTTCTTCAATTCGTCAACGTAATTCAGCTGAAGTTCCGCCGTGATGCCTGTCAGCAATTTCTCTTCCTCAGCTGTAAGGTTGCCCTTTGTTTTCTCCTGGAGCATCTGCATTATCTCTATAATCTGTTTGCA
>CAYQXZ010000147.1:0-4937 GCA_964421645.1 uncultured bacterium
GTCCGCAAACTCCTGAAATCAAAGGCTAAGGTATAAACAAGAATAGAGTTTTTGTGTGGTACAATATGAATATTCAGATTCAAAACAGGCGAAAATGAAAAAGAAAAAACAAACAATCGGTAAGAAAGCCAAAGTTTCAAGAAAACTCGAAAGCCGCACAAGAGGAAAAGAAGAATTACCTCTGGTTATAAGGGAGGGAACTGCTTTATATGGACAGCATTTAGAGATTGGCAATGAACGGTTGTGTAATTGTGGCCCTACGCATATAAATTGTATGAAGCCAAGGGATTGGCTGAAATCTCAAATTGGAGTATGGCAGTTTTTCTACGAATCAAGAGACGTAAGAGATAAATCCGTCCATCCGGCAACTTTCCCGATATCCCTCTCAAGAAAGGTTATAGAATTGTTTACACACAAAGGACAATTAGTACTAGATCCCTTTGTGGGGAGTGGAACGACCCTGCTTGCGGCTAAAGATCTTGACAGAAATGCCGTAGGCTTTGATCTTCAGAAAAATTATATTGAACTATGTGAAGAAAGACTTAAGAAACACGGCAGTCTATTCAATTCCTGCAAACAGATTGCCATCCAGGATGATGCGAGAAACATACCAAAATACATTGCTCCCGAGACAGCAAGTTTAATCTGGACATCCCCCCCATATGCCAATCTTTTGAATCGTGCAAGGAAGAATAAATCAAGACGGGACAGAAACAACGAACAATTGGGCAAGATTGAACAATATTCGCAAGACGAACGCGACTTAGGGATATTATCTATAGAAGCATATACTTCAGCCATGGGGGATATTTTCGAAGAGTTATTGCCTCTTCTCAGGGAAAAGGCTCATTGTGTCATCAACGTTCCTGATATGTGGTGGGAAAACCGTAGAATCACAATTCACGTGGCATTGATAGAAGAATTGCGTAAGCGGGGCTATGAATTACGCAATATCATAATCTGGGACCGTACGAATGTCGTAAACAATATTGGGATTTTTGGCTGGCCGAGCAATTATATTACCATGGGAGTTACTTTTGAGTACCTTCTTGATTTTTGGAAACCGCCAAGAAAACAAGAACAATTGATGAAATGAGACTATTTTCAAAAGAAGAATTAATTGATGAAATCAAATCCATTGCTTCACAGGGATGGCATAAGAGTGTTAAGTCTACGCCGGATGCCAGGAATGACGGAGCCGTAGGCAATACCTTAGAAATTCTTCTCGGAATACCAGAGAATAATTTGCCAATACCAAACGCAAGAGAGTGGGAACTCAAGGGTCAACGAGCCCATTCATCCTCTTTAATAACTCTGAAACATATAGAACCTTCCCCTACAGCAGCATGCATAGTAAGCAATATTCTGCTTCCAAAATACGGTTGGCCGCATAAGAAGGCCGGTTTGATTCATCCCAAGACAGAAATGAGCTTCCGTTCAACCACCAGTGCAAATTCCTATACCAATCGTGGATTCAAGATACTTGTAGATAGACAATCCGCGAAATTGAGATTCATATTCGATTCTAAACAGGTTGATTCCTCAAATCCCGTGATTCAAAAATGGCTTGCTTCAGTTCAGAAAAGGGTAGGATTAGGTCCTGTTGATCCTGAACCGTACTGGGGTTTTGAGGACCTTAAATACTCAATTGGCGAGAAGATAAAGAACTGTTTTTATGTGATTGCAGATTCAAAAGTTGAGAATAATCATGAATTTTTTTCCTATATTCATCTTTTTGTGTTGTCGGGGTTTTCTTTTGAGAAATTTCTTTGTTGTGTTGAGGCAGGTAATTTGTTGGTCGATTTTGATGCCCGAACAAGACACAATCACGGGACGAAATTCCGGTTAAAACAGAATGTCTGGGCAGCACTCTACGATGATGTTAAGAAGATTTTCTAATATCCCTCCATAATCTTGTCGTAGGTAAATATTTTTCAGGTTTTTCTTGCAGACCGCCCCTTCAGAATCTCATTCAGGGGGTCTGAAACCCAACCGGTTTTCTGCTTCTGTTCCTCCACCCAGCCGTCCATTATTTCCGTGCATTTCCTCACTTCGGAGGGATTTTCATTCGCAATGTTTCTTGTCTGGTATGGGTCCTTTGTCATGTCGTATATCTCAACCGGAGCGAACGGATAACCGTAATTGTCGTACGTTTTTATCATGAGGTGAGTCTTTGTGCGTACCGCCCTCTGAACGGTGTAAAGCCCGCAGTCCCAGACGAGATAGTCCCGGTCAAGGTTGTCCAATCCTTTGATATTGTCTTTGAAGGACGAACCGTCCCACCCTGAGGGTGCGGGCATGCCGAGCAGGTCACAGAGGGTCGGCGGGAAGTCAACGTTGTACAGGAATGCTACGGAATGCTTTCCTTTTGCCGAAACCCCGGGCCACCTGACAACGAAGGGTATTCTGTGGATACATTCGTCGGCGCAGACGTGGTCGGAGTATATCCCGTGTTCGCCGAACGCATCCCCGTGGTCGCCTGTGATTATCACCGCGGCATCATCAAGAATCCCCTGCCTGTCAAATTCAGAAAGCACTTCCCCGATATGAGCGTCGGTATAGGCGATTGCTGCATCATAGCCGGTAACCATGTGCTCAAAGTCGGCGCGGCACGATACGGAACCCGGCATCAACGGGAATGGACTCTTATTGTCTCTGAACTGTTCCTGCGCGGTGAAAAATCCTTTTATTGACTGGTGCTTTCTGATGGTCTCTTCATCCGGCCACTTCTGCGGCACGGGTATGTCCCTGAATCTGTCCGCCCATGAAGCGTCCATGGTGTAACAGCGGTGAGGGTCCCAGTAGTTGATATGGAGGAAGTAGTTTTCCTTCTTCGCGTTGTGCTTGAGCCAGCTTAACAGGAGCCCGTTCACTTCGTCCGCGGTTACTCCGCTGCTCTTGAGGTTGGGGGTATGGAATTCCGTCCAGCCGCACATGAACCAGAATGCGCTGTGCCTGTCGGCAAAGTTGGAGAAACTTATGGTGTCGTATCCATGCCTGCGCAGCTGGCGCACGAGCATTTCATTGTCCTGTTCGGGCCCTGAATACCTGCTGGTCGCAATACGGAACCTGGCGCCTGCGCTATGGTTGGAGATAACCCCGTTGCGGATGCCAAAACGTCCGGAGCTCCATGCCGCCCGCGAGGGCAGGCACGGCGAGCTGGCGCAGTAATAATTGTCAAAACATACCCCCTGTTTTGCCATGCCGTCTATCGTGGGGGATGTGGGACGTTTGTACCCGTAACATCCCAGGTGGTCAGGCCGCAGGCAGTCAATGTCAAAATATATGATTCTCACGGTGTGCTCCTCAACCCTTAATTGTTAGGCCGTCGGATTGACTTTGAGACATGATAGCACAACCTTTCAGGGGGTACCAAGGGTTCTCAATAATACTATCCGGCAGGATTGAAGAAGCAATGCGGATGTGATAAAGTGTTGGGACATATTTGTTCATGAGCAAGAACGAGTTGCCGGAGGAGGACATGCCGTCCAAAAGGAAATTTTTTCTTCGTTATGATGCAAGATTCCTGAAGAGGGTGTTTGCAGAGCGGAGCGAATGGCATCCGTTCCCGCCTGCGTCAGACCGCGAGGCATGGAAGGGCATGCTATCGGCACCTGCTAATTCGCGCAGGAGAGAATATCTTATGAGACAGGTGCGGGAATCGCCTGGCAAGCCCTGGCCCTCATTGCCCGCTTCCCTGTACATGGATTTCGCGCGCACGGGTATCAGGAAAAACTACGAAGAGCCCTATTTTGCCAGGCGCCTGAGGCTGTCTGACCTTATTATTGCCGAGTGCATGGATTATAGAGGGGAGTTTCTGGACGAGATAGTGAATGGCATGTCCTGTATCATGGAGGAGAGCACGTGGTGCCTGCCTGCGCATGCCCACAGACTTGAAGACGACTCCCTGCCGGATTTTCACCAGTACCAGGTTGACCTTTTTGCATGCGAGACCGCCATGATACTGGCTGAAGGGTTGTACCTTCTTAATGATGCACTGGAGGCGCTATCACCATCTTTCTGCGAACGGTTGAGAGAGGAGATAACCGCCCGGGTGATAAGCCCTGTTGAGAAAAGCAGTGACTTCAGGTGGCTTTACAAGAGGAACAACTGGAATCCGTGGTGCGCGTCAAATGTCCTGGGAGCGGCGTTTTATGTTCTGGATGACAGGAAACGGCTTGCTCCCCTGACACTGAAACTCATGCGGGCGGTCGAAAGGTTCATAGACAACTACGGTGATGACGGCGGCTGTGACGAAGGGTCTTCTTACTGGGGAGTCGCCGCGGGGGCAATGCTGATTTTCCTGGAGTTGCTCTATTCACGTTCAGGCGGGAAGATAAATATCTGCGATGAGCCGCGCATAAGGAACATGGGCAGGTACATTTCCAATGCGCACATTGCTGGCAGGTGGTTTGTGAATTTCGCGGACGGGCCCGCTGTCCCGGATATCAGGCGCGCCGTTGTTTACAGGTACGGTGAAAAGTGTGGTGATAGAAGTCTGCAGAACATAGCATTGCTTTCATCCAGAAACTGGGACAGTAGTAATCAGGCTTCTGATAAGCTCTACGGGAACCTGACGCACATGATCAGGGAGCTCTTCTGGGTGCCGCCGGAAGTTGAACCGGAGGAACTGAAACATGATATGACAGTCTGGATGCCCTCCATCCAGGTGATGGTCTCTCGTGAAAAGTCGGATGACGGAAAGGGGTTTGTGCTGGCGGTCAAGGGAGGAAGTAACAACGAAAATCACAATCATAACGATACAGGGCAGTTTATTATCTTTCTTGCCGGAACGCCCTGTGTGATAGATATCGGCGTTGAAACCTATTCAGCAAAGACTTTCAGCCGTTCGCGATATGATATCTGGTGTATCCGTTCGGCCGGGCACAACGTTCCGCAGATCAACGGGTTTGAGCAATCCGCAGGTCCGGAATTTT
>CAYQXZ010000148.1:0-4885 GCA_964421645.1 uncultured bacterium
CGAATAAGTTGAGACTTAACACAGGCGGTTCCACATGGGTGGACCTGCACTGAGGGGGGAGAATATGCGTATTAAAATAACGTCAGTTTTGGTTGTTTTATGGATTTGCATGGCGGTATTTTTTTCATCCGCCGCCGAAAAAGAACCCCTTTTCCATCTTTCTTTTGAGG
The DNA here is from genome assembly GCA_964421645.1 of uncultured bacterium. Classification (GTDB taxonomy): domain Bacteria; phylum Ratteibacteria; class UBA8468; order B48-G9; family JAFGKM01; genus JAFGKM01. The sequence goes on from CAYQXZ010000148.1 coordinate 171, forward strand.
AGACCATTGACGCGGAATTTGCGAAAGGTAACAGTACAGGTTCCCAGAAGAAACCCGAAGATTCGGTGAAATACATTGAGGGAGTGCAGGGAAAGGCAGTTTTGCTGGAAAATGGGAACCTATATTACGATGCGAAAGGTAATTTTGACACATTGCGGGGGACCATAACTTTCTGGGCAAAACCGGTCAACTGGGAGCCCGCAAAGCCGTCACCCAATTGGGTTTACTTTTTTTCCGCATACCAGAGAACAGGCGCGGGAGGACAGGACACAATGGCTTTCTGGCGTTACCCTGAGAATATACTGGGAGGCGCCTACCAGTATCACAGCGCCCAGGGAGATAACCTTGATAACTACCTTCCCGAGGTGAAAGGATGGGAAAAAGGGCAGTGGAAGTTCTTTGCTCTTACATGGGACGAACAGGGAACCGCCGGATTTTACGTTGACGGAAAATTCATTTCACAGAAGGCAAGGAAAAAAAATGCCCTGCCTGTAGATATAAATTTCTTGACGATAGCGTCCAGCGGAACGGCATACGACGAATTCAGAATTTTTGACCGCGTGCTGACAGATGAAGAAATCCGGGATTGTTTTGTAGCAGACGGCGGCAACAATGCCGTTCCTGTTGAAAAGAAACTTGATTTTCCTGAGTTTCCGCCGACAGCTGCAGCCATCCCAGTTGAAGACGCGATAGATATAGACGGCTACTTCAAAGAATCGGCATGGGATAACACGGTTGAATTCCGGGACATGTCGCTTTCCACCGGAAGCCAGTCTCCTATCAACCCGACATCCTGCAGGATTGTCCATACAAAGAATTCTCTGGTATTCGGCATCACCGTATATCAGCAGGCCGACCCGCTTGTTACGGTGAGACAGCACGGCGGTCCGGTTTATACTGATGATTCCATAGAACTTTTTATTGCTCCGGAGTTCGGAGGAAAAGAGTATTACCAGTTTGTCGTCAATTCCGTAGCAGCGAGATACGAAGGGCGCGGTATGGACGGCGGATGGGAAGGAGAATGGCGTGCTGCAGCGCGCAGGGAAAAGGGCAGGTGGCATGTTGAAATAGAGATACCGTTTTCCACCGTAGGGGTTGTGCCGCAGCCCGGGAAAATGCTGGGTTTCAATCTCTGCCGGAACGACAAATCCGCTAACCAGAGCCAGACATGGGCGGACCTCGGCGGATATGCCTTCCACAGACCCGACCGTTTCGGAAGGCTTCTTCTTTCCGAAACTGCTCTAGGCATAAGCGGCGCATCAATGGTCTTCCGCAAAGACGGAAACGTTGCAATAAATTCGGCAATCGCCAATCCCGGGGATTTACCCGTTGAAGTAAAATGGCTTATTGCAGGCAACGCCGGAGGAAAAGCGTTCCGTTTTGAAGAAATTGCAGTGCTGCAGGGGAAGGAGAAGAAATTGATTGAAAAAGCAGGCGGACTGTCGGGACTGAAAGGGAATGCAGGCTGGCGCAGTGCCCTGTGGGCGGGAGGAGAACTTTTATATCTCTCCCCGGCAAGAACTTCGAATTTTCTTGATTTCCCGCCTTTAACGGGGGCGCGCGAACCGATAACTCTGGAAAACGGGAAAATCTCCCTGGGCTTTGACGCTCACAGCGGAGCGGTTGTTTCCATGCGGAATCTTGAAACAGGACTTGAACTGATTCCTCGGAATGAACCGCAGCCGCTTTTTTCACTGGACACTGTTTCCTACCAGAAGTGCCCCGTGTTTTTCAGGGAAACAGATGTTGTCCCGATGGAATCATCAAACAATTCTGCCCGCGGATGCAGGATTGAAAAGAGAAGAGACGGAACGCAGGTTTTTACTGCTTTACACGAATTTTCCCAGGGATTAAAAGCGACTGTAACGGTTGAACTGCCTCCTTCAGGCGAAATCAGCCGGTGGAGCATCAGGATTGAAAACCGACTGCCTTTGCGTCCGAGGGATGCGGTTGTAGTTCATAGAGTTGCATTTCCTCAAATGGGAGGATTGAGGGCAGCGGAGGAGGATAGCCTTCAATTTCTTGCATGGCCGCAGGACGCAGGATTGCTTGTAAGCGAACCGGCACGCAAGGCTTCAACCTTGAGAAAACTTGAAAGCCCCGGAGGGGCGTCAATGTCATGGACGGATTTAAGCGGTCCCAGAGGCGGATTATATCTTGCCGGACATGACGTTGAACCGGTTGTTCCCGCAATTTTTGAAGCCGCCGGCGACGGGAAAAATTCCGAGGTTGCCCTGACTGTCCGCAGGTGGTCGCTGTTGTGGCCGGGTAAGGACTGGCAGCCCGCGCCTTTTTCCGTGGGAGTGCACAAGAGCGACTGGCACTGGAGCGCTGACAGGTACCGTGAATGGTTTTATAAATCTGCGCCTGTAAGGAAAACTCCGCAGTGGGTCCTTGACGAAGACGGGTGGATTATGGACGGCGGCGGTCCGAACCGCGCAACTTTCGCGGATATCCCGAACCTTCTTACAAGGGCTCAAAATATGGGCATCAACTACATTCAATCATGGCAGCACCACATGTCCGCAGGGGGTGAAGAGGTGTATGCCATGCAGATGCCCAACGTTTACGGCGGGTCCGAAAAAGAGTTTATCTCCACGCTTAACAGCCTGCATAAGCGGGGCGGACGGATAGGATTCTATTTCAACGCCGGGGATTTTGACGCGCGTTCCGGCGGAATAATGCGCCAGCCCAGGTACATGCAGAAATTGCCTGAAGATATTGTTAAAATCCTGCCGGCTGCCGACCCTCTTGCCGACGGATGGCTTGAGATGGGCAGAATAGAACCGGACGGCAGCCAGAAACTCGGTTGGCCGAGCGGTACGGATATGCGGCACGGCTGTTACGGCTCAAAAGGCTGGAGCGACTGGACATATTTCTGGGTGACAAGATATGCGAATATCTATAAAGCGGATACATGGTACCAGGATATCACTCCGTGGAGCGCCGTAGGTATATGTTTTCATCCGAACCACGGGCACGCCGGACCGGTTTCCCACGCGCAGGCAACCATAGACATGGGCAACCGTATCGTAAAGGCCGTGGGCAAGGATTACGGGATTATAGGGGAATCGATGTGCGACCGCTTCATGAACTACCAGACTCATTCCCTGTGGCTGGCGAGCATAGGGCAGGAAGATAGCGAGCCTGCGTTATTCATCTATACGCATCCGCGCTTCCCGCTCTTCAGCGGTACATGCGCTTTTTTCAGCGACTGCAATAAACTTCTTGCAAAAAACTTTTATAAAGGGTCTTCAGGAGACACATTATCCTTCGCGGATTTCATGAGCTATGTCCTCCTTTACGGACAGAGGTTTGACACGTTTAACGGACCTGCCAGGGAAAGTCCGGAATACCTGAGCGCATCCCTGAAAGAGGAGAAAAATATCATAATGCTCCGCAGGGCGGTTCACGAAGACCTCGAAAAAAGCTCGTTTAAGGACCGTATTGGCCTTTCCGCTATTCCAGGCAATGTTGAAGCGCGGGTTTTCGTGAGGGATGACGGGAAAGGCGCACTTGTTTCCATCCTGGACTTCCGGAAAGAGAAGTGGCAGTTTAACCTGCCTTTTGACCTTTCCGTTCACGGCCTCAAATTGCCTGCGGCGGCTGAACTGGTTCTTCCCGGCGGCAGGGTGAAAAAACTCGAGGGAATAACCCAACAAGATTCCTGCATCATGATACCTTTGCCCGCCGAGGGCGAAAAGATATCCATGGTGCGCATCAAGACGCGTTAATACAGGAGGACAAATGTGCAGAAAACTCCGGGATTGGTGTTTGGTGGCAGGAATTTTTCTTATACTGCTTTTCCCTTCATTATCGCGCGGGGATGTTTCAAAACAGAATATTAACGAGCGTATCAGTGAAAAGGACGGGGTCGTACAGGTGTGGATTCCCGCAGGAAGCTTCATTATGGGCGTTGATGACCCTGAGATGCCGTATGAAGACGCGGAAAGGCCCCCGCATCCCGTCAATATTACCCGGGGCTTCTGGATGGATAAGTACGAGGTTACAAATGAACAATTCGCCCTTTTTCTCAATAAATATATGGAAAAAGAGAAGGTGACCGAATATCCGCAGATTTTAATGAGGGCCCTGGGAAAAGTCGACCTTGACCATCCGCTGTGCGGGATAAAACTTGACGAGGCGACAAAAATATTCTCCGCCAAACGGGGATGGGAGAAAGTGCCCGTCATGCCGGTGAACTGGGCAGCGGCGAGAGAATATGCCGAATTTTTCGGGAAACGACTGCCGACCGAAGCCCAGTGGGAATATGCGGCCCGCGGACAGGATAATTACAGATATCCGTGGGGGAACGAATGGAATCCTTCACGGGCGAACGTTTCTTCCGATAAGCCGAAGCCGGTGGGCACGCACACGAAGGATATCAGCCCTTTCGGTGTTATGGACATGGCAGGCAACGTCCGTGAATGGGTTTATGACAGGTTTGACAAGAAATACTATTCCGAATCTCCCCAGGACGACCCTGTTAAAACAGCAGGGGCGTGGGAATGGATTCCGAGGGCGATACGCGGAGGCGGCTTTGCCTTCACCGAGTGGGATAGCCGCACCACGAGCAGGGGTAACAGGGCGTATGCCTATTTCCCGGTGGGTACCGGGTTCAGATGTATTGAAACAGGAGAGCCGCCGGAAAAATAATTTTAATATACAGGCAGGGAAAAAACAGGGTTGGTTGTATTAAAATTGACAACCGTATA
>CAYQXZ010000149.1:0-4849 GCA_964421645.1 uncultured bacterium
ACCGTAAAAGAGAAAACCTCCGTGACGATCCCTGTTCTCTCCGGAGACGAACCTGAACCGGGTATCCATGGAAAAATCCTCGAACTTCCCGTTCTCGATCTTAAGCACGGACATCCCCTCACCCTGTGATTGCAGGGAGCCATCCTTAATTGTCCATTGTCCGGTTGTTTTGACCCCTTCGGGCATCTGCGCAAAATCACTCCTGAATATAACATCCTCCCCGGCAGCAGTTCCAACGGCAAAAAGCGAAAAAGAGAGCAGAGCAAAAAACGCCGCCATCATTCCGTTTTTAATGCAAATCATCTTATGACCTCCCGTTGCATTTCCAAACTTCGGTTATTGTTGAGAAGAACCTGTCCCGGAGGCTACCGGACCTCCACAACGTACACATGCCGCTCAAGCGGCTTGAAGGTATCGTATATCCTGCCGTTATTAACCTTTATCCGGCGGTCTTCAAACTTGACAACCGCAGTGTCGGCATATTCAAACCCGGACGGCAGAACTATCTCCGTCTCCGCCGTACGCTCGTTGTCCGCATTGAGAGCAATTACATAGATGCTTCCGCCCAGCCTGCGTGTCATGAGCCGGACAAGCGGATTTGCAACCGACGCATCCGGGGTACGTTCAAGCGACAGAATAGCATCTTCCAGTTCCAGAAGTTCACGGTTGACGTCCACCAGAGCGCGATAATGCTCCGGGTAGTAAGCGAGCGAAAGGAAATAGGATATGCCGGTCGCACCGGCTATGATAACCCCGTACGTCTGCGCAATCTGTTCCTCATAGGTCGGTTCGCGATAATGGTTGTGGAGGTTCTCGCCGGCAAGGAAGTAGAAAACCGGCTTGCGTTCTTCCCTTCCAGCTTCCCACATCATGTCTGCCGCATCGAGCATCTCCACAACCTTACGGCCTTCACGGTTGGTCAGGTAGTCGTCAATCATCAGGATATCGGTTTTCAGGTTCGCAAAACGGCCCGGGATACCTATGACTGTGTTGTTCATAAAGACCGGCGTGTAGGGGCTGGCCTCCATATAAGCTTCAAGAAACCTTTCGACCTCATCGGATTTAGCATAGAGTTCGGGTTCATCGATGACCAGCCAGGCGATTATATCATTGCTCTGCACCATCCGCAGGCGCTCTTCGGGAGTCTCACGTTCTCTCTGGTTCCATGAACGGAACGGCCAGAAGACGCTCTTTATGTTTTTCCGTGCACAGAGGTCAAGAAAAGCCTGCGCCAGCTCGCGTACCGGCGGGTCATCTACCGCTCCGGGCATCAGGCTCCGATACCCCGCATCCATATGGTGCCGGAGCATGGTTTCCGCCACCTTCTCCCTGTCCTCCGGACTGACGCCGCGCGGCATACCGAAGAAGGGTGCGATAACAAGATACGGCTTGCCGTCAACGACAAGGCATCTCCGCTGACGGTCAATCTGTGCAGCGCCCGCCTTGAACTCCCGCCTGACAAGTCCGGCGGTTCCGCTCACAACCTTCTCCGTTCCCCTGTAAATGTCCATGATTATACGATGTTCCCCGTTCCCAATGCCTTCAAGCGGAATGTCAAAGGCAAATTCCGGCTCCATAATGACGCTGAAAGTTTTCCCCCCCACAGTTATTCTGCCGGTGAGCTTGTCCGCATCCGGCAGGCGGAGAGAACCGGCGAGCACCGCGGCATCTTCGTTCATGTAGTAATTATAACGGGTGTACATCTCGAGCTGATGCAGCAGGACCATGCGTTCGGTCCGGGTGATGAGAGGCTGACCGTTGACAACTATGCTGACGACGGCATCCACGGCGCTGACATCTTCTCCGATGTCAACGGGGACAAGAAATTCCGTGTCTCCCCGGCCCAGCGCAACCCTGCGGGTGCCGAGAACCTCACCGCTTTTCCTGTCCAGTATCCGTATCTCGGCGTCCGGCAATCCGCTTCCCCGGTTTCCAACCATGCCTGAAACGCCGAACCGCGAACCACCGGCGGCCATGAGCTTCAGCGAGCGGAAACCAACCCTGTAAGACTCCATGACACCCTCCGGAAATGCGATTGCAGGGAAGATATCGGGCAGATGAAAATTTACCTGTGCAGTGCGTATGAGCGAATTAACATTGCCGGCGGACTTGTCGTTCCTGCCGATATTCAATCCCCAGCGTCCGGCAATATTCAGGTCTGTAAAAAGAACAAAAGGTATCCTGAACTCATAATCCACCGAGCCTGTCTTCCGGTTGACCTGCACCGCTCCCTGCCAGTCGCCGTTCCATGCAAGAAGCCTGCCGGGACCGAAGTCCGTTTTGGACCCGGCGGCGTTCATAGTCAGGTGGTAATAACTTTGACGGTTAAAGGTCGTATCAAGCAGGATTTCTATGCATTCGTCGCTGTGGACCCGCAGATTATCGCGTTCGTGCTCCGATGCCGCGATATTGGTTACATCGGGCACATATGCGCGCACCGCAATATAAAGATTATCATTATCGTATGCCAGGTATGCTTCCGTCCTGTTGACCGGTTTGTCCCATCCTCTCAGAAAAAACGCGTCGGTCTTTGCTCCGTGCCTGAACCATGCATCCTCAAGCACACCGTCAATAACCGGCGGTTTTGGCATCCTTCCCGGTACGATGTCTTCCGGTATGACTTTTGCTTCTTCCGCACCTCCGTCAAATTTATCCCGGTCAAGCGGACTGCCCATATACGGGGTCGTCTCGCTTCCTATCTCAACCTGGACCGCATCGGCCCACAGGGTTCCGGGACGGGCGAATGTAACGTTTCCCCGTACGGTTGCGCGCTCCGGGTTATCCACCGTAAAGGAATAACGTTCCCATTCTTTTGACACGGTAATGTTCCTGGAATGGTTCCGGTGATGCAGTTCCCAGATGTGAAGAGTGACGGGGAAACTGTCTTCGGACGCTTTCAAATATACCGAGAAGGTAACCGGCGTTCCGGACACGATATTTACGTTGTGCGTGCCGAAGCCGTTGGACGTTGGGGCGCCGGGAGCTGTTCCTGCTGTCATCCGCACCGACTGTTTGCCATGGAATTTTTCAGCGGCGTCTATTGCAAAGAACTTGAGATAATCGAGCCAGTGCCCGCCAAAGGAATAGCATCCTCCCAGCCGCGGTTTCATGTAATTGGGCATGCCTTCCTGAAGATGCTCAAAGGAACTGTTGACGGCAAGGTTGCTGGAACCGTCGCTCTCCCCGAGAGAATACAACTGGAAGTTGTCAACCGCCATATCGGTTCTGTAGCCGTAGAAAGAGATTCTGTTGTTTACCGGCATGCCCGCCGTGAAAGAGTCCACGGCAACGCCGTTCAGGGAATAGGCATACTTGTAGAGGTCCCCCACCTTCTCACGCGACACCGCGAGCCGGTTCGGCTTTCCGAATTCAAAATCCGGGAGAGGCCTTGAGGTCCCGCGAGACCGCTCTTCACCCGGGAGGCGGTATGCCGTCTGGGCCGTGGGGGTTCCGGTACCCCTGGGATAAATCATAAAATGAATTCCATCCAACGTTGCACCTGCGTGCCCGTTATGGGGTTCTTCGAAGATAAGGTCGGCCGAAAAAGCAAAGTTCCCCTCCGGTATCCGGCGCAATTTCATGTTATTTCCGGCAGGGATAACCGCCCTGCCGTCAGAAGCATGAACATCTTTTGACGATTCCCAGTTTTCAACAAAAAGTCCCACGGCGCTGAAATCATCCCCGAATACGGGAATCTGCCGCGAATCCTTCATCCCGTTTTCGCCCGCAACGCCCTGCCTTGCACTCACGCACATACAAAAGACAAATCCGAAAAAAATGATGCCTGTGCTAACCCCCGCTTTCATCAACGGCCTCCGTACTTTTGGATTTGGCGTTTCAAAATGCCTTGCGGATTAATTGCGCTTCTCCCTATCGTTCATAATAGGGGATTGCAAATGCGGAAGAAGAAGACCCCCACAGCAATCTGATAAATTCAGGCGCATCGTTCCAACTTGTGGCGATATGATAGATACTGTTGCGCAGTTTCCATTCCACGTGCCCGTCGCAGAACAACAGGTTGGTTCCCTCGCTGTGCCTGTTTCCGGGCGGATAATTTCTTTCATAGGAGGGCCCGATGCCGTCTGTCAGCATGTCATAATAAGCATCCCCGTTTGAATCTGCCACCATTACAACGCCCCCCTGTCTTTTTATCCGGGCATACTTGACGCGCGGCTGTGTATGCGCTCGAAAAATCTGCTGGTTTGCTCCGTAAGAAATGGACGACCAGCCATACGAATGGCTCCTGTTGGCCGGGCATCTCCATACGCTGCTGCCAGCGGCGGAAGTGTCCTTCCCGAGGTACCTGTTTGCAAGCCCGAACCAGAACCTGTCGTTGCCTATGCCGGAAACCATGGTATCATGGGCAGGCAGATACTGGTAGTCCTCAACGTACATCAGCATTGCCAGGCCTATCTGTTTCAGGTTGCTCATACACTGCGCCGCCCTTGCCCTTTCCCGCGCCTGCGACAGCGCCGGAAGAAGCATCGCCGCAAGTATTGCTATGATGGCAACCACCACAAGCAGTTCAATCAAGGTAAACCCGTCTCCCAACCTGCAATTTCTCTTTTTCTTCATGAGCGGCCACCTCCTTCTTTTATGCATTCCCTTGCAGGATACAGTCCCACACTATCTCTCATAATACGGCGGAATGAACTTTACATGGTTCGCCCCCCATAGAAGCCTCAAAGGTTCAATAGGGTTATTCGGCCAGTTGAGTCCCGTAATATGGTAAAGGTTATCGTCCCGCAGTCTCCACTCCACGTGGCCGTCGCAGAAGACGATGTTTGCACCTCCATTGTGCCTGTCACCGGGCGGATAATAAGGCCTTGTGGGTGAAAGACCTATGCCG
>CAYQXZ010000150.1:0-4780 GCA_964421645.1 uncultured bacterium
TATAACTGAAATACCCAAAAATTTGACAGATATAGTAATTTGGATATATATATAGTAATTGTTGATAGTAAAATTTTAATGTTTTGAAAAAAATATTGTGGAGGCGTAATGTTGAAGTTGTCCGATGGAGAACGCATTGTACGCTGTTTGTCAGGTGAGCCGGTTGACCGTGTTCCTTTAGGTGCAGGCGGCGGCTGGGGGTCAAAGGTAGGAAGAAAAAACAGCAAATGACGTACCCGGTATTATGATTATTTACGCGGACAATTCCATTGAGAGAGGACAGATGCTTCGTACCCGGCGTCCAAGCTATACGGTTTCATTGGAATCGCTCTATTCGCCTGAAAAAATTCTGGATTTCTATCGGAACGACGGCATCAACGAGTTAATCGGGCTCCCGCATCATTCGCTAGCAATTGATATGTCCCCGGATCCATCTTTTATGGCAAGTCTAATTACAAATCATGGCGCGCGGGCGATTATTATAGACCACGAGGCATTGCGTGAGGATTTTTCAGGTTTCTGGGAAGACGCGCTGGTCGCTTCTTCGCTTGCCGGGGCGGTGCGTTCGGGAACGACGCTTTTCGTCGGATTCCAGAGTTCGGGTTACTGTCCGCAGTCGCTTCTTGAACTTCTGCCGTATGGAAAACCGTGGCAGATTGTCTCCGCCGGTGAGGCGGATGCAATGACGTTCAGGATAGAAGCCGCCGGACATCCGCTGGCGGAGGGTTTTACTCCTGGTGTGGCGATAAACTGGTTTTGCGGAGATACCTGGCGCGCTCTCCGGAATTTGGGGACCACGGAACCGTTCAACCCTGCCCCGCAACCAACGGAATATGGGTCGGTCGCGTGGCTTTCCGTACCCGGTCCAGCCTGGAGGGTAATTGCACACCGGTTCGGACGCCCCGAGCACGTATCAATCGCCGAGTGTAATATCGGTCCGGGGAGGATAATACTTGACCAGTCTCTCGCATTACATGGAACGAACATTGATGCTATGACGGCGCGGCGTTATGCCCGTTCTCTCCGAACCTACCTTCGCGCCGGAGCATTACCGGTGAAGTCACCGCAAGCCGGTAATGAGTACCTGTTTCTCTCCGGTCCCTATCCGGCCGAACATGCCCCTGGCAAAACGGTGGAGTATCACGGTATCCCGTTTCGCGTTTACGGTGATGAAACCATGCTGTGTTATACGGAAGGCCGTGCGGAAGTGCCCGTAGGCACGACGGTCAACCGACTATATCTGCTGGGTTGCACGCTCTCGTGGCCGCATGCGACGGGGTCGTGGTTTGTCAACGCAACTGATTTCTCGCAGGACTATCTTATAGGGGACAGTGCTGGAAATATTCGCATTGAATACACCGACAACACCCGCGACGAACTGCCTCTTATTATGGGCTGGAATTTCCTCTGGCAGCAGAAACTGCTCATGGAGGGCAAAGAGTGGCTGCACCCATTTGATAATGAAGCAATTAGAACCCGGTTCTTCGGGCAGTTATGCCTATCCCGAGCCGAAGGTACCGATATCCGTGCATGGATAATGGAGATTGTGCCGAGGGGGAAGAAAATCCTCAGTATCATAATAGAAGGTCCATCCGCCAAGTTCGGACATCCTGTCTTTGCCGCCATGACGGCCGTTAAGATGGGCGGCAACCTGCCTGCTGCTCCCGACTCAGGAAAAAGCATAAGCCTGCCTGCAAAAATCCCGGCGCCATGTTCGCTCCGTCCTATGCAACGCACGCTTTACACTTTTCCAGAGGACTATGAGCAGGCGCGTCTCGAATTCCCTTCCGATTTTGACGGCGCCAAAATCCGTTTTTCCGGCTCTCGCACTGCGGATGTTCTTTCATGTATCTATGCCGTAAATATGTCAAACCTCAATAGCCGTATTCATCCGCGCTACGGTACCTTTGCCCTCAACAGCGGCCCGCGCTACGGTACTTATCGTTCATGCCTGGGCGCGTGGTGCGACGGGAGTTATCCAGAAGACTGGAAACCGGACGGCTGGAGCCGGGATAATGGCCGCGCGGGCATTGAACGAATGGCTCTTGGACTGCACCGCGGTGCACGTAAGGAGATTATACTTTTTGATACGCATCTTCACTGCGGCTCTCCGCCCCACATGGAACGTACGGTATCGGATATGCCGGCAACACATGAGTGGCAGCAGGTTTCTCTTCGCGGCAATCCCGTACGTGTCGCCCCGGAAAACGATGGACATGGTCTCATTACACTTTACAGGGCAAATTATCTTGTTCACCATCCGGACGATATGGATGCGCTCTGGTCCTCGACTGTCGATTACGCAGAATGGATTTGTTTCCTCATGGAAAATCCATTTCAAAAGGGACAGCCAACTGACACCCTCTATACAGTCAGCGAGTGTTCAGGTTTTGGAGGTATAGATATTTATTCTCACGCACTCTGCCGGACCGCTCTGAAAGCCTGCTCATGGTTTGCATGGAAAAAAGGCGACGTGACCCGGGCGGAGCGATGGGAGAGATATGCTGTCCGTCTATCACACTCCATGTCACAATACCTGATTGCCGGTGATCCGCCGTGCTGGATGGCTTCTCCCTGCTCCGACTGGCAGTCCGGGAGCGAAGCACTTGCCCCTCTTACTTCCCTTCCCGACTGGTCGGGATATGACCTTTCGGCATGCGACCCCGGAGAACTGGCTATCAATCGTAACACTTACAACGCACTCGTCTCAGGCAAACAGTGGTATGCTCGTCAGCGCGCAATCGGCTACGACCACGCACTGGTGACACAGGCGGCACTCCTGCTTGACGATTTTGAACGGGCAGAAGTTCTGATTGACCATCTCTGCCGGAGTATCTACTCCGTGCACGGCCCGGAGCCATGGGTGGTCGCCGAAGGCAGTGTGGTACACGAGTCAGAAAACATGTGGTATCGTTCGGGTATGGGAGGGAATCTTATACACCTTGCGGAAACACTCAAGATAGTACGCCTCATGGCTGGAATTGATTGCTTCCGGCCCGGGCTTATACGGGTGTTACCGCGATTGCCAAACGGGATATCCGGTATCTCCGTATCTGATTATCCCCTGCCGCCCGGGTGCGGAGGACCGGCAACCCTGAGTTATGAGATGCATCTGGATAAAACCGGGATTGAACTGAACATATGCTGTGCTACCCCGAAGTTGCTTGATATCCGCCTTGGTTCCTTATCCGTCGGAAGGAAAATCCACACTCGGATAAACGGCAAATCTGTCAAATAGGCAGTATTATGGTCATAAAAATCCCGGGATATAACTTATTGACAGGGGGGAAAATAGGTGGTTTAATAATCGCAATCTTTTCAAGGTTTGAAATGTCGGAAGTCAAAAAAATGCACAACAACGGAGTCTCTGAAAGACATAACCTTGTTTATGCAAACGCCCCGCGGGTGTGGACGGACGGGCTGCTGCTGGGCAACGGAGACCTCGGCACAGTCTTCTATGCGCCGTACCACCTGAAATGGTTGATAAACAAGACCGACGTTTATGACTACCGTTCTGAGACCCCGCCGCATCTCACCCATTCGGAGATATTGAACGGCATGAAAGCCGGTAAAACTATCCGTGAAATACGAAAATTGAAAACCGCCTGTCCCCCTGCCAGACATAAGCCCGGACCGAAGTCCTGTGCGGAACTGCAGGTGTGTTTTGACAGGGTCTCTTCATCGTCCAACTGGTGCCCGCCCCACAAAATATCCTCCGTCATAGATCTTCCCTCGGCGAGTCTGCGGGTGAATGCGGACAAGCACCAGTCGCATCCGCGCATCAACTCTTTCGTCCATGCGGAACGGAATCTACTTGTACTCAGGATAAAGGGAAACTCCCATATGACTTCTCCGGCGGTAGTTGAACTCAGAAGCATTGAGGAGCCGGAGATGCCGGCCGTTCACTGGATAGCGAGGGGCAATACCGTTTTTATGAAACGCGAGATACCGGAAAGCATGACGGTGGTCACGGCCTTGAAAATAGTGTCCACCGGATGGGGAGGATACGCGGACACGATGAAAAAGAATTTCAGGGAAAAATACTGGTCAAGACCCACCGCGAACCCTGAACCGACAACAGATGACAGGAAGGCATGGTTCACGCTTGACGGCGATTTTGATGTTTTCCTGGCAGTTGTCACTTCCGAGGAGAGTGATGACCCGCTCGCCGCCGCGGAAAAGATTATCAGGGCTTCTGCCTCGGAGGGTTTTGACAAATCTTTCAGGCAGCATCGCACGTGGTGGTCAAATTTCTGGAGCATGAGTTCCGTGCAACTGGATGACGCATTTCTTGAGAGTCTATGGTACTTCTCTCTCTATGCGCTGGCAAGCCAGTACAGGAAAGCGCCTGTTCCCGCACTGCTCGGGCTCGGCTATGGACCTCCGGAAGAGCCCGGAGGAAGCCAGCCGTGGGCTGGCATATATACAAACGACCAGAACAGCCAGATGCCGGCGATGCCGTGCTGGGCGGTGAACCACCCTGAACTCGGAGAGGCGTACTGCGAAACATTCATGGGGATGATGCCGCGCGCCAGGGAATCCGCACGCTCGCTTTTCAGCATGGACGGCGCCTACTACCCTTCATCATGCGACCCGAAGGGCAGGGAACTCATTGGCGACGAGTATCTTTACATGTTTTCCGGGCCTTATCTCGGCATCCCCTTTGTCTGGGCATGGAACTATACCGGGGACATTGATATTCTCAAAAGATACAGTTATCCCTTTTGCCGCGAGCAGGCGATTTTCTTCAGCCAGTACTGCACCTGGAACGAACGAAAAA
>CAYQXZ010000151.1:0-4721 GCA_964421645.1 uncultured bacterium
AGAGCAGCCGGCTCATACCCGGTATGCCGGGGGTTCAAATCCCCCCCTCGCTACTTCTAATCTTCCTTCAAGGGGGGATTTGAAGGGAGCGAAGATGTTTGGCTCCGATGAGCAAGAGGAGCCATGCGGGTGGCCGACCCGAGGCGTATCGGGAGGCGAGGGCGCCGAATCCCCCCCTCGCTACTGTTTTTCAAGGAGGGGCGGGGTTGAACCCCCTGTATTTGAAATGTTGACTGAACAACAGAAGGAAAAGATCATCGGGATTGCGAGGGAAACTTTAAGTTGCTATCTTTCAGGCAATGAACTCCCTCCTCTGATTGTGGAAGACCCTGTCCTGCGTGAGAAAAGGGGCGTGTTTGTAACACTCAAAAAGGCAGGAGAGCTTAGAGGTTGCATAGGTTACATACAACCTGTAAAGCCGCTCTACGAATCCGTCAGGGACATGACCATTCAATCCGCCACGGGTGACCCGAGATTTCACGCTGTGACCCATGATGAACTGAAGGACATAAGTATAGAGATTTCCGTTTTGACTGTTCCGAAGAAGGTTGATGCAAAGGATATAGTTCTGGGACGCGACGGTGTAATAGTAGCCAGAGGGCACAGGCAGGGCGTATTCCTGCCGCAGGTTGCAGACGAGACAGGTTGGAGCAAGGAGGAATTCATGAGCAACCTGTGCCTGCATAAGGCAGGATTGCCGCCTGATTCATGGAAACAGCCGGAGACGGAAATTTACACTTTCCAGGCAGAGGTTTTTGGAGAAGACTAACCGTTCCCTGTTTGCCATTGCGAGGAATGCTTCTTATGACGAAGCAATCTCAATGACAACTCTGGGCGGGCCCCGCAATCTCAATGAAGAACAATAATCGACGGAAGATGAAAAAAATTAAGTACCACTTGAGGTTTCAGGTTGTCCCCGGAGATGACGTCGCAGCGGATGCGCGCATCCTTGCCGCTTTCTGTCTGAAGCACGGGATAGAAGAGGTTGTTCTTTTTTTCGCGGGAGAGGAATGGAATAACGGATTGCTTTCCGTGAAAGAAGAGGACATGTGGTTTGATACCGTTGGAAAATCCAGGGAGATCCTTGAAAGCAAAGGTATTTCCGTGAGTCTCAATCCCTGGATGACTGTATTGCATACCGACAGGGGAAGGTCTTTCCCGGCTGACCGGAGATTCAAACCGATGGTTTCACCGTGGGGCGAGAAGAGCAGGGCCTGCGCCTCTTTTGCCGACAGGAACTGGCAGAAATATATCTCTAATCTTTACGGAAGATTTGCGCGTCTCGGGTTTCGCGTCATGTGGGTTGAAGACGATTTCAGGTATCATAATCATGCGCCTCTTACATGGGGCGGCGGTTTTGAGAAGGGGATGTGCGAAAGGTTTTCACGCAGGATAGGAAAGAAAGTTACCAGGCAGGAAATTTTAGAAAACATTCTACGGCCGGGCAGACCGCATCCCTGGAGAACGAAATGGATGGGAGTATGGAAGGAGGCACAGCTTGAGGCCGCCCGTGGAATAGCGGATGCTGTAAAGAAAAACTCTCCTGTGAGGACAAAGCTGGGACTCATGAGTTCAACTCCCTGGATGCACAGCATAGAAGGCAGAAGATGGGAGGAATTGTTTGATTCTCTTTCTATTGACGGTGATGTTGCCCACAGGCCGAGTTTTGCCAGTTATTGCGATTCGTTGGGGAAGAGCAAGGTCTATTCAGCCATGTCTCTGGCAATGCAGAAGAACTTCAGACAGCTTTCGTATGAAGTCGCTCCGGAAGTGGAGAATTTCCCGTTCACTGCCTGGAGCAAATCGGACGTTACCACCTGGGCGGATATGTCATTTGCCCTGTTTTTTGGTTCCGATGCACTCCTTCTGGATCTCTTCCCTTTTACCGGGAACCGTGCGGATGAAGAGCCAGGCATAGGTGACATGCTTGACAGGAGTCACGAAGCATTGTCATGGATAGCAGGCAGGTTCTCAAAAGAACACAATCTTCACGGTATCGGCATACCATGGAAGCAAAACGCCGCAGAGCTGGTGAGAACCGAAAAAGGCGAACATCTCAATGAACTTGCAGTTGACACCATGCCTGCCTGGGAATTCCTTCTTTCATACGGGATACCTGCCTGTGCAGGCTTGCAGGACGTGAACTTCCTTTCCGGTAATGCCGCATGGATTTTTGATGACGGTGAAATTGCGGAGATGCTCAAGGGCGGGCTGCTGCTTGACGGAATAAGTGCAAGAATACTGTGCGCACGGGGATTCGGCAGGCAGATCGGCGTTGAATACAAACGCACCCTCGCCAGGGAAGAATCAACGTATTCCATGGAAGTTGTAACCTGCGGTGACAGCGGGGCAAGAAAGGGATTTTCCTGCAGTGTCAATCTGATGCCTGAATTCAACGTTTTTGAGCCTGTGGGAGGAGCGGTGACGTGGTCGGAAATAATTACTCCCGGCAGGGAAAGAGTTGGTGCGGGTATCACACTGTCCGAGAATTCCTCCGGCGGCAGGACAGTTGTTTTTACGTCCGAGATTTTAGACGGAGGAAGGCTGGCTTACCAGAAACCTTCAATGAGTTTCCAGCGTCAGGCAATGGTCCAAAATGCAATAAGATATCTATATAACGACGGAATACCCGTTCCGCTTGTCACCGGGGGCCCGTACCTCCTGCCGATGTATTTCAGGAAGAGAGGGGAAGGATTCCTTGTGGTATTCAACGGTTCTCCGGACCCGGCACCGGTATCTGTTGAAATAAAAGATAAGAGAATTCCAGAAAACACGACTCTTCTTAGACCTCTTGAAAAGCCGGTTAGCATGAAACTGATACAGTTAAAAAAGAGGGGTGGTAACACTGCCCACTGGAAGTCAAAAGCGATTCCTTATATGTCATTTATGGTCGTAAAACTATAGGAGGAAGAAAATGGAGATGAAGGATGTGTTGAAGAATAAGAAGGTTACGGATGCGGCTCTGGCAGGGCTCCTGATACTTGTGGCCATCGTGTTTCTCTTTATGGCAGGTAACAGGTTTCTTGGAAAACCGAAAATCTTTTCTGCGGACATGGACAGGATAATGCGTGAGCATCCTGCTCTGCAGCAAGCAATGGTGGACTTCCAGGAAGAGCTAAAGACAATGCAGACCAAATTGAACAAGCTGGAAGGTGAGGCAAAGAAAAAAGAACAGCTTAAGATGCAGCAGCAGATACAGCAGATTGCGGTAACAATGCAGAATGAGGCGGTCAACAAGATAATGGAAGACGTCAAAGCCATTGCAAAGAGCAAGGGATACGACTACATTCTGGACAGCAAATCTGTAATCGTCGGAGGCAGTGACGTTACCGAAGAGATTCTGGCCGCAATCAAGCAAAAGGAGCAGAAAGAGCAGGACAGAAGTGATACGTCAGTTATGCCGATGATCCCCGTGAAATAGTTTTTCCTGATTGATTTTCCGCCACTGAGACTTTGGCGGACTGTCGCATCCGGATAGCATCGCTCTTTTCAGTCCGCCAACGTTTTAGTGGAGGACCGGCAGCGGCATCAGGCTTCCTCGGCGTATGTTTAATACGCATCGTTGCCCTCGCCTCACTGTCTTGCTCTCCGGCGAACTGAATCCGGAACGTGGATTGACAGGGAAAGGTTTTACGGATATAATTAGTCTCCTGTATTTTGGGCCGCTAGCTCATCTGGCAGAGCACCGCCCTTTTAAGGCGGGCGTAGGGAGTTCGAGTCTCCCGCGGCCTACTTGTTCTCTCACTTGTGAGGGGACTCGAATAGAGCGAAGATGTCTGGCTCCGATGAGTAAGAGGAGCCATGCGACTGGCCGACCCGAGCCGTAGTGGGAGGCGAGCGGCGCTGAGTCTCCCGCGGCCTACTTAATCTCTCACGAAAGTCAGTACTTACCTTTTTCCCTGCAATATGATTAAAAAGCTCTTGCAAAGGCTGAAAAAATGGTGCGTGGACAGATGCGTCTCCGACGAGAGATTCATCGTTTCGTTGTACAGGAAGAGATTTGGAAAGCGTCCCAATCTGACAAATCCAGTGACCTTCACAGAAAAACTTCAATGGCTCAAGCTTAACTGGCGTCCCGATATCCTTACGCGGTGCGCGGACAAGTGGGAGGTACGCGGGTTCGTGTCAGAAAGGGTTGATCTGGGAATACTTAAGGAGCTGTACGGGCTTTATGACAGGCCGGAGGATATTGATTTTGACAAGCTGCCCGATGCATTTGTACTGAAGGTCACGCACGGTTGGAACCGCAACATCTTCTGCAAAAACAAATCAGAATTTGACCGGGATGGTTCAATCAGGCTTTTGAAAAGGGATATGAAGGAAAGGCATTTTTACCGTCACAGGGAATGGGCGTACAGGAACATTGTTCCACGGATTATCTGCGAGGAATACCTCACGAAGAACGGTGAGACAATGCACGAATACCAGTTCTACTGTTTTGACGGTGTCCCGCGCATCGTACAAATTCTTGATAATACTGCAAGGGAGCAGAACATGTTTGATCTTGAGCTTAATCGTCTGGATGTTAAGTCTTTCCTTCCGTCACTGTCAGTATCTATCGCAAAACCCGCGCTTTTCGGGAAAATGCTTGAATATACCGCCGTCCTGTCAAAAGGATTTCCCTTTGTGCGTGTAGACCTGGGATACGTGAATAACCGGGTTTATTTCAGCGAGCTGACCTTCTATCCAAACGGGGGGATGCGTCCCTTTGACCCTGAATC
>CAYQXZ010000152.1:0-4713 GCA_964421645.1 uncultured bacterium
GAGTCATCGGTGACTTACTGGAGGAAATTCATCCCCGAGGACGGCATTTCACTGGGAAAACTGCTATAGAAAACCATATTTCTGATTCCCCTGCTTGAAACTATATACTGAAGCTGCAAAATGACTACCGGACTATAAAATTGTCCACATACACTCTATCTCCGGGACGCACCACCATAGCCGCCGGTACGGGCTCATCCATATGATAACCGGGACATTCCGGAATAATAAAACTGCCGGTATATTTCTCCCATTTACCGAGTACGTTAATTTTTATCAGGTCTAAGGACTTTATATACCTCTTTTCTCCGCCTGAAGACGGTATGCCATAGATTGATGCCTGGAAAAGGAAGGTTCCGTTTCCTTTGAGACATATCTCATAACTATATGTGCGCTTTGTCTTTAACAGATTATAGTAAGGTCCGTGATACCCGACAACCAGCCACGATTCACTTCTGGCATCCCTTTCTAACAGAAGAGACCTGCCCTCGTAAGCCTCCTCACCTTCAACCATCTTGCCTGCCTCCAGGGCAAAGCCCACAGGACGGCGATAAAGAGGACCCCTGTATTCGAAACTCAACTCCATGTTCTGCGCAAGCATTTTTCTGCCCGCCGCACCCATGCTTGCCGTAATGGGCACCCACTCCCATTCTTCAAAACCGCTGTTGGGAATGATATTTTCTTCAGGTAACAGAATCGCTGCCGGCAAAAAAAGAAAAAAAAGAATGAGATTAAGGACTGAACTGTATAATTTATGTTTCATCTTGTTCTGCCTTTTTTCGTTTCCGCCACCATTTTAAGCGTATCGTACTGTATTTTAAGACGCTGAGCAAGACTGCGGAATTCAGAATATTTAAGGTAGAGCATTTCAAAATCAGCCCTGTTGTCAGGCGGATTTGAAAGTGCAAGCGCTTCAATCTCCTCCATCCGCTCTTTCACCAGACATACAAGCGGTTCAAAAAATGGGTCGTATTTCCTATAGAGATTGAAGTTCCTGTCTGCCGTCAGATTCTCCAGCATCCCCGTATCTCTGTTCCAGACCGTTTCCCACCAGGACCGATGGTTACCGAGCAATAGGCGGCCGAACAGTTTTGGATTATGGTAACTACCTCCGACCTGTTTCCATATGCCGTAATATGTCTCATCATTTCTGCAGAGGTTCAGCCCCATTTCATCTCCTGTTTTTAACCCTTCCAGAGGAATTACAAGTTCTGCAATCCACCTGTTCCTAATAATGGTGCTTCTGACAAAGGGTTTCAGGTTGAAGTTTTTCCAATCCATACGCATGTTACCCGTTATCTGCCCTGCAGCGTTGAAAAGTATCTGGTAATACAATACCCCGCTCGCACCAGGATCTATGAAAATTTCCACACCGTAAATGTTGGCATATTTTCTTATATCAACAATCGTGTTTTCCTGAACAGGCCCGAACTTTTCATTTATGCCGGCAATTCCCTTCATGAGTATTTCCATGTCTTCCCAGAAGAGTTCCAGCCCGACGTATAGATTTTGTTCATCATAGAGAAACCGCATGGTTGTCTCCCTTTCAAGAGGCCTGCCCTCCCCAACACTGGTAATGTCGTTGCGCATCTCTGTTTTCTGCCAGCATTCCTCATCCAGAATGCCGTCTATCACAGGCGGAGTTGCAGCCATGGAGGCAATAATTACCTTCAATTCCGGTTCAGCACATACCACCGTTGTCATTACAGTGAAAATCAAAATGAATTGATAAAACTTCATACATATCTCTCCTGTATTAATGAACGTCAAAACAGGCGCCAGCTTTCAGTCCTGTAACCGGGCATGAAACTTCAATCGTATATCTGCCCGGCGGTTCTGAAAGACTCACCGGTAATTCGATATGAAATTTCTTCCCGCTGTAGGTTATGTTTTCCCGGTAATACTCCAGGGGATTTCCCGACGGATCGTACACCTCCAGGTGGACAACCTGTCCGATTGAAGAAACATCTTTGCCATCGGTAAAATCCGTTTCACCATTAATTTCAACCGTACTTCCCCGCTCCACTGAATTCTTCTCCGGATTCACCCTCAACATGGAGGGATATGCCGGAAGCAGCGCAAAAAAATGCGGGTAGTGATCTAAGGTCACGTCGAACGTATCTGAAAATCCGATATAGCGCTGTTCTCTCGCGTCAAATACATGGTATTTGCATGGAATCTCTATATGTGTAGCGTCCGGTTCCCTGTCTTTGCCTGCCATATTCCTCAGCATTCCTACATATAGAGCCGTTCCTTTCTTGAATATCCTCAATAAGGTATCGCGCCTTGCCATCCCGCGTGAATCTGTGAGTTCAATCAGCGGCTCAATACCTGCATACTCCCTCAATAACGTGGCTACAGAATCTGACCCTGCGTAGTTGCAGTTCTCCACACGGGCATAATAACCGTTTATTTCACCGGGCAGATATGCCGCAATCCCCTTGCCGTACCTGACGATATTCTTGCGGTCGATCACGGGGAAAAGGTCGTGGAGACGAGGGGTTTTTAAAACCCTTCCGTGTTCAGAACAGATGCCCGGCGTATTATCTGCTATTACCAGTCCGCCGTTTCGGACAAACCTGCGTATGAATTCCGCTTCAACCTCTTTCATGCCTTTGCTATAAGGCAAAATAAGCGCCTTATACCCTTCTTTTTCCAGAACACCCGCGGCGATATCTTCATCACTCAGATATGTGGGCCTGATGCGTAAAGAGTTCATCATAATCAGGCAGTCCTCGTGAGCGCCTCCGACAACGACGGTATTTCCGGATGAAAATTTGTTCTCCTCAAAGGGGAAAAGCCTGGATATGTAATGATTATAAGGTGTCCAGAGTATGGCAACCCTGGACCGTTCAGGTACTGAGGTGCTGACAAGTGTGGTTATGCCCTTCTGGAGATTCCTGATTTCATCGCTTATGTTTTTAAAAAACGGGAGAGGTTCCGAATAATCTGCGGTAAGGTAATTATCTCCGCCCAGCATATCGTATATCTCCATGCCTGTTATCAATCCTGTACATCCCAGGAAGAGATAATGCCAGGGGTAGCGCACGTTTTCAAGCGGAGACGTAAATTCTGGCTCAAAACGCAGGGTATTGCCGGGCCCCAGAAAGAAGCCTTTATCTCCCGAGAATGACTGGTGGAGTTCAAGCTTTACACTGCCAAGAACAGGGCTTGTCATAACTACACCCGAAGTCATCTTTTCCCTGAACATGCTGTAGTCAAGATTCTCCCATGCCGCTTCCCCGGTCTTTGCCTGCGGAATAAATCTCATAATCATTGCCGTCCAGTCCAGATGGTAACGGGTAAAAACTTCTGAACGCATGAAATGCCGGAAGGATACCCATCTCGGGAGCTGATCTTTTTCAACCGCTTCCTGTAACAGGATACCGCGCACCTGATCAAAATTTTCGAAACTGGTGTTCCATTCATCATTAAGTCTGGATATCTCGTTGTTAAAACTTTTGCGGCACCAGTCCTGGAACTTCTGGGTGCATAAGGGGCAGAAACATGAATTTTCAAGACCCCTCATCTCTCCGAGAAGTTCGTTTTCGCTGTTCAGGATGTAAATAGGCGACCCGAATCTGGCCGAAGGCATGTAACGCGACTGAACAGCCGTGTTTATCCATTCTGCCGACATCCACGAATACTTGTACGGAAATTTCTTGGATTCAAGCATCTCCCCGGTATCGGCTATATGCCTTGCCATCCGCGAATATTCAGAAAGACAGTTTTCGCTGTATTCCTTGCTGAAATCCGAATACCCGAGAATGCGCTGGCCGAGATGCTCGGCGTCATAGACATTTGTCAGGTGCATCCTTTCAAGCAACTCGTACTGGTTTGTGAGTCCATGCAGGAGTTGCGAGCAACAACCATTCAATCCGAAGCGCTTCATGGACTCGACCACAAAAATCCCCCGCCAGTCGTAATACGGTATTGTTCCGGTGAACTGTGTCCAGACAAAATTGTTGAATTCCCAGTCCGGTATGAAAATCCAGTTTTTTGCCTTTGCCACCACGCCTTTATCATCATGAATCAGGCAATTGACATCCCATATCTGTGAAAGTGCATGGCTTACGGGGAATGAAAAATCACCTTTCATCCTTTCGGCATTTGTCTGAATCTCAGCCGTATACACCTGCCTGTTCCACGTGTCCCGCACATCAATCACGATTCTCTGCCCTTCACCCAGAGGCTTTGACAAAAGAACTTCTCCTTTCACTGTCGCTCCGTCGGAGTATATTTCCTTCTCAGTTCTTATCGAAACAACATCAATATCGGTTTCAACGCGAAAACTTCTGGACAGGAATTCAATAATTCTGCCGTCCCGGTCCTTAACTTTGAGGTCTGCAAGGTAGTTACCCCGTGGAAGTGTCGAAACGGTCATTTCGTGTATGGTTTCCCTGTCTTTTTCCAGTGATACAGGCAATGTCTGCCGGTAAAGACTTCCGCCGTCGGTTGACCGTATCTCAAAATCAAGGAGAGCGCGCATTGACTGATTTTCGACAGTATGCGCGGATAATACTACCCTGGCGGAGTTCATATCACTTCGGTCAACAACACTGGCAGGGGTCTTGTATTCCCATGCGTACCGCATAATCTCGGCATCTACAGTTTTAAGGTCAGTTGCCGGAAATTTCAATTCCATGCCGGCTATCGCGCACGGTTCTCGCCCCGCAGCCCGGAGCACGCATGCGGCAAGCAGCGCATGAAAAT
>CAYQXZ010000153.1:0-4704 GCA_964421645.1 uncultured bacterium
ACCCGGACTTGTTACGAAATTTGCATCCATGGTTACCATAGTTACCTACTGGTCAGTATTCATATCTTTCGGCATATCAGTCGCAATAGGCATCACCTTCGGTATATATCCTGCAAGGAAAGCGGCGTATCTTGACCCTATAGAAGCTCTCCGCCACGAATAATCCCCCCGCTTTCACTTTCTTCATACAGTTTCGTTAGCTGCATCGCGAGCTTCCTCGACGTATTGTTTACCTTACCCGGGATCTGCGGCGAAGTCGTGTGAATCTTTCCCACGGGAGCGCAGAACGCCCGGACTTGTTCCGAAGTGACGGTGAAAAGTCCGCGACAGATAGTAGACATTTCCAAGGCCGCTCCGCCGCGCTATTTCTTTCTGGGAAAGTTCTGTTGCGAGGATAAGATAGCGGGCATGTTTTATACGCATACCCTGTAGATCTTTCATTGGCGTGCGGCCCGTAAACCGGCGGTAAGTTCTCACGAAATGGTACTTGCTCAATTTCGCCGTATTTGCAAGTTCGTTAAGCGTAATTTTTTGGTCCATATGGACTGTCATATAGTTTCGCACGCGTTTGACCATTGTATTTTCAGGAAAGGTTATCAGCCGTTTCCACTCCGCAAAAATCGTTTGCAGTAAAGCGTTTTGCAGTTCACTGTTGGGTGGACCGACCGTCCATTCTTCATGGAGCCACCTTGCTGTTTCGCGGATACGGCCTGCTTCATCCCTCACAAGGACCGGCAGAGGTTTTGGTCCGGTTTTTCTCTCGAAACTAATGTACCAGGTTTCTACGGGGTTATCACGGTCAGAAAATTCTTCGTGAACCACTCCTGCCCTGTAAAAAAGCAAATCTCCAGAGATGCCGGTCAGCATTACGCCTCCTATTTTTACATGAATCTTTCCACGGGTCACAACAATAAGTTCATGAAACCTGTGATGGTGACCAGCCATATGCCAGTCAGGATTGGGTAAGAGGTGTCCCGTGCCAAGAAGTATCGTCTGCCTTTTCTTGTTTATCATAGAGAGCAATTTAAGATAAAAAAAAGCAATAAAAACTATTGACTGCAATATTTATTATTTTATAGAATAGCAACATAGATTAAAATTGTCAAGATTATGTGCATACTTGGAATTTGGAATAATCGTAGATTTTCAACGTCAAGGGAGGTGTGATATGACAAAGCCTAAAATTGCCATGATTGGTGCAGGCAGTCTTATATTTTGCAAGACTCTCGCGATGGATATTCTGGCTACTGAGGCGTTGAGAAATAGCGAAATCAGACTTATGAGTCGCACGAAGCCGAAACTTGACCGGATGGAAAATTTTTTAAGGAAGGTGATACGGGAGAATGGATTATCTGCTGAAATCTGGCAGACCCTTGACCGCAGGGAAGCGCTTAAGGATGCAGATTATGTCATTTGTATGATTCAGGTGGGCGGGGTTGACGTCTTCAGGATGGACTACGAAATACCGCTTAAGTACGGGGTTGACCAATGCATAGGAGATTCGCTCGGTCCGGGCGGTGTTTTTCGCGGATTAAGGACGATACCGGCTTTAGCGGATATAGTGCGGGACATGAAAGAGCTCTGTCCGAACGCACTGCTTCTTAATTACGCCAATCCGATGGGTGCATGCTGTTACGCCCTGGGCAAAATTTCGGAGGAACTGCAGTTTGTAGGTTTATGTCACGGGGTTCAAACCACACTTGACCTTATCAGCCGATACGTAAATACGCCCAAAGAGCAGATTGATTTTCTGTGTGCAGGCATAAACCATATGGCATGGTTCCTTTCGCTGAGAGACAAACGGACCGGAAGGGATTTTTATCCGGTTCTGCGTAGCAACATGGAGCAACCTGAGTACTATGTCAACGAGAAGGTTCGCGGCGAGGTAATGAGGCATTTCGGGTATTTCATGACCGAATCCACGGGGCATCTGTCTGAATATATTCCCTGGTTCCGGTCTTCGGAGCGAGCTTTAAAACTATACTGCGATGAGCCCGGCTTTGGCGGAGAAAGCGGAGCATATTATAAGTACTGCGTCATGCTTGACCAGAAATACAAGAATGTTGATTATCTTGCCAGCGAAAATACGCGGCTGTCAGGGAGGAGCGTTGAATACTGTTCTTATATTCTTGAGGCGCACGAGACAGACAGGCCTTTTCGGCTCAATGGTAATGTTCGGAATGACGGGTACATTGACAACCTGCCTGCCGGCTGCTGCGTAGAGATTCCCATATTTGTTGATAGACGGGGAATCCGCCCCGTTCGTATAGGTAACCTGCCTCCTCAATGCGCCGCTCTGAATCAGAGCAATATAAACGTGCAGATGCTTGCTGCCGAGGCATGTCTTACCGGAGATCCGGAGTATGTCATGCAGGCTATTGCGGTTGACCCCCTGACGAGTACGCGATGTACCCTGAAAGAGGTGCGTGACATGACCGGAGAAATGTTAAAAGCAGAGGCCTTGTGGCTTCCTCAGTTTAAAGGCAAAAAACTCAAAGCCTGTTCTGTTGTCAACGTGCCGAAAAATGTGAAGCGCGTGGAAGTTCCGCTTGACCCGGCCCTGGCTATAGTGCACCGGTTCTCTGACCTTGCGGCGCGAAAGGTATAAAATATATTCGGAGGAAGATATGGAACAAACAAAAAAAGTGCGAATTGGATTTGTGGGTGTCGGAGGTATGGGGCAATGCGCTCATTTGAGAAGCTATGTGACCATACCGGAGTGCGAAGTCACGGCGATTGCCGAAGTGCGGCCGAAGTTGCGCGATGCCGTTGCCCGGAAGTACGGCGTGCCGTGCACATACGCCAGTGCTGAAGAGATGCTGGCGAAAGAGGAATTGGACGGCATCGTCGCGGTGCAGCAGTTTACTCAACACGGGCAGGTTGTGATACCGCTCTATAAAGCGGGCGTGCCGGTCCTTACGGAAAAACCGCTCGCGGCGTCCGTGGAAGTCGGTGAAAAAATGCTTGCTGCGCTGAAAGCCGGCGGTTCGTGGCACATGGTCGGCTATCACAAGCGCAGCGACCCGGCGACGATGTATGCAAAAAACATTATCGAAACATTCAAAACATCCGGCGAGATAGGCAAACTGAAGTACGTGCGCATCCTGATGCCGTCCGGCGACTGGGTTGCGAATGGCTTCGTATCCCTGGTGAAGACCGAAGAGAAAGTACCGGACTTGCCGTGTGACATCAAGGCGTCCTGGTCAGAGCCATATGTAGGGTTTGTGAACTATTATATTCATCAGGTCAACCTGATGCGCCATTTGCTGGGCGAACCGTATCGTGTGGTGTTTGCGGACAAGAGCGGCGTGCTGCTTGTGGCAGAGAGCCGAAGCGGAATTACCGGCACCATAGAAATGACACCGTACCGGACTACGGTGGACTGGCAGGAATCGGCGCTGGTCTGTTTTGAGAAAGGTTACGTAAAACTTGAATTACCGGCTCCTCTGGCCATCAACCGACCTGGCCGTGTCGAAATATTAAAGGATCCCGGCAACGGAGTTACGCCGCAGATTGTCGTCCCGCAGATACCATGGATAGATGCCATGCGCCAGCAGGCGATTAACTTCGTACGGGCGATCAAGCATGAAATCAAACCACCTTGCGAGGCCGCCGAGGCCCTTGAAGACCTGAAAGTCGCCCTCCAATATCAGGAATACCGCGCGAAAAATGTACAGGGAACGGCAATGGCTTGGGAATTATAATAAAGAAGGAATTTCACCTGCCTTCACAGCCAGAATTTATCTGTGGGGTTTAAAGAGGAGGGGGGATTTATCATGCCAATTAAATGGAAACGTGTTTGGGTTTCGGATGAAACCTATGAGTCGGCCGGCGTATTTGATGTGAACAATGACGGAATTCCTGATATAGTGTCGGGCGCCTTCTGGTATCAGGGGCCGGATTTTCGCAAAAAACATTTTATAGGCGAGGTTAAACCGGCGGGGGAATATTTTGACGATTTTTCTACCATTGCCATGGATATCAACGGTGACGGCAGACTGGATTACATCACAGGAGGTTGGTGGGGGAAAACTTTACGCTGGCGCGAGAACCCGGCCGACCCGACCAAAATCTGGCCGGAACATGTAATCGGTCGATGCGGCAACGTGGAAACTACACGCGCCTGGGATATTGATAATGACAATCGCTTAGAGGTAATCCCCAACACTCCATGTACCGGTGAGGTTCGAATCTACAAACTCAAGACCGATGCGGCCGGCAAAGGAACCGGAGCATTTGACTGTCATGTCGCCCTCGCTTTTCCGAATGGTCAAAAACAAGGGCACGGCCTGGGTTGCGGGGACATTTCCGGCAGGGGGCGTCGGGACATCGTTCTATCCAGGGGTTGGCTTGAAGCTCCGTTGAAACCGATGCGCGAAACCTGGGCATGGCATCCTGAGTTTGACCTCGGATGTGCCAGCGTTCCCATTCTCGTTGTGGATGTCAACGGGGATGGGCTTAACGATTTAATTGTCGGGCAGGCACACGGCTATGGACTTGACTGGTGGGAACAAAATCTTACCCGCGGCAGCCGTAAGTGGACCAAACATCCGATTGATCCGTTTAATGCCCAGTACCATGATATGGTATGGGCAGATATTGACGGCGACAGCCAGTGTGAACTGGTAACCGGCAAGCGCCACCGAGCCCACTGCGGTAATGAACAGGGCGAATGGGATGATGTCGGTATCTACTATTTTAAAT
>CAYQXZ010000154.1:0-4669 GCA_964421645.1 uncultured bacterium
AAAAATATCATGTCCCTTTAGAAATTGTAAAATCCGTTATTCAACAAACTAAAATAAATTTGACATAAAACAGACTGGGGTTTAGAATATCTGAAAACGGGAGGTCAAAATGAAGAAAGGTTTTCTGTGCTCCGCCCTGTTTCTTCTTCTGTTCGTATCTTCTGCAATTCCGCAGACACCCGCATACAAATTCGGGTACCGTACGATTGCCAACGACACTTTTTTCATGACCGAGGGTAACATCTTCCTCGTACAACCTGCAAGTATCGTGTGCTCTGGTAATATGATGTATTTCGCCGCCCAGGACTTCACCGCAAAGAAAGATATGATAGTGAACAAGACGAAAAACGTCACGGTGATCACCGACGAACAAAAAAGAAAAGTCGTGAAGATGACATTCCTGCTAAGCGATGAAAAAGACAACATTTACAATGACTACGAGTTGGTTCTCTTTCTTGAGATAAGGGAAGGCTTTCCTTTTCTTGCGATATTTTCAAAATTCGTATACAACGGAGCCGGAACGAACGAATGCGGTATAAACTGGGCGCTGGATTCTGCACAGGAACCTTTTAAGTACTATACAATTCCTCATAAAGGTAAGATAGAAACGTTCCCTCTTGTCAAAACCAAAAGGACGAAGATAGGACAGGCAGACTGGATATTTGCGAACAAGGGCGACGGAGTCGGAGGCGGTTTGATAGCACCCGGCGTTATACTTGGAAGGGGAGAAGATTTCATTTTCATAAACAGTGTCCCTCCGAAGAAGAAATTGAGCAAGGGACAATCCATTGATTTGTTCATGATTTTCATGCCGATAAATAAGAATTTTAAGACACTGCCCGAACTTTACGAGAAGATAAAAGATATCAAATGGAACTATTGAAAAGGAGGGACACATGGCTCCTGTGTTAACCGAAGAAGAGAAAAAGAAAATTGAGGAAGAAGAAGAGACCCGTGCACGCATACGTCTGAAATATGAAAGAAAATCTTCCGGAGTTGCAGGGGTACTTTCAAGCGTGTGCCCGGGGCTGGGACAGATTTACAACGGGCAGATCGGGAAAGCCACTCTCTACGTTTGTATAATCCTTGTAAGCCTGGTGTTATTGAGTGCCGGAATACTTTTCCATGTAAAGGGCATGCCCACCAGGGAACATCCTGTTGCGGTAGAGCAGGCCAAACCTGTAGAGATGAACGATGAAGGCGTGGTTCTGGATGAGCAAAAGGAGCCGGAAGCGCAAAAAGAAACTTCCGAAGAAGGAGAAAAAAAACCTGCAACACCGACAGTACTCGTAATAATCGGGGCAATCGGGATTGCAGCCGGATGGAATTACTCCATAAAAGATGCCGTGAGGTCTGCAAAGAAAATTAACGCTTCCTACTGAACCTTGCGGATGACAGGATTCACCGTTATCCGTATACAATCAGTTCGCTATCTTCATGTGGTAAACCACGTTACCTATTTCAGAAGCCATATCAACGTTGCCGACATAGACACCTGCCGGAAGCACGAGTGCAACCGGCGCAAAATTCAGAATACCCTTTATTCCTGCCCGCACAAGACTGTCAGCAACGCTCTGGGCAGAATCGGCGGGTACGCATAGGAAAGCAACCCTGACCCTGCTTTTCCTGATAAAACTCCCGATATTCCGGATATCATATATTCTGGTACTTTTAAGCTGCTTTCCTATCTTGCCGGCGTCATTGTCAAAGGCGGCAATTATATCCATATTAATGCCGGAAAAACCCGGATACTGAATCAAAGCCGCACCGAGTCTGCCTGCTCCGGCAAGTATCGCCCTTGTCTTCCTGTCAAGACCGAGTATTTTCTTTATTGTCTTAATCAGTCTTTCCACTTCGTATCCAACGCCCCTTTTGCCGAAACCGCCGAAAAAAGAAAGGTCCTTCCTGAATTGCTCGGGAGGTACGTTAAGATAGGAAGTTACATCTTTGGAAGATATTATCCTGATACCCTTCTTCTTTTGTATTTCAAGATACCTCAAATAGGTTATCATCCGCTTTATGGTTTCCGGAGATATGCTGTATTTTCTTGTCACTATCATTGCGGTACCATTGACTTTCATGGTTAAAACCTGTAACATGATTATACGATTCCTAATAGATTTTTTCAATTCCCAAAGGAGCCTTTTTATGAAAAAATACGAGCTAACCCCTGAAAAACTCAAAAGGCCGTGTGCAGGCGGAGTTTTCAGTTTTGACACGACTGCGGAGGTATCCCCTCTTGAAGGGATAATAGGACAGGAACGTGCAAAAAAGGCGCTTGAGTTCGGACTGAAGATAAAAAGTGACGGCTATAATATATTCGTCACCGGCATTTCCGGCACAGGCAAAACCACTTCCGTTGAACAGGCTGTGAAAAAGACAGCAGAAAGCCAGCCCGTACCTGATGACTGGTGCTACCTGTACAATTTTTTAAATCCGGACACACCGACTGCTCTAAGACTGCCTCCGGGCAAAGCAATCGTTTTCAAGAAGGACATGAATGCGTTGATTGACGAATTGCAGCGGGAACTTCCCAAGGAACTGGAAAGCCAGATATACGAGGATCACAAAAATGCCATAATAAAAGATTTTCAGAACAAGAGAAATGAGCTCTTTGAACAGTTGGAAAGCGCCGCAAAAGCCGCAAATTTCCAGATAAAAAAGACTCCCTCGGGGATAGTCATCATACCAACCGTGGAGGGCAAACCTCTTGAGGAAGAAGACGTTGAGAAACTGACAGAAAAAGCGAAGGAAGAAATAAAGAACAAACAGGAAATTCTGCATGAACAATTGAATCTTATTTCAAGAGAAGTAAGGAAGCTGGAGAAGCAAGCCCAGCAGAAACTTGTGGAGCTTGAAACCGAGACTGCACGGTATACAATCAATCCGCGGATACAAGAGCTGGAAGAAAAATACAAGGCATTCCCGTCCGTATTGAAGCACCTTGCAGAAGTGGAAAAAGACATGATTGACAATGTTGACGATTTCAAGGATAAAAAGGATGTTGAGATACTTCCCGGAGTCAAACTCCCGGAAAAGCCCTCTGCCCTCTTCAAGTATCAGGTCAATGTTTTCATAGATAATTCAAGAACCCATGGAGCGCCTGTAATAAAAGAACCCAATCCGACTTCGTATAACCTTAGCGGCAGAATAGAATACAAGCCTTTTCAGTACGGAGCTATGGTAACTGACTTCACAATGATAAAACCGGGGGCCATTCACAAGGCTAATGGAGGATACCTGATACTGCAGGCAATAGACATCCTGAAAAATTATTTCTCGTGGGAAACCCTCAAAAGGGCAATAAAGAATAAGGAGATTATAATAGAGGACCTGAATGAACAGTTTCGTCTCATAAACACCCCGACACTCAAGCCGGAATCCATTCCATTTGACGTTAAGATACTGCTGATAGGAAATCCTGTTTTCTACTATCTCCTTTTCGCGTACGATGAGGAATTCAAGAAACTTTTCAAGGTTAAAGCGGATTTCAGCACCATTATGGATGGAGACAAGGATGGAATTGAGAATTATGCCGCATTCATGAGCAAGATCTGCAAAGAGGAAGGGCTGAAACACCTGAACAAAGAATCTGCCTGCAGGATAGTTGAATACGGCTCAAGACTGGCCTCCGACCAGGATAAGCTCACTACAAGATTTATAGAGATAGCCGACTTAATAAGAGAGGCAAATTTCTGGGCAATATCGGAAAATTCCGAAATAATCGCAAAAAAGCATGTGGACAAGGCTCTTGAAGAGAAGATATTCCGGTCAAACCTGATTGAAAAGAGACTTGAAGAACTCATACGGGAAGGCACCATCATGGTGGATATAGAGGGGGAGAAAATCGGCCAGGTCAACGGTCTTTCAGTGCTTGTCCTTGGCGATTACTCCTTCGGAAAACCTTCACGAATAACCGCAAGGGTCTATACGGGACGCGGCGGAATGATAAACATAGATCGGGAGGTAAAACTTTCAGGGGTGATACATAACAAGGGTTTTCTTATTCTCAGCGGCTACATGGGTGAAAAATACGGAGACACAAAGCCTGTCGTATTCAGTGCAAGCATTTGTTTTGAACAGCTGTACGAAGAAATTGAAGGAGACAGCGCGTCATCCACGGAACTCTATACGCTTCTTTCTTCACTTTCCGGCCTGCCGGTAAAGCAGGGGATAGCCGTAACTGGTTCCGTAAACCAGAAAGGCGAGGTGCAGCCGATCGGCGGCGTGAATGAAAAAATAGAGGGATTTTATTATACCTGCAAGGTGAAAAACCTCACGGGAGAACAAGGGGTAATCATTCCTCGCAGCAACGTTAAGCACCTGATGCTGAAGGATGAGGTCATAGATGCCGTGAAAAACGGTAAGTTCCACGTGTGGGCCGTGCAGACAATTGACGAGGGCATAGAGATCCTGACA
Organism: uncultured bacterium; assembly: GCA_964421645.1. Taxonomy (GTDB): domain Bacteria; phylum Ratteibacteria; class UBA8468; order B48-G9; family JAFGKM01; genus JAFGKM01. The sequence goes on from CAYQXZ010000154.1 coordinate 4,420, forward strand.
GGAGTTCCCGCAGGAGAAAAAGACAGCAAGGGGAATTATCCTGCTGGGACTGTAAACTACATGATCTCAAAGAAACTTGAGAGTCTTACCAGGAATTATTTCCGCCACCAGAAACCTTCGGAGACAAAAAGGAAGCCCCGCAAGAAGTAGTTTGAACTGCTAAAGGAAATCTCATTCCGCTCCTTGCACACCTTACCGGATAGCTTTCTTCAGACGGGACAACCAACAAAGATGTCCGGCGACGTGCGCA
>CAYQXZ010000155.1:0-4639 GCA_964421645.1 uncultured bacterium
ATTGGACACCAAGAGCAATTAGGATATTTCTTGGATGTCTTTAAGTCTTTGGAATATAATCTTTTAGCCACCTTAGCTCAGTGGTAGAGCAGGGCACTTGTAATGCTCAGGTCATCCGTTCAAATCGGATAGGTGGCTCTTTTCCCTCATGATTTCACGGAGTATCTACAGACAATCATGAAAAATCAGGAGAATCCGATGACTGAAGGTCCTACGCATAAGAAAGCAGTTAAGCAGAAAAAAGTTTTCTTGATACTGATAATCATTCTGGTTATCGGGGTAATTTCACTGCTCGCCTACCTGCGCTACAAGAAAACTCACGTTTCCACGGACGATGCTTTCGTTGACGGCAATATTTACACGATAGCTTCCAGGATAACCGGCACCGTTAAGGCCGTTCATGTCCAGGACAACATGCTTGTGAAAAAAGGCGACCTGCTTATTGAAATAGACCCGGCCGACTATGAAACAAGAACAGAGCAGGCTTCCGCAAGTGTCCGGGCGGCGGAAGCGAAATTTGCCGAGGCTGACGCCGGGATTGATGCGGCCAATAAGCAGCAGGCGGAAACAGAGTCCAGGGTTGAATCTGCAAAGGCGAATCTTGAACTGGAGCTGGCAAATCTGAAACAGAAAGAACTTGATTTGAAACGTGCAGACCAATTGTTGAAGGAAGGCGTGATTGCAAAGGAAAAATATGAGCAGAGAGCGACCGACTATGCTGTAGCGCTTGCACGGGAAAAAGCTGCCCGTGCACAGTTGAAAAGCGCACAGCTCTCGCTTGAAGTTCAGGCGTCGCTTGTCAAGCAGAAGGAAGCTGCAAAAACCTCCGCCCGGTCAATGATCAACCAGCAGGAGGCGTTTCTGAAAGAGGCGAGATTGATTTCCAGCTACGTGAAGATCCCTGCAACCGCGGACGGATATGTAACCAGGAAGTCCGTTGAGCCGGGAAATCATGTGGAACCAGGGCAATCTCTTCTGGCAATTGTACCGCTCAATGAATTGTGGAAACCCAGGTTGCAAGAATCAACAAGGGCCAGACCGTAAGAATCAGGGTCAATACCTACCCGGACAAAGTCTTTACCGGCAGGGTTGACAGTATCATGGCCGGAACGGGTTCCGCATTTTCTCTCTTTCCGCCGGAAAATGCAACGGGTAATTTTGTCAAGGTCGTGCAGAGGATCCCCGTAAAAATTCTTCTTGACGAAACAAACGATGGCCGGTATCCGTTGAGGATTGGAATGTCAGCGATTCCGGTAATAATCACAGGTTCCGGGTCCAATTAGTATGCCGGCAATCTTATCGGATGACAGCTCCCCGACGACGCAAAAGAAAATGAATCTGATAATAAAAGAGGCAGTCATTACGATAACGGTAATGCTGCCAACGCTGCTTCAGATAATTGACTCTTCCGTTGTGAACGTTTCCCTTCAACACATCATAGGAAGCCTGTCGGGAGGAATTGACGAGTCAACGTGGATAATCACCTCTTATCTTGTGGCAAGCGGGATAGTTATCCCCATAACAGGCTGGCTCTGCCGGGTTTTCGGGAGGAAAAATTATCTCCTGTTCTCTATAATTCTCTTCATTACGGGTTCTTTTTTCTGCGGGTTCGCTCAAAACCTTCAGACACTTATTTTCTTCAGGGTTCTGCAGGGCATAGGCGGGGGAGGGCTGGCTCCAATTTCCCAGGCGATTCTCCTTGAAACATATCCGCACGAACAAAGGGGAATGGCAATGGCATTCTTCGGAATGGGGATGCTGGTCGGGCCAATAATAGGGCCTGTTCTCGGGGGCTGGATCACCGAAAACTGGACCTGGAGATGGATTTTTTATATCAATGTTCCGATAGGCATAATTTCCGTGATTCTGACGGCACTCTTCATTGAAGATCCACCCTATCTCAAGAGACATCTGAAGAAAATCAATTACAGCGGGCTTTTCCTTCTCATAGCATGGGTCGGCTGTCTGCAGACGCTTCTGGACAAAGGACAGAAGGAAGGCTGGTTCACATCAAATTACATGATACTGCTGGCCTGCGTCTCCGCCGTCGCCTTCCTGTTTTTTATTGCAACTGAAGCTTTCTCCGATAATCCGGTGATGAATCTCAAAACTTTCCGTAATATTACGTTTACTTCGGGAAGCATTGTGCTCTTCTGCATCACGTTTGTTCTTTACAATACTCTTGTGCTCCTTCCCATCTATCTTCAGACGCTGATGGGATACACTTCCCTGAAAGCCGGACTGACGCTTGCGCCGGGAGGCCTGGCAACGCTTATCACTCTGCCCCTGGTGGGTAAACTTATAGGCAGGGTAAATCCCAAGGGGCTGCTTATCTTTGGCATGCTCCTGACTGCCTATGCAACCTACCTGGCAACCAGGTTTACCCTCCTCAGCGATTACCAGACGATCGTACTGCCGCGCATCATCCTGGGCATGGGCATGGCGTTTGTGTTTACCCCTTTGACGGTTCTTGCTTTTGCCACGATACCGAAAGCCGATATGGGAAATGCAACTTCCATCTATAACCTTTTGAGAAATCTGGGGGGGAGTTTCGGAGTTGCCTTCGTAACGACCATCCTTTCAAACAGAACCCAGTTTCACCAATCTCGCCTTGTGGAGCATATTACGCCTTTTGAGCATACATTCAAGAGTCACACCGGTGCGCTGTCCGGTTTTCTTCAGAGCCGCGGGATCCATTTTCCCGGTCGCGCTGCAGAAGGTGTTGTATACAAGGAACTGCTGCGCCAGTCCTCCATGATGGCGTTCAATGACGTCTTTTACGTCACAATGGTAATTATGCTTTGCACTATACCGATTGTTTTCCTTCTCAAGAACAAGAAGGAGCGTTCTTCCGGACCACATCAGATTGCCGAGTAAATCCGCTTTGCCTGAATGTTCCACGGTATGGAAGTCCGGATTACCGTGCTTGCCTGTTGAGTATTGTCAGGCCAATCCGGCGAGTTTGACAGTCAACAAAATGAGATGGTAGTATTGGATAATCGGCGATTCAAGAGACTGCTGCATGGACACGGAGAAAAATGGAGAGACCGAACAATCCGGAAAAATTCCTCACGGAAGAGGAAAAAAAACAGGTAGACGAGGCGATCAGGAATGCGGAAAAAGAGACTTCCGGGGAAATCAAGCTATTCATAGACCGGTTCTGCTGGGGCAGGATTGAGGACAAAGCGGGCCGGGTATTCAGGAGACTGGGACTTTCCAGAACCAGGGAAAGAAACGGCGTGCTGGTCTACCTGGTGACGACAAACAGAGAGTTCCTGATCTACGGAGATCAAGGTATTAACAAGAAAGTTCCGGCTGATTTCTGGAACGGAATAAAGGCAAGGATGGAAGATGATTTCAGCCGGGGAGATTTCGGGAAAGGCCTGGCCGAAGCGATAGGGACAATCGGGAGTCAACTGAAGACCTTTTTCCCCCACGGCACAGACGACAAGAATGAAATACCGGATGAGATTGAATATGGCAAGGAATAGAGTGTTTTTCCTGACAGTTCTGCTTCTTTTTTCTTCAGGCTTCCGTCTCTGTGCACAGTCTCCCACCGAGACAACTCCGGTTGCAGACTTACCAAAAGATTATTCACCTTATCCAGCTCCTTGGGGGGGATACGTCACGGACATGGCCGGAATCATCATGGAGGAAGACGAGAAGTACCTGAACGTGATGATATATCAGACTGAAAAAAAGACCGGTTTTGAAATGGCCATAGTCACCATAAATTCTATAAGGGATTATCCCGGCGGAGGAAACACACTGGAGGAATTTGCAATAGGGCTGTTCAATAAATACGGGATAGGAAATCTCCCTGAAAACAAAGGAATTTTGCTGATTGTCGCCAGACAGGACAGGAAAGCAAGGATTGAACTTGGCGCCGGATACGGGCACTCAAGAGATGACGACGCACAGAAAATAATGAACGGTATAGTGATTCCATATTTCAAAAAAGACAGATACAGCAAGGGAATAGTGGAAGGCTCCAGGGCCATTGCCAGGGAATTCGGGAGCGCGAGATGGGCGTTTGCCTGGAGTCTGGTAATCATTCCCGTGGCCATCATTTTGCTGATTGCTGTTGCCGTATCACTCTTCAGAAACGGCAAGAAGGGCTGGGGTTGGGTGATAGTCGGGATCATATTTATTCTTCTTATTGTACTCTTCAAAATTCTGGGTCGCGTCATGCGCGGAATAGGCGAGGCTGTGAGCCAGGGCGGAACGCCCGGAGGCTTCGGCGGAGGCTTTGGCGGAGGATTCAGCGGAGGTGGGGGGGCGAGCGGCTCATGGTGATAAAGTGTCCGCGGTGCGGAATTGCCCTTACAAGAATGGAATACCAGCCCGGGGCTGTCGTATATTGGTGCAGCCTGTGTTCCGGCATATGGGTTGACGGAGAAGAACTTTACGAGATTCTCAAGGTCTCCCCTGATATGATGCCCGAACCGACCCGCAGGGATGCCGGGGCGTGTCCGAAATGCGGTAACCGGGTTTTCTATCCGGTAAATTTCCCGGATACGGATGTTGTCGTGGATATCTGCGAGGGATGCAAGGGTATCTGGTTTGACAGGGGAGAGCTTCAGACGATAAAAGCTTCCGGTCGCGGGCAGATGGCTGACGGCACAACCGAAACGCAGAC
>CAYQXZ010000156.1:0-4630 GCA_964421645.1 uncultured bacterium
CCCCACTCGCCGTGCATGGATGTTCCCTTGACCTCCCCGGTTATCTCCTGCCACGCATCCGACTGGAATTTCGACTTCCCGCCCGGATACATAAATGAATACCCACCGCCATGTTGTCGGATTTTGGTACCTTGCGGGGTGTTTTTTACGACCGGGGCAATCTCTATCGTTGAGAAACTTAGATTGCTTCACTTCGTTCGCAACGGCAAGATGGGAACCCGGTACTTGCGGGTAATAATCGGCTACGATAAACAAGTCACCTGGCTCGGACCGTCCGCAGAAACACCTATACCTATCTGTTCTATGCGTTCAGTTATCCGGTCCTGCACCGGAAAAACTCGTCTTGGCTGGAGCGGAAGGAAACAGGGTATTTCAACACACTATCTCAGTTATCCTTGTCTGTTATGCTCAAAAGAAAACTCTTGAACGGATAAGAATATTCCCCGCTCGCCTTGTTTCTTACGAAAATCTGTATGTACAGCCGATAATCTCCGGAAGGCCAGTTTTCAGTCTTCATGTTGTGAATTACGGCAAGGTCTTCTCCGGATAGACGCGTCGAAAGCCAGCTGTTAGGCATGCTATAGGAACTCCATTCCGGATTAGAATCGGCCGACTTTCTTAATTCCCATCCAACCCTTTTGAATTCCGGGGGAACATCCCTGACATACGTGTAAATCTTGTATCCCGCCGCTTCTTCGTCCGTTCCGGTGCCGAACTTTGCGGTAACCTTAAAAGTTTCACCGGCTTTCACGGCTGCCGGTTCTGCTTCGGCCGATTTGAAAACAAAAACCGCCTTTTTTTCTGCGCCCTCACCTGCACAAGTTACAGCAGACAACGCAAACACTGCGGAAATTACAGCAGCTGAGGCAAGTGTTCCTGCAAGAATTACTTTCTTCATAATCCCTCCCGGTTTTAATCGCACTCTCAGACTAATCCCCGTATGCTTCTATTTCATAAAGCACCGGAATAATACTGTGTCTCGGGACCTGCCTGGCTTTTGTTATAAGAAGCCGTATTCTTTTTGCCTCAACGGCAGGAAACGCTGCCTCTATGGTTTCAGACGCGTTCCCATTCACCTCTTTGACGGTATTCCAACCGGCGCCGGTATCAGCCTGCAATGAAAAATCTTCAAGGTTCGGCGAGTAAAGAACAATCCTTGATATCTTCTCGGGATGGGAAAGAGTTACCTCAATCCACGCAGGAGTGTCTTTGGTAGCGGCTCCCTTGAATCCCCAGAAAAGATTCCCGACATCTTCGGTGACTCCATCGACAAGAAAACTCAATTTATGGGCCACCTCATGATATCCCGGGACGGGAGCGGAGGAAGCGGTCAGAACTGTTTCCCTGTTCATGAAAAGCAGGTTGCCGGGTTTCCGCCGGCTTTCTTCGCTTGTTTCGTATTCCAACTTGCTTATCAAGGATTTGCTCTTCAGCATGGGGTTGTTAGTGTATATATGCGTTTCGTATTTTCCAAACCTGTCCCGGAATTTTCCGCCGGCCGGCACGATATTTCTTCCTTCGCTGACTACGAAAAGATTTTCTTTTCCCAATCCTTCAATATCAAAGGCCGCTTCCATTTCCTCATTGGAAGAATTGACGGCAAAAAGGTAAAGATGTCCGCCTGCCTTTCTCAGGGAGCATGAGAATGGAATCCCGTCCGGAACCGCGGCCTTGATTCCGTTTTCCGATGCAGGAGCAAGCAGCGCCTGCTTGAGGGACTGAATTTCCGCGTATAAAAACGAACCGCTTGTCCTCTGCTCCGGATAGTTGAAAGACCAGTCATAGAGCAATACCCCGTTTGCTCCGTGGTTTATCGCCTGGTACACCTGGTTGCGCAGTTCTCTGAAAGTCGGGCCGCGGCTGTTTTTATACCGGTCGCCCTTCCACCAGCTCCAGTCGAACGCCTGAGGAACAATCCACATCGGACGCAACTTTTTGCCCGCATCCACATATCTTCCTATCTCATCCATGGGTTGTTTCAGAGACCCGTCGGCCTGATAATCAGGATAGCAGTCGGGCATCAGTATGTCGCATGCCTCATGGTACATTTCCATCCCGCGGATGCTGAAATTGAGTAGAATGCAGGGATGGTACGGGTCGGTCTCCCTGACCAGTTGGTAAACGGACTTATGCCAGGCAACGCTTTCGTCCATCGACTCGGGCTCGTCGGACATGTACCAGCCGAGAATAGCCGGATGATTCTTGAACCTGTTGACAACGTATTTTATCCGGGCCGCCTGCTCCGGGGTCAGTTCTTGCTGCCGCGGTCCGTAGCGCGCAAAAAGGATCAGATTCCAGTCGCTGCGGAATTCCTGGTAAGGGTAAATCAGCGCCTTGAGACCGTTGCTGTGCGCCGTATCCAGCCATTTTTCCATGTCCTGTTCAGAAAGAAAAGGGGTATATCTCTGCACGGTATTGTAGTTTTCCGTTCTCTTGCCTGAGTGGGGTGCGCTGAACCATCCGAAGGGAAAAAACGGCTTTCCATCGACATGCGTTACCCCGCTGCCGTCAAGCCATACCTCGCCTTGACGGTAAGGAAGCTTGTTAAGCTGTCTGGCGGAACGGTAAATCCCCGTCCCGCTCTTATCCCTGAAAACAGCGGTAACCTCGTAAGCGCCTTCAGGAAGGCCGGAGACGTCAAGCTTTGAAAGAGAAGCGGCGGACGGACCTTTCAACTGGGCACTCGAATACGACGTACCGCCCCCGGATCCACGCAATTCCAGAAGCAGTTCGCCGGCGCGCATTTCATCCGCGGGAAGTTCCAGCCGCGTTTCCACTTCTATTTCGCGTATCTTCTGCGTCGCATAAATATTGTCCCTGTAAGAAGGCGACACGAACCTCAAGGCCACGGGATTGAATCCAAGATTGAGGCGAAACCTGCCGGTCTTCAGGACAACATCGGGAGACACCCGGCGGGCAATCGCTGCCGTCAGAGTGTTTACGCCTTCTTCCATCAGGGGAAAACTCAGTTCTATTTTCTGCTCCTTGTCATCATTGGCCGCGATATCCATTGCCGTTTCGGATTTCAGCCCAGAACCGCCGGACAGTTCTCCTGCAAGCCGCATAATCTGAAAACGCCCGGTCATGTTCCTTACATACAAACTGCACCGGTAGAAGAGTTTTCCGTCCCGCCTGTACACTAACCCGTCACGGGGAGCGCTGATAAACCACAGGTAAGGCGAAACGTCCAGTCCTTCAAGAACTGCGGACATGAACCTCTCCGGCTGATGGAATGTCTCCTGGAGCGGAACGTAACTGCTCATTTCTGATTGTCCATCCACCAGCCTGTTCCGGGCTATATTTATGCCCCAGGCGCCTTCGGCTTCACGGGTAATCTCCAGTTCCGCAAATGGCAGGGCAATCTCCGCAGTCCAGCACCCGTCCCCAATGGAAACCGCCGCATTCAACGATATATCACAACCGACATCTATTACCTTGCCCTCGGCGACAAAAACATCATCGGCGCCCGCCGCTCGGCAAAATGCGTCATACACCGTGCCCAGGTGGTTTATAATCAGGTGGTAATACCGGTTTTTCAGCCGTCCGGGGTTTATGAATACCTCGACAGAATTGTCCGTCCACAGGTTTGCGTCCCTCGTGTTGCGCGACTGTATGCGCATGGTCCCGGTCGAAGGCTCATCCATCTGGAGGAGAAGATAAAGAAATCTTTTGTCGTGCGCCGCCTTGAACCTTGTCTGCACTTTTGCCGGCAAAGCGGGATTCGTATAGGAATGGAATCCGGCGTTCCAGCCAATATCCTTCCAGGCGGAATCGCCGGCATTTCCGTCAAGGCACGGAGATTCTGTTATCCACGGCACGCTTAAACTGCCGGAACAAAATAATACCCGCGCAGAAAGGAAAACGGCCGCAAGAACAGAAAGCGTAATCTTTCCCTTCATGTCGTCTCTTTCGCCTCACAGATCAAAATTTCGTCAGTTAACCACCTGATTGCCCAGAATCCAAAAAGGGTCTCCGTCGTTCAGGCGTATGCTTCTCACGCTGCCGTCAAGGAAAAGCACGTTGGTGCTTCCGTTATGACGGAAAAAAATCGGCGACGGCGGCTTTACGGACCCCCATCTTTCAAAGTCCGCAACAGGACCGCAGGAGTATGGATTGGAGTAGGTTGAGGCCGAATTCGCCTCACACACCACGAAAGCATCCGGGCGCTTGCGCTGTATATAAACGAATTTCTTGTAGGCGTATACTCTTGTCTGGCCATTGTACGTCCCGGAATTCGGGAACCCCATCGCTACATAGTACGGCTGCCCAAAGGTGGTATTGTATGCGTAAGAATGTCTGGATGTGTCTCCCCATGCCCTTAGATATTGCCCCCATATCACCAGGGGTTGCTTATCAGAGGGACACAAGTAAAAATTCCTGAGATAGTACCAATAGTTCATGCTGAATGTGTGGTTGTCGTTTTGCCAGTAACCGTCGGTTCTCTTGCCCAGGTAAGGCATCAGGATAGCCGCCCACATGGTATGGTATCGCTCTCCGATTGTTGCCTGGTAGGCGGGAAGCATCCACCCTTCGTAATCGTCTACGTACATGTGGACCGCCACTCCTATCTGTTTAAGTTTACTAATGCACACTGCCTGCCTTGCCCTGTCCCGTGCCTTGGATCTGTCTC
>CAYQXZ010000157.1:0-3616 GCA_964421645.1 uncultured bacterium
GGCCTGTCATGAATATCTTCGGCAACATATTCTTCCTCTTTATCGCCTTCTGGTACGGGGCGGTGCACCTGCTTATACTGTGGTGGCTGATACTGACCATGCTTGATATGATTGCTGCCCTGCACGCAATATCACTGGAGGAAGAGGAACTGGGGCTGGTCTTTTACGCCATTCCTTACCGGGTTTTTTTCGTGCTTGCGGTGGACATGGCCAAACTGCTCTCCAGTTTTGAGGAACTGCTGGGGGTGAAAATGAGTTGGGGACGCATTGAACGCCGTGGCAGGATATCGGAGAAAGGAGGGGCTTGACATGGAACTAATCGCATTGCTGGCAACAATTATTCTGCTGGCCACACTGGCCACCCTGTTCTTTTCGTTTGTATCGTATTTCGTTACTCTTTCCAAGCGCCGCCGGCGCCAGGGCGCAGCTCAGCAGGAAAAGACCCGGCCGGAAGCCGGCAATCTTGAAAGGGCTTTCTTTGAACGTTACGTCCCTGACGCAATGACGGAATCCCAAGAACGTGCCCTGCAATACCCGGAGACTGAGCAATGGACGTAAAGACCAGGAAGATAAGGGTTACCTTCTTTTATATCTTCGTGATTGGCGCCCTGATTATGTTCACCTCCCTGCTGGCATACCGGATGATACAGGAACAGCTCATGGGGTACGACAGGGCGAAGGGTGTGCGGGATATGTTGTTTTTTGGCAGCCGTTCCCGGAAGGCTTCTGAAATTTCCGCGGCGGTCCTGCACTCCCGCCAGACTGAAAACTTCCTTGCCGCGACCCTTTCAGGGACGCCGGAAGCAGAGGCGCGATTCCGGGAAAATTTCCGCGAAACGGCCTCTTTCTGGGAAAAGATGCTTCGCGAAACATTCCGGTTTCAGGCCGTGGTTATTAACGAAGAACAACTGGCAAGAGAACCGGAAAAGTATAACCTGCTGGTACTGCCTTTCGCCCATTGCCTTTCTGAAGAACAAATCCAAACGGTGAAGTCGTTTTTGGAACTGGGCAAAGGAGTCATAGTTGTTCACAGCGCGGGCAACCGCGATGAAACCGGTGCAGAACGTCGTGGCTGGTCACTGGACTCGGACCTGCTGGGCGGACGGAGCGTATTCAACACAGAATATTCCGGTGCGGCACAGGCAAGAATAGCAATGCTCGGAGATAATCCGCTGACGGTTAACCTTCGGCCGGGCACCACCTTTGGCATTTACACCCACAACCAGCCGATGGCCGTGGAACTGCGGGAGCCGCGCACCCGGCCGGCAGCCCTCTTGGAAACCCCTCATTTTGGAGGCCGTATTCCGCCGGCAGGCCGGACGGCCATTGCCTACGGGGATTACCTCGGCGGCCGTTTCGTATGGCTGGGATTCTCCCCGCAGGACATAATGGATGAAGAATCGTTCGTGCGCGAGGACTCCGGCAACACACTCAATAACATTGTTCGCTGGGCCGCTTACCGGACAGTGGCAGGCCACTCGGTCTGGCCGCAAAGACGTTCTGCTTCAACATTCGCAGTCTTCCCTGAACTGGATTTCACACGTGGCCGGGTAGTCGGGCAAATTTTCAACCACCACCAGATACGGCCGGCCTTTTTTCTAAATCGGCAACAGGGTGTCATAAACAGGGTACTGATGGAACCTATCCTTGGGAACGCAGAACTCGGAATACACTGCGAAGACCACAGCGTCGCCGTTTCAAACGCCGCACTATACGCCGAATGGGAGAAAGAAGTACGCGCCGGGAAAACCGAGTTGGAACAGGTCTTCAGGACCACGGTTAAGGGCTTCGCGGCCACAACGGCGCGCAACCTTAACTTTACCCTCTTCTCACGGCTTGCCACAGAATACATCTGGATAACCGACGATGAACGCAACGCGCCCTTCGTTGGGCGAGTAAGTCGCCCAAACATCTTCGGACGGCGGCGTCTTGAACCGGTTGTCATTTCCCAGAGCGGCCTAAGCGATTATCTGTTGCTGGAAAAAACAGAGATAATCGAGCCGGAGGATCTGCTCTCAGCCTTGAAGATGGATTTTGAAAAGATACACCGTACCGGCGGTCTCTACAGTATGTCGCTGCATACGCGGCTGTTCGGCTCCGAACGGTACCAGGCGGCCCTGTCGGATTTTCTGGAATACGTTGGCACCAGGGACACCTGGATCGCCTCCCCCCAGGAAATTGCACAATGGTTGAGGCGCTACGAAAACATCAATCTGGTCATCACTGAACAAAGGCAGCGCATAACCGTCAATATCACAAACGAAAACCGGGAAAGGGTAGACGCGATAAATGTTTACCTTTATCCGGGAACACTGCCGCAAGAGTTAATTATCCGCTCGGAAAGAATCAACGCACCGATTCCCGAATACCTGATCAACAGGGAACGGGAACGCATCGAGTTGACTATAATCAATATCAGGGCGGGCGAGAGCCGCACTTACTACCTGGACAGACGGTAAGCCCGGTCACTTTTTGGAAAAGGGATTACATGGTTAAATACAAGGCTTTCTCTATTATGCTTTTGCTCTTAATCTTTTCAGCCGGCGTGGCATCCGCGCACGAAGCAGCGACGTTTAATTATATCGGACAAATCGTACCCACGCCTCGCATGGTCCGCTATGGAGAGGAATTTCCGGTTTTGTATCCGGCGAATAACCCGCAAGGACATATACTTGTATTATACCATGAACAGGCAAACCCGCTTGAGAAGAATGCGGCCGGAGAACTGGTCGCATTCTTGAAACAGCTCTACCCGGCAGCAAGGGAGCGGATAGCCCTGGCCAGTTCCTATCCGGAGAAACCAACAGAAGACCTTGCGCTGATAATTGCCTTGGGCCTGGCATCCCAAGCACTGCTCCCGGCAACGGAACAGCTGAAAGATTGCCCAAAAGAGGCAATACCCGCCCACCCGGAAGGGTACCTTCTGATAACGCAGCCGGGCGCTCCTGCTCTGGCTCTGGCAGCGGCACAGGAACCTCTGGGCGTATTCTACGCAACCCGATCCCTGATGCAGCTCTTTCACCTTCGGGACGACATCCTCTACCTGCGCGAAGCCGAAACACGCGACTGGCCCGCGTACCGTGTACGTGTTTCCGGAAACGACGAGGCGGTACCGTCGGGAAAGGTACCCACTGAAGCGGTTGACTGGCTTGCGCTTTTCAAGATGAACGGCTGGGCGGTTGGCCAATCTTACAGGTGGCCGGAGAACTGGCGCAAGATGCCCGACAGGGAAACATATGCCTTGCACCGGGCATACAGGGTAGCCGGCGACGGCAGGCTGTCGCTGATCTTACAGGTCCACCCCTTCGGCCGCGCAAATGACCCGGAACGCCGTTACACAATCAATATGACAGATCCCGCTGACTGGGAAATTCTATACCAGTTGTGCCACGAGAACCTGCTACACGGGGCGCGGGACATCATGATCCGTGCCGATGACTTTTACCAGCTCACCGACCGGGACCGGAAGGCGTTTCCGAGCATGGCGCACGCGCACACAGATATGCTCAACGAATTATATCGACGGCTGAGCCATGATTTCCCCGGTATGCGCCTCTATTTCTGTCCGCCTTACTACCATGGCCAAGCCATGGAATCTGAACCGGCCTCCACATAC
>CAYQXZ010000157.1:3626-4617 GCA_964421645.1 uncultured bacterium
CCGTCAGGCTGGTCTGGACCGGACCGGAAATTATCTCCCGGCAATTCAGCATGGAAGACGCAGAAAAAATTCAGCAGGCTCTCGGCAGAGCTCCCCTACTCTGGGACAACACCGTCTTCGCGGTGGAGAACCGTTTCGGATACCTCTACCGTTTCGCCTATTACCTTTTCCATCCGTTTAAGCCTGCCATGCCTGCCGGATATCACCGGCACAGCGAGGGTGTCCGCTTCAATTACGGATACGATGGCAGTGAAATCGCCAAAATCGCTAACATCGTACTGGCCGACTATCTCTGGAATCCCATGGACTACGATCCGGAAGAATCCCTGCGCCGCGCAATGGGCATGGTAGCTCACCCGGACGCAGTCGACACCTTGTGGGAACTCTCCCACGGGCTCAGGTTGGTCTTTGAACTGGCCCACGCCCCCGCCCACCTTTTAAGTGCGGAGCGACCGCCAACCGAGATGCGTTTTAGGGAGCTACTGGGGCAACTTAAGACGCATACCAACAACCAGCGCCTGCACGCAGATATATCAGAGCAGTTTGTCAACCGGCTGGCCGATATCCGTGCGCTGGAAAAGACCTCGGTCCTGGCCGGACGGCTGGAGAAAGAAGCCCTGAAGGTAATAACCGCGGAAAGTTCCTGCTGGCGTACGTCCATATCCGGAGACTGGCAGGCAGTCCGCGACAACCATGTTCTGCGGTTTACCTTTCCCTTTGAGACGCCTTCATTCGCAGGGGCACATGCTTACCTCGTCTGCAACCTGCAGGTCCCCGCATCTCCAACCGGCCGCTATTACCTCCATTTCCTGGCCGACGACGATTACCATCCGGCCGGCGAACCGCCCCGCACCTGGCCCGGTTATCTTTTCCGCGAAATAGCGGTTAATAACCAAAACGTCTGGGAAGAAGATGTCACCGTGCCGGCAGAGTTCGCCTTTCACGAAGTTGAACTAACCGACTTGCTTAGAGGTATTTCCCTTGTCAGGTT
>CAYQXZ010000158.1:0-4595 GCA_964421645.1 uncultured bacterium
TCCTGCAAGAGCATCCTGCTGTTGGTCTTATAGTCGCAGACATAGTAGTTGCCCCCACCATCAACCCCAAGCCTATCTATCCTCACATGCCACAGGTTGCCGTCAGGAAGCTGTATCTTGTCCTGTGTCTCCAATCCCAGAACGGTCATGTCGTCAAACGGCTGGTAGGTCTCATAGTAGTCGCTTATGAATTTCTCACCCATTTTCCTGTAGTTTTCCTGCGTATAGTCTTTCTTCACAATCATGATGTCTGATGTATATTCCTTGGCCCACATGTCATTGAAAAACTCATGCAGTTCTTCCCTTGAGTTGGTCTTCTGGTATTTGAGGTCCTGGTATAGTTTTTCCAGGGTTCTGTGCACCAAATCCCCAAGAAACGCCTCAACCGAAGTCAGGACCTCCACTTCCGCCCTGTCCACGTATTTCAATTTGTACTGATAGGGGCAGTTCTCATAGCAAGAGACCCTCGAATGAGAATAGATAGCCATCTTTCCTCCTTTTCATTTGCACGGTCCGCAATACTATCTGTGAATCCCTGATTCCGCATTCCCGCTTGCCAGGTTGACCATCCCTACTGTGACAAATAGGCAATCGTCAATTTGTGGCTCTCATGGAATTTGACTTAAGTCTCAGTAATCATCTCCAGTTTTGTGCGGGCTGACCTTGTGTCTGTTATCCTTATGCCATACGTCCAGTTGAGCGCTTCATTAATATTATTGCATTGCGGAGGAACGCGCAAGAAATGCCATTTTTGTGTTGACGGGCACCTCATCTTAAGTACTTTGAGTACCGTGTCAGGCACGGTTCCATGTGGAACAGGAAACCGTATAAGTTCGTAAGTTTCGTTTTTGTCCAGGGTTTGCCCGTGCAGTTCCCGCGCTAACCGTGCCAGTCCGTGTCTTCGCAGCAACTCGTTCCTTACGGTTTCGTTTGGATAATTAAGAATATCCGCTGCGCCATATTGTCCCTGCGCGATATGTTCAGGTACCCGTATTCC
Source organism: uncultured bacterium (assembly GCA_964421645.1). Lineage (GTDB taxonomy): Bacteria > Ratteibacteria > UBA8468 > B48-G9 > JAFGKM01 > JAFGKM01. Next base: position 998 of record CAYQXZ010000158.1, read on the forward strand.
GCGTATGAAGTAGTAATATTCCCCGCATTTGAATCCCTCTTCAGGAGAGAATTCTCTGCCTTTCATCCATGAGAAAATCCAGTCGGACTTACAATAATATGTTTCGTAATACCACTCCCCAGGGAACCTTGCCGTTAGGTGAACAATAGCCGAGAGATCTATTATCGGCTTGAGTAGTTTGTTATCCAGAGACAATCCTGTTGCAAGGGTTATTTTAGACAAAGGCAAACCATGTTCGTCAAATACACATATGTCTTTATCCTGTTGGTGGATATCGTACATCTGTTGTCCATTGCTCCAGTAAACAACTTCCCTTACCATGTCTCCGTGGTCCGAATACCGTTCCAGCGTGTACTCTTTTTCCACCTTTCGCAGGAACTTGCCTTTGTACAGCATTTCCCAGTCATCCCTGAAATAGCGTTCATAGACAAGAGCGCCTCTCTCATATATCTTCTCGAACGTGCCTGCAACCCAGTGTTCCTTTCTCGCACCCAGTATGCGCAGGCTTTCCACCTGTTCCCCGTTGCGTATTATGTGTTTATCTGTTGTAACTCCTTCCTGCTTTACGATCAATTCCCCGTCAATTCCAGGTCTTATATAATACGCCCCGCCTTTCTTGTGCCATATATTGGACATACCTGGCATTAGGTGCTGATTGTTGCCTCGGGTACAGAGACTCTCAGTAATCTTATCATGCTCTATTACGTGTTTTTCTCTTGTTTGGCTTTTGGGTCCGCATGTCCTGACAATCAATTCTCCATTTCTGACAGAGGCATATATGATTCCTGTGGATAGTTTGCTGTTTTCCTTTCCCGTTCGTATATCAAGCATTGGCTGGCCTCCTTTTCGGCATATGCCGTCTATTTAAGTTGTTGAACATCAATCATTATCCGTGTAAGACATGTATTCTCTCTGGTTGCGTATCATGTATGTGCCCTTCGGCAGATTCAGATGACCATGTTCAGGATGCTTGATAGTCGCTCCGGTGTCAGTATGAAGCACAATGCGGAAATCATGTCTCCGTGAATCGTATCTTTCTATCCTGAACCATCCTCCGACTTCCACCAGGATAGCTGAATCCGGGTCAGATAGCTCGTGGGTATGCCCGGTAGCTTCGCCCCGTGCGACCACAGTTGTTCTCTCGAGCTTGCTCAAATCTTCTTTCATCCTCTCGATGTTCCTAATCTCCATCTGTATAAACAATACATCTCCCTGCCTGTATATTTTCATCTTCCTATCCCTCCTTTGCCTAAAAGAGAATCTGCTGTTATTTACGTTCTGTATCGCCACACATGCCGGCCTGAGGAGCCGAGGATTCAGGGGTTTCGCCTGTTCAAATTGTCAAGGAGCGATAAATATTTATCTACAACTATTTAAAACTAAATTTCTAATACCATGCTCTATTATGCCCCTATTATACTAAAAAAAATGATGATTGTCAAGATTTGCTCTTGACAACTATTTTAATCCATGGTACTAATTAATGTAAAAGGGAGAGCAAATGAAAATGGATAGGAAATATATTGAAGTTCTGGCAATAACAGAAGCATTGGCGGAAAAAGTCGGTTCGTGGGACCATGATTTTCATGGCAGAAATAGTTCTGATGTAGAAAAGAGGATATCCGCCATTGCGGATGACTTGAAAAGGATAAATGGCCTGGTTGACAAAATGATGTCCGGCAACGTAAAGAATTACCCTATTGCTCAAGTCATAAGGAAATACAGGCTAAACAATATTGAAAGATGCCTTCTGTATTTCTACTACGGCAACAAGAGCATGGACAAAGAGCCCCGTTTTCCCGTGCTGTTGATTAGATGCCTGGCAGGCAATGATCCCGTTAGGATGATGGAAATCAGACTCAAATTCATGGGTGCGGGCAGCCGCATGGTAAAGAAGGGTATTCTTACGAGGCATGGCAACAGCGCCCTTTTCATGAACCAGGATTTCTTTGGAAAGATTGCGGGGATGGAGAAGAAGAGATGCAGAGAACAATTCGTTCTGCCTTCCGCGCAGGATATTTTCAAACACCTGTCCGGAAAAGTCATAGGACAGGAGGATGCGAAAAGATTCTTAAGCGTTGCAGTACACATGCATTATTGTAATGCACACAAGAATACGGGCATAAAGAAAAGCAATATAATGCTTATCGGTCCCACAGGCTGTGGCAAGACCTACCTTGTAAGAACTCTGGCGGATTATCTTAAAGTACCCATGGTTTCAGTCAGCGCCAATGAATTCACCTGCTCAGGATATGTAGGCAAGAGCGTGGGAACCATAATGGTGGATCTGTATAACAAAGCCGGCAGAGACAGGAAAAATGCAGGGAGAGGAATAGTCTTCATAGACGAGATTGATAAGATTGCCGCTAGAACGCCCGTGGGCCACTACTCCGACAGGGATGTTGCAGGTGGCTCAGTGCAGGAAGAATTGTTGAATATAATAGAGGCGAACGGCGTACATGAATTCCATACGGCGGACCAGTTCCCCTCCAGCGTCAGGTTTGACGCAAAAAATGTTCTCTTCATTGCCGCAGGGGCTTTCAGTCGTATCGATATGACAAACTCCGGGGTAAACAGGAGAACACTGGGCTTTGTTCCTTGTGAAAACGGGGAAGGTGCGAATTACAGGATAAATATCAGAGAGCTGATAAGATATGGAATGATACCTGAACTCCTGGGAAGGTTTTCCAGCATCATATCCCTGCCAGCGCTGAGTTGCGGTGAACTGGTGGAGATAATGAAGTCCGCGGAAGACAACGTTTTAAGCGGCTACGTGAGGTATTTTGCGCAGAATGACATAGTTCTGACCGTGACCGACGATGCTCTCAGGGAAATCGCGCTTGTAGCAATTGAAAAAGGGTTGGGGGCCCGAGGGCTTCAGAGCACTCTCGGGGAAGTGCTTAACCCTTTCATGTACAGTGTCGGGTGTGCAGACTATCCAAACAAGGAAATCGTTATTGACAGAGACGTTATTTCAAGGCAGTACCGGCTGCCGGCATATTCCTGACATTAATTATGATAGTTGTCCTGCGGGTCAACGAGGAAATCTTTGCATTGACAGGCGACTGCCGCAGGGCTATACTTTTTGAGATGCGTTTTGTTGTATTTGAAAGGGATATGGAATTGGATATAGACGCTTTCGTGGAAAAATATTTCTGGGTTGCTGCGGAAACGCTGTCGAAGAGTCCCCTGCTTTCAAAGGAGGAGATTGAAGACGCAGTTGCGGGTGTGCTGCTGAATGTCTATAAATGTACAAGTGAGAACGGGCGTAAGGAACAAGGGGAAATCTTCGGCATGATAAGGTTCGAATGCCTAAAGATAATCAGGGCAAGAGAGGCGGAAAATGAAAACAGATGATGCCAGATACGCGGATTACCTGAAAGAACACCTCGACAAGATAGATAGCGAAGAGGTCAAAGCACCTGCATTCCTGTATCTTGAAGGATATGATATAAGGACAATAGCCTACATACTACAGCGGAATGAGAACACGATAAAAAGCAACCTGAGGAAGGCGAGGTTTGAGCTTGAAGATATAATAAATCAATCTTGAGGGAGAATGGAATAAAATGTTACAGGATAAACAGCGGCGGCAACA
>CAYQXZ010000159.1:0-4584 GCA_964421645.1 uncultured bacterium
TAAGAGACAGATCCTGAATACCGGCTCAAGAAGAGCTGATACAACCTCGGGTCTGCCCGCCCACTGCGTCCCGCAATCCTGTCCAAGGTCAAGACCGAGAATAAAAAGGTTTCCTTTCCCTACAACGGTGCGGGTAAGGACCGGTGTATTATCGGCGTAACGGGCAAGCACATCCGTCTCGTCCGGGAAAACAGGGAGTAATCCTGTCATCCTGTTTTCGTTGGCCGCGGAAAAATATCGCAAGCCCTCGCCAAGGTTTATTATCTTCTCCGCCACTTTAACCGGTTTAACCCCTGCCAGTGCAAACCATCCATCCCGACGCCTGCCGTATTCGTCATACCTCCCCGTCCCCGGGGTCACGAGAACCGAGCCTCCGTTCTCAAGATATTTCAGGACAGATTCGTGAAGTTTGCTGTTTTCATAGGCAATCTCGGGAAGTATCAGAAGTCTGCATTCTTCGGGCAGGTATCCTTCCCATACTGCCTGCTCGTCAATTGCACGGGCGTGCAGGTGTATCCTTTTGAAATAATCGTAGAGCCCGCCCACCGCGCGGTAACTTATGTCTCCTTCCGCCTCGGGCCAGCACGTATGGCGCTGGTTGGTAAGCGAATAGACTATCCGCACCGGAGGCTCCTCTCTTTTTCCGTCCAGAAAAAGGTGACAGGTTTTCTGGAAATCCGAATTGAGCAGGACAAGCTGCCAGCCCAGCGGCAGGGGAAGATTGCACATGTCAAAGTAGTTTGCCGCATTGCCGCCGGCGGTTGAAAACTGGAAGAGTTCCCACCCGACCTGCCCGTTGACGATACCGTTCCAGAGGGTCTCTGTCAGCAGGTCTGCTTTCTGCTGGTGCGTTGCCGGCGGGAAATAAAAGGCGCCCCACTCCGCCGTGCAGTTGCGCGAAAACATGCTGTTTATGTCAAAGGTGAACCATTCCTTGTTTTCCGTGTTGGCGTGCTCAAAGCCGTTTATCTTGAATTTTTTCGGATGCTCGTACAGCGCCTTGCCGTATTCATAGAAATTTATACCCGAGGCGGGCGAACGCTCAATCAGGTAATTCGTGGACCACGTCAGGTAAAGAAGTTCCGGAGCATATCTCTGGACCGCCGTGATTGAGGGCAGCATCTCGTAGTGATAGCGGTACCATTCACGGTATTTTGTCCAGTCCTCCCAGAGCGCGTGTTCGGGCTGGGTCTCAGGCCGTGTTACGGGCAGTTGTATTTCATCAAAGGATGCGTATCCGGTACCCCATAAATTGTTCAGTTTTTCAACGGTGCCGTATCTATCCTTCAGGTAGTTTATAAAAAGCATCCTGTCGCGCGGACCCCATAGCGACCAGGCCAGATTGCGCTCGTCAAAACCGAATACGAGATTCATGTCCGGTTCGCGCACCGCGCGTTCAAGCTGCCATTTGAAAGAACGTATCCATAACTCCCTGTCTTCATCCGTCTCCATCCAGCTGAATTTTACCGGCTCTACAATTCCTGTCTTGGGGTCAAGAACCCCTGAGTCAAAGGAGCGCTTGAAAGGATGGCCGTTGAACGTATATTCATGGCGGTAACTTGTAATTCCGTAACCTTCCCAGCGGAAGCCGAGTTTTTCCACGCGTTTACGCAGGTCAAGACGGCTGCTGCCTGCATTGCCCAGACCGAAAAATATGCGGTCAAGAGGGTATTTCACGGGCTCTTTTTCAGGTTCAACGGTTGCTTTCAGAAACCGGCCTTCCGCATCGGAAAGCGCTTTTCCCAGACGGGCTATTTCTTTTTCCAGTTCCTCCACGAACGCCTTCCTTGCCCTGTATCCCCATGCACACTTATTCTCACGGCTGAAAAGGAGTTTTTCCAGTTCCTGCGAACGGGTGCTTATATTTTCAAAAGATTCTTTCTCCCTGCGGCATGCATCCTGCAGTTTGAGCGACTCATCCTTCTTCCCGTCGTAAACCGCAAGCCGCGCAAGTTTCGCCGTCAAATCCCGGTATTTCAGGGATTTTCCGGAATAATCGCTGAAAAGAGGGCGTGACCTGTTGGCGGTTTCCGCGTATTCGGAAAGAACCTCCCCCGGCAGTTCGGATTCCGCTATCTTCAGCGTGGAAACAAGTATCTTCGCACCGTCATCGCCGGCAAGCATGCGCCTGCCGAGATTTCCAAAATGGACAAGCGTCCCTCCCCGCAAGAAAATATTGTTGTAACGCGCTATGTAAAAATCCGCCTCCCTGTCGCGCGGGTCTTTGCCTGCCTGGGGGTATCCCGGATAATTTGTGCCCGTCACATCGGGAAAAAGATACAGAGGGACCAGGATATCCAGGGCAAACTCCTCGGCAAGGGAAGAGCCGTGCCCCCTGCCCCCGGGTTTTGTCAGTCGGAGCGCGCCCCGCAGAGCGGATGGATTTTCTTCGGCGGGAACCTGCTCCGGCAATTCCCGCAAAAATTCTTTCATGTCCGGGTTGCGGTAAACCGGCTGTGAAAAAGGACGGGCGTAATGTGGCTCGCCTGTATTGGGCCAAGGGATAATGGAGAGCCCTCCGGGGTACTGCTCGAAGTTTATGTATTCATAGTTCTGCCCATGGGTAAGTTTATTCTTCCATCTGCCGCTTTCATCATCAAAGACAAAGACGTTTGCATAAGAATAGGAATCATTTTTGGCGACATAATCCCAGTAGGCATAGGCATCCCCGCCTGCATAGTATTCCTTTTTCAATTCGGCAAGTTTTGCCCGTATCTCCGGAGCCGGCTGGTATTCGGAGCGCATAACCATATTGCCGTCAATGACGAGCATTCCCCCTCCGGATAGAAAATTGAGAACCGGGGATTCAATATCCGCCGGGAAATTTCCGCCGGTGGGCAGGATGAGGATATCATAGATTCCTGAATTGAACTTCGCCCTGTCCTTTATCTGGCGCCAATCCAGGCGGCTGACTCTAAAACCTGCATCCCTGAGGACAGATTCATACCAGTCAGCGGAACGCGGGCTTTCTGACGGAAATTCCGGCTGGTCAAAAACTGCGGCCCTTTTGTGTTTAAGGACATCGGAAAGTTTTCCTCCCGAAAGAGGCATGCTGTCAATCTCCTTTGCTTCTTCTTTGCCAAGGTCAATAATCTCAAGGTCATCCAGGTACCCGCTGCCTGACTGGAAGAACATTACGACCGCTACTCCCTTGCATTCTTCGGGGATTGTGATTTCCTTGGAACAGAGGGCCCATTCGCCGTTTGCCGTGCCGTAAACCCAGTCGCCGAGATAGGTCCAGGGGGAGTGAGAAAAGCAGACGCCCATCTGGAATTTCCCCGTAACGGTTTTGACCCGGACGGAGACACGGTAACGGTGTGCGGTTATTACGGATACACCCGAAGATATCGCACCCCGCCCCCATGTATTCGTCTGGATATACTGCGCGTATTTCCCGGAATGACGCTCGGTATCAAGTTCCCCTTCTCCTGTCCGGTATGCCCTTCCTGCAGGTTTCTCATCGCGGCCTTCCACCCCCACGGAAAAATTTTTTGCGCCCCACGCCGGGTTGTCGGACGGCTTTTCAGGCCACTCCTCAAAACCCGGGTTTTTTGCAAGGTTTTCTGTGACTTCGGCGCACCATAGGAAAGAGAGGCAGAAGATAACGGCAAAGAAAATGCATGAAAGGCGTGATATTTTATGCATAAACCCTCCCATGATCTCAGTCCAGAGATTTAGCTGATACGAAACAGGCCTGTCCGATTCTTATCAGTCGGAGTAGAAACGTTTCCTGAATTCATCAACCGTCAGGAACTTCAAACCAGGCCATAGTCTCTCTATTCCTGCCCTGTCTTTTTCGTTCCCCGCACAAAAGGACCCTTCTGCATCGGAGATGACGGGGAGCATCATGATTCTTCCATACCAGCGCCGCAGCGTCTCTTCCGAATGAATGGCGGTTTCCATCCACAGTCCCCAGTCATAGCCGTCTTCCTTGAAAGATGAGACAGCAAGGGGCATGGAAGAGGCCAGGTGCTCAAGACGGTAATCACCGGAAGGTATCTTGAGCGACAGATCAAGCAGGGATAAACGCCTGCCCATGTTTGTGAAAAAGACGTGCTGGTCAATGTCGCAGAGAACCCATCTGCCGTCCAGATAAACTTCAAGCAGCACGTGCCCGTCGTCATAGCCATTGCGTTCATGGAGGGCTCTTGATGCAACAACCCTTGATTTTATTCCCTGCTCTTCAAGAAGTCGGTGCGTGAAGTTCGAATAAGGCCCGCACGTCATGATAAGTTTCTCTTTTGAAGCCAGCGCCTTCAATTCCTCAAATTTCCCGGAATCGTCCCTGCTGCCGTGGCTGTGAATCCAGCAAAGCGCGGAAAGAAGCGCCTCGATATCCCCGCGGTATACAATGCACTGACGGTTGTCCTGCCCGGGCCGGATAAACCTGTATAAACCTTCACGTTCAAGGTTGTAAATCCTGTCATGCACGCGGTAAATTCCCGGCCGGATTATGAGTCCCTCCGGCAGGGAGGGAGCGGAAGCTGGCACTTCCAGAGACAAGACCGGCGCAGTGTCCACGCCGTAAAGATACCATGCAAAGAAAGGTTCCGTCTTATTTTCCATGACGCCTCCCGCGTAACC
>CAYQXZ010000160.1:0-4522 GCA_964421645.1 uncultured bacterium
TGCACGACCGCCCCGTAGCGGGGGGAAACGCCTCAAGCGAGTGCCGGATGCACATAAGCGGCGCGGACAGGCACAACCACATAAAGAACATGCGGGAGACCGGCATACTGGAAGAACTGCGCATGAAAAACCTGGCGCGCAACCCGCAGAGAAGCTTCTCCGTGTGGGATACAATCCTGTACGAGATGCTCCGTACGGAAGAGAATATCACGCTCCTCTTCAACTGCTCCTGCCTTGACGCGGAAATGGACGGGAAGCGCATAAAGTCAGTCACGGGATGGCAGACCACAACCTACACATACCACAGGGTGAAGGCGAAAATCTTTGCCGACTGTTCGGGGGACGGGATACTTGCGCCGCTGACCGGGGCCATGTTCAGGATGGGACGCGAGGCAAGAAGCGAGTACGGGGAGTCCATCGCCCCAAAAAAAGCCGACAGCCGCACGATGGGCATGACATGTCTCTTCCAGGCAAGGCAGTATGAAACCCCGCAGTCATTCAGGAAACCGGACTGGGCATATACCTATGAATCGTGCGACCAGCTTCCCTACGGTGCACGCGGCCACAAGTGGCCCCACATGGGATACTGGTGGGTGGAGCTCGGCGGAGAATATGACAGCATCCATGACACCGAGTTCCTGCGCGACGAGCTCCTCAAGATTGTTTACGGCATCTGGGACCACATAAAAAATTATTGTCCCGAAAAGAAGAAAGCCGAAAAGCTTGTGCTGGACTGGATTCAGTTCCTTCCGGCAAAGAGGGAGAGCAGGCGATACGTCGGCGCACACGTCCTCACGCAGAACGATATTGAGTCAGGCGGACATTTTGAAGATACCGTCGCCTACGGCGGATGGCCCATGGACGACCATCATCCTGCAGGGTTCAACGCGGTCAAGATCAAGGCGCCCGCAACAATATTTTATCCTGCGCCTTCACCCTACGGAATACCTTACAGATCCCTGTACTCGCGGAACATTGAAAACCTCATGTTCGCCGGGCGCAACGCAAGCTGTACGCATGCGGCGATGAGCTCAACGCGCGTAATGGGAACCGGTTGCAGCATGGGACAGGCCGCAGGAACCACCGCTGCGCTTGCCGTGAAGAAAGGGATACCGCCCTCAAAGATGCTTTCACATATCAACGAGCTCCGGCAGGCGCTTCTTTACGATGATGCCTATATCCCCGGCGTCAGGCAGGAGTTCGGAAGTGTTACAAGAAAAAGCGATTTGACCGCTTCAAGAGGCAACCCGGAACCGGCAAGAGACGGGATAAACAGGCCTGTCGGCGACGACACCCACTCATGGCAGTGCCGTCCCGGAGATTCCATTTCACTGGTCTTTCCCGGGAAAAGCAGGGTCAATAATGTCTCCCTGGTGCTGGACAGCGGTCTTGATAAGCTGGTTGCAATGAGCTATCACCAGAAAGATGACTACATCAACGCGCTTCCCGGCGTCATGCCGAGAACCTTCCGGATTGAGGGAAAAATCAACGGCAGGTGGAGACAGATAGAAAAAGTGGACGGCAACTGTATGCGTCTTGTCCGGCTGAAGGTCAACCGCAGGCTTGAAGGTATCAGGTTTATTCTTGATAAAACATGGGGCGCGAGAGAGTCACGGGTCTACGCCTTCTACGTTGACTGACCCGAAATGGTATAGCAAACCTGTCATTTATACAACCTGAAAGAGACCAAGAATTGTTACTATACGTAAAACATATTTGACAAATAGTCATACCGGATGTAAAATAGGGCTATGATTAAGCCACGATTTCTACTTGAGGCAATAAAGCCATACGTTGATTCTCCGGAAGCCATAATAATAACCGGTATGCGGCGAACCGGCAAGACAACGCTCCTTAACTCAATCTATCAACAGATTGATTCCAGCAACAAAATCTTCCTTGACCTGGAGAACCCGTTAAACAGAAAATATCTTGAAGGAGACAACTATGATGGGATAAAGAATTCTTTTCAGTTCCTGGGAATTGACTTTTCCCGCAGGGCTTTTATCTTCCTGGATGAGATACAGCTGGTAAGGGAACTGCCTTCCGTTGTCAAGCATTTCGTGGACCATTTTCACACAAAATTCTTCCTGACCGGTTCTGCAAGTTTCTATCTGAAAAACCTCTTCACCGAATCATTGGCGGGAAGGAAGTATATCTTTGAATTGTTCCCGTTGAGTTTTCCGGAATTTCTTTTGTTCAAGGACAGTCCTTTCAAACTGCCGGAAAATCCCCGGGACGTCACCAGGGCAATCTTTGACGCAATTTCTCCCGTGTATGAAGAATATGTGCTGTACGGGGGATTTCCGCAGGTTGTCCTGAAAACAAGCGTTGAAGAGAAAAAGAAGTCGCTTGAAGAAATTTTCTCTTCCTTTTTTCAACTGGAAGTTATGCAACTGGGCGATTTCCGGAGGAACGATGTTGTCAGGGACCTGATGCTGCTCATGATGGAAAGAGCCGGCTCCAGGCTGGACATTCAGAGAATTTCAAAAGAAATGGGAGTTTCCCGTTCCACTCTGGGCCAGTATATCTCGTTTTTGGAAAGCACCTATTTTATAAAGACGGTCCGCCCGTTCAGCAGGGGGAAAGACTCGGAAATCAGGAAAATGCCAAAGGTTTATCTCTGCGATACCGGACTGCTCAATCATTTTGCGAGGCCCGGCGCAGGGACACTATTTGAGAACAGCATCTTTCAGAACCTTCGGCTCAAAGGCGCACTTAACTATTACCGCAGGAAAACCGGCGCGGAGATTGATTTTGTACTGGACAAGAAAACGGGCTATGAAGTAAAAATTACTCCGTCACCGTCAGAAATAAGGAAGGCCAGAGAAATTTCAGAAGCGCTGAATCTTGCGGATTTCAAGGTCATTTCAAAAAACTACACGGATCTCCCGGATACTATTTACGGCTTCATGTGCTAACCTGCTGATGCGGCTGCTGACCGGCAGGAATTCTCTTGAGAGCATGGAATCCGCCGGAGATCATGGTATGGCAGCAATTCGTGAGAATCACGTCGATACCGTTGCGGATATAATTCATGGCATCCTCCGGCTGGTCCGACCAGAAGAGGTTGCAGATGAGTCCTGCTTCACGCGCCTGCTGAATCTGTTCTTTTTTCACCTGCCGGCCGAACTGTATCCGCTTACATCCCCACAGCTTCGCGATGGCAATGGACCTGTCCGGTTCTCCCTGGCTGACTAAACAGGCGCGTGCGATGTCAGGCGCATAGTCGCAGGCGGTTTTCAGTCCCGCCTCGGTTCCAAGCGCAAGATAGGATATCGCGGTCAGTGCGCGTTCGGTTAGAAGATCGCAGACCCGTTTGATTGTGCTGCCGTCAGGGTCGTTTTCATAGATATGGATATTCAGACCCACAAGGCCATCGGTCAAGTCAAGCACCTGCTCGAACCGCGGCATATCCACGCCTGTCCATGATTCGGAAAAGCGGACGCCGGCATCCAGACGTCGGATATCCTCCCAGCTCAATTCGGAAACCTTCCCACGGCCGTTTGTGGTGCGGTCTACAGTTTCATCATGGCAGACCACCGGGATCCCGTCGGGGCTTGCCCGCAGATCAAACTCAATTTCGTGTGCGCCGGAAGCTATGGCGGCGGCGAACGCAGGGAGCGTGTTTTCCGGGCATGCCTGGCTCAATCCCCTGTGGGCGCAAATACGCGGGAAGGAAGCCTCGTTAATCAGCCGGGCTCTTTCCGGATGCGGCCGGTAGACTGCGGGCCTGCGGTGTGACTCAATCAATCTTCTGTGTTCAACTACAGGCCTGCCGTGTGATGCAGGTTTCATGAACTTGCGCCCGGGGTCTATTTCCACGGTAAGAACAGACGGTGCGTCCCCGGCAATGGCAAGCAGTCCTCCATCCGGCGCAGCCACGAGAGACCGCCCGCCGACATGCGGATCTCCCATTGAATACGAACTGCTCACCAGGTAGGCGCCGGAATCCAACGCCCGGGCACGAGCTATGAGCTCAATGCGCTCACGCGTCTCGGAGCGTTGATAACTGGAACAGAGAACAAGGTCCACGCCCTCTCCTGCCAGGACGGCAAAGTGCTCCGGAAAGTACAGATCAAAACAGGTGGCAAAACCCATACGGATACCGGCATAATCGAAGACGGCCGGGCTGGCGCCCATGGTCAGGCCAAGGTCATTCACCTCAACATCCGTAAGATGCATCTTGTCGTAGGTCGCGGCAATCTTTCCTCCGGCATCAAAGACCATACTGCGGTTGAACCAGCGCTCTCCGGATCGCACCACGCCGGACAGGACTATGAGACTTCCCAGGCGTGCCGCCGATGCGGAGACGTTTTTCAAAAACTCCGCCCCGTGGGATTCCGCAAAACTGCGCACCTGCCGCCGTCCGTTCAGCCCCGGAGCATTTGCATATTCGGGAAGTACTATCAGCTCCTGTTCCCCCGGGTTCAGTCTCTCAAGCTCCTTCCGCATCCATTCCAGGCATGCAATAGCGCCGGTTGGAGTGCCATCCTTCGGATAAGGCGGGTGGAATATCACT
>CAYQXZ010000161.1:0-1466 GCA_964421645.1 uncultured bacterium
GCTGTACAGCGATATATATACACTCAGCCGAGATCTGACTGAAACCGGTAAGTGGACACGGCTGGAAATGGCTGTCACGCCAACGGAGAAGGCGGATACAGCGGCGGTTTACCTTAACACCGATAACATGGATGCGGGCACCGAGGTACTGTTTGACAACCTTTCCTTCCGGCTGGTGAAAGATACTGCAGGAGATTGAACGATGAACCCGACAAAGAGACTCATGATTTTTGTGATGGCGGCCTGTTTCTTGCCTGCTTTCAAAGTCTGCGCGGATGAAGTGATACTGGCGGAAAACGGCAGAGCTGCATGCACCATAGTCACCGGTAAGGACGATAACCTGGCACTGGTTCTGACCAACCTGTTCAGGAATGTATCGCAGACAAAGCCGTCAAACGTGCTTGCAGAGGCAGCTGAAGATATGGCAGATCACCTCAACAGGATGGGCTGCATACCATACGACGTTCACGTGCATGGCGCAGGGATGGTAAAGGTGGTAACTGATACAAAGGACGTCAAAACAAAATACCGAATTCTCCTGGGAACTGCGGCGATAGAAGAATATAAACTTCAGACGGAAGCGGACAAATTGAGCTATGTCGGGTATATATACAGAACAGTTGGAAACGACCTTCTGATATTCGGTGCGTCAAGCAAGGGAACGGCAAACGGGATATACGGATTCCTGCAGGATGAACTTGGCGTGCGGTGGTTCGGACCGAACGAGCTTTTCACCGTAATCCCTCAAATGGAGAAATGGATAGCGGATGGAGATATTTCTTCCCCGAAAATTAGCGTTGGACCGCTTGACAGGAAGGTTGAGCCTTCGTTTTACGGCAGGAATGGCGGTCCTGACCGTCCGGAAACACATGCATCACTTCATTTATGGGGCCGGCGCATGAGAGAAATGGACGGCAGGCAGGTTTTCGATCAGGCAAGCCACAACCTGTACAGGATGTTTCCCGTAAGCATCTATTACAAGGAGCATCCCGAATACTATTGCATGACAGGCGGCGAAAGACGCCTGTACGACAATTGGAACTGGGGTATGTGCTGGTCAAATCCTGAAGTGATGGCACTTGCCTCCGAAAAAGCCATCAGTTACTTCAAGGGAGGAAGGTTTAACGACTCGTTTTCTCTGGGCATAAATGACGGGAATGCATACTGTGAATGTCCGGAATGCGTGAAGCTTCAGCCTGCGCGCACTTTCAGGGGAGGCAGGGTTGCTTCGGATATGTACTACCATTTTGTCAACGAAGTTGCCCGGCGCGTTGGAAAGGAATTCCCGGACAGGCACATAGGCGCTATCGCATATAACGATGTCACCGCACCTCCCCTGGGACAAATGGAAAAAAACGTATTCGTAATTCTCGTAAATGATATCGCGGAATATTTTGACAGGGATTACATGAATATTGACGATGAACTTGTCAAAGCATGGCAGCAGAAGGGCATAACGCTTGGAA
>CAYQXZ010000161.1:1476-4506 GCA_964421645.1 uncultured bacterium
GAATGTACTATTACCTCAACCAGGGAGGATTTGTTCCCGCATGCTTCACACATCACCTGGCCTATGAACTCAAGGACAAACACAAGAAAGGATTTCGCGTTCTCTTTAACGAAGAGAGCATGAGTGCCGTAGTAAGCCCCATGGCCTACGTGGATTATCGCCTGTGGTGGGACGTCAACCTTGACGTCGACAAACTTCTCGACGAGTACTTCACAACGCTTTACGGGCCTGCCGCTCCCCATATGAAGGCGCTCTATGAGCTTTTCGAAGAAATACACATGCGTCCGCGCAAGGGCGGGTTTCTGTACGAGTACAATAAGTTCCCGCAATTCCGGCCCTACACCGCGGAAGACCTTCAAAAAATCATGAAACTCATCGCTGATGCCCATGCTTCGATAAAAAACATGGGGATAGGAGCGGGAGGATGGGACTGTCCCGAGGAACGCCGCCTGGCATATACCACCAGAAGCATGAGGGTATTCCTGAACATGCTGGAGGGTATTGTACTTGCCAGGGAGCTTGAACAATTCAGCGGAAAGATTGATGATATCGAGGTGATCAGCCGCCTCGAAAAGATAGAACGTCTTAATGCCATCCTTGACAGAAATGATACCCTTTACCGTGAGACGCTCATCGTTAATTCCGACGCATCCGGGCTTCACAGGTGGGCAGGGCAAACTGCCGCAATACGGCATGCATGGAAGAATTATATTTCGGAGGTTACCGGACAGGCGCTGGTAAACATTTACAGGCAGGTAAAACCTGCAAAGGACGTGATTGATAAGCGCACGAAAGACAGGATGGATACCGCGGTGTCGGGTTACAGGAAAAATGATTTGCAGTCCGTTTTATTCTCCTACCGGGCAGGGGAAATAAAACCGGGGAAAAATCTTGTAGCCAATCCCGGGTTTGAAACGGTTAAAAAAACAGCACCTTATCCCCCTGCTGAAATACTTGCCAAAAGAGACTGGGGCGCCTCAGATCTGTATGGATGGGCAATTTATCCCCCGAAAGACAGGGCGACCGGCTCATTCGAAGTGTCCGCAAAACAGAAGCATTCCGGAAAACAATCAGGGCTTCTTCGAGGAACTGATACGGGAATCTTTCTCACCATGGTTGAGAATCTGAAACCCGGGCAGATATACCACACAGAGGCATACGTAAAGAATATCGCTCACGTGACGCGTATCGATGTTCCTGTGGCAAGTCTGAAAATAATGTGGCTGGACAAGAACCATAACTGGACAGCACAGAGTCTTAACAGCTCTGTCTCAACCAGCGGCCTTGATGCCTGGATGAGACTCGAACAGATTGTTCAGGTGCCTGAAAATGCAGAGAAAGCGGTCATACTGGTGGGAGCAACTCCGTTATATGGACAGGAGGAATTGTTCATAGACGATATCTCCTTCAGTCTTCTGAAGAGATAGTTCTCCGGTGCGTTTCCATTAACAATATTGCGCTGCAATAGACAATATGAATATTCAAAGAGGTATAATATGCCCCGAAAAAAGATAACTCCGGATATGGAGCTGGAGATTGTCAAGACCATCCTTTTCGGCGGTGGGAACGGAACTGTTACCGAGGAATATCTGGCGGAAAAGTTCAAGGTAAGCCGGACGCCCATAAGGGAACTGCTTAACCAGTTGCAGAGGGACGGTCTTCTTGTCCGAAGGAACAAGAAAGGCACGATGCTTCGCATTCCGGAACGCAGTGAAATGATTGACATCATGGAGATCAGGGAGCTTCTTGAGTCATACGCTATGAGGAAAGCAATTGAAAAAATGACCCCGGATAGGATTAGAAAGCTTGAGAGGCTTGCATTGAAATACGAGAATTGCCTGGAAAACAATGATCTTGTGGGAGCTGAAAAGGCAGACCTTTCCTTTCATTTGAACATAGTTAAGTTTTCAGGAAACCGCCATCTGGCCAAGATTTCCGAGAATTCTCACATGATAGTGAAGTGTTTTACTCTTGGAAGATATTTCTATTTCAAGAAAGACAGGAAATACAAAGATATCAATCCATACAGGCATAAGAATATTGTTGATGCCTTGAGATCAGGTAATGCACACAGAGCGGCCTCAATCATACGTAAGCATATACACAGTGGCAGCAAACGCATGTTGCAGACGTTCACAGAAGAAAGTTGACCTTCATGGAAAAACAGATTTGATAACTATTTATTCATTCTGCGGGAAGACAATAATGTGCCATAGAACAAAATCAGTGATATCTTTCCTGGCGGTGGCATTGTTACAACTTTACGTGCGCCAGACTGCCGCAGCAGAGATTATGCTTGATGCACGCGTAAGGCAAATGCTGAACGAACAGATAGCCCGATATACGGAAGACAGAGAGCGCGGAGCAATGTTCCGGTACAGGACAGGAGAACTTACTCCTGGTGAAAACAGGATTAAGAACCCCGGATTCGAATCTGTCAGAATAAAGGAAAAGTATCCTCCACCTGGAATGGTGGATAAACTTGACTGGGAGAATGCCGGCGTTTATGGCTGGGCATTCTATCCGCCTGCCTCCAAAGGGACCGGCAGGTTCGGCATATCGCAGAATGAAAAACATTCAGGAAAAAGTTCCGGCAGTCTGAAGGGAACCGGAAGCGGGTTATACATAACTGTCGTAAGGGAGGTTAAACCTGGCGATCTATACCATGTGCAGGCATACGTGAAAAATACGGTTCACGCAACCCGCGAGGACAAACCTTCCGTAACACTTTCAGTATTCTGGCTGGGGGACAAGGACAACTGGAACAGGTATGAACTGAGAACTTCGGTTGATACCGTTGAAGTTGACCGGTGGGTGCCTCTTGAACTTTTTACGCAGATCCCGCAGAATGCCGCTACGGCTGTAATACTGATCGGTGCAAAACCTCTTATGGACGACGAAACGGTTTTTATCGACGACGTCTCTTTTCGTATACTCCACATAAAACCATTTTTCAGAAATCGCAAATGAAAACCATGGGAATACTGGAAAAATTCTCGCTGAAGAGCCGGGTTGCACTGGTGACAGGCG
>CAYQXZ010000162.1:0-2339 GCA_964421645.1 uncultured bacterium
TGCGTATGTATATCTATCATCTTTTTCCTCCGCCCCCTCGCCTCAATCCTCCCCCTCGAGGGGGGAGGAAGCAGGAGGGGGTGAATAGTTTCTAATTGTGGTAATGTTGTTCCACCTTTTTGAACGCCTTTATTGTATCACTGACCTCTTTTTTTCCCCAGCACTCATTTATATGAAGCGTCATGTGCTCATCCAGCGCTTTTTCCGCATCCGGACAGCAACCTTTATAGTCTATCTTCCTTGCTCCCGGCAGACTCCACGGCAGGTGAGAGTTCCCGAAGGTATTGCGTTCAGCAATCCATTTCTGTTTGTACATAGGCACAACATAGTGCGCTCCGGCGGGAATACCTTCCGCCTGAAGTGCTTTTGACAGAGTATCCTTGTCCGCTTTCAGTCTTTCTCCGTGCATCCGGATGAAACAAAACCATGGGTTGACCTCCGCGCCCAGCGGAACCTTCCACATGCGGAAACAGGAAAGCTCGCTGTCAAACCTTTTCCGCAACTCTCCGTAAACCCATCCCCTTTTCCTCTTTATCCTGGCCAGTTTCTTCAACTGTATCCTTCCTATCGCGGCTTCCAGCTCCGTCATCCTGTAGTTCAATCCCGTGAAAAGGTTCGTCTTCTCCGCGGTGTTGAACGGCTTGCCCCTGTCAGCAAACCGCTTGGCGTTCCAGTATAACTTTTCATTGTTCGTCAGAACCATTCCGCCCTGCCCGCCGCTTGTCGTGTGCTTGCCGCTCATCAGGCTGAAACAGCTCAAGTCACCAAATGAACCAACGTATCTCCCACTGTACTTCGCACCATGCGACTGCGCACAGTCCTCAATAACATAGAGCTTATGTTTCCGCGCAATACGCATTATCTCACCTATCCTTGCGGGATTGCCCGCAAGATGAACCACTATCACTGCCTTTGTCTTCCGTGTAATATTCTCCTCTATTGAACAAGGAGAGATGTTCAGCGTATCATACTCCACGTCCGCAAATACAGGTATGCATTGCTGGAATATTATGGGAGAGACTGTCCCCGGGTCGGTTATGGGTGTGGTAATTATTTCGCTGCCAGGCTCCAGACCCAGCGCACCTATCGCGGAATGTACCGCCGCGGTCCCGGAACTTACCGCGGTGCCATACTTCACTCCGAAGTATCTCGCGAATTCATTCTCGTACGCTTCCACCTCTACGCCACCGTACCGGTCAAAGGCTCCACCGCCTTTAATTGCTTTGTCAAAAAGACCAAGCACCGCTCTCTTTTCAACCCTGTCAAACATTATCCTTGCAGGCATAGGCTTCGCCCGCACAGGTTTGCCGCCGTCTATTGCAAGTTTCTCCATTATCTCTCCTGTCATCACCGGAATGAAAGATTCCAGCTGCCCAGGTCATCCGGGTTGCCCGGGTCATCCTTAAGCAGCTCCTTATGGTCCTCTATTACTCTCCTTAAAGCATTTGCGTATTCCTTAATGACTCTTGCATTGTACCTCTTGAATGACGGCACCTTGAAAACCTTTGACTGGATCCCTTCGCTGACCGGCAGAGGGCCTCCGAACCCGCGTATGTCTTTTTTGGAATTGGCTATCACGGTGGGACTGCCGTCATTGTAAACATCAATTGTATTCAGGAGGGGGTGCAGGTGAAGTGCCATATTGCAGCCCGGGCTTATGCCGCCCCCTTCGGCGCGCACGGCCTCGCAGAATCTCGTTATTGACAACCCATCCAGTTCCTCGCTCTTATAGTGCCCCATTGAGGAATACCATCCGCCCATCGTTGAGCCGGAACCCTCGGGCGGCCGCGGAGACCTGATACCCGGAAGTCCTTCAAGATTATCCCAGTAATAGTTCATCGCCCTGTCTATCTCCGCCATCTCCGAAGGGTATTTTTTCAACTGCACCAGCCCTACCGCCGAAGACATCTGGTGCATGCGGTACTTGTACCCGCCCCATGGCAGACCCGCACCACCTTTCAGATAGGGTATCGTGAGTTCCGGATGCCTCTCGTAGTGCCCGAAGACAACCGCCCTCTCGTAAATCTCTTTGTCGTTGGTAATCATGACCCCGCCTTCACCTGTGGCAAAAGATTTCCCGCTCATGCACGAGAACGCAGAGACTTCGCCGAACGTCCCAACCAGTCTGCCCTTGTAGAGTGCGCCGTGCGCATGGGAAACGTCCTCAACTATCTTCAGGTTATGTTTCCGTGCAACTGCAGTGAGCCTGTCCATATCTGCAGGTCTGCCGCAGTAATGCACCACAAGGATTGCCTTTGTCCTTTCAGATATCCTTTTTTCAACATCTGCGGGATCTATGCACAGGCTCTCCGGATCTATGTCGGCAAATACCACGGTTC
>CAYQXZ010000162.1:2439-4476 GCA_964421645.1 uncultured bacterium
TATCCGAAGCGTGAATTCGCAGGGGCAGTGTGCGGCAAGCATTTCAGGCGTAACGTACTGGTCTGCACTCGGGTCATAGCTCTTTATGTGCAGACCCTTGAGAAAACGCAGGTGCTCCTTCCTCAATAATTCGCTGTGCAGGTACCTTTCCGTTGCCTGCATTCCCGTGTAAATCCTCTCCCAGTATGGCACCACGAATTCCCCAAATAGAGCGGGCGGGAACATCCCCGCGAAATCATCCGGCATCCCTTTTGGTCCGGGAACAACAGGTTCCCCGAAATGACTGCTTATCGCATTTGCATAATTGATCGCGCTCTCCGTGCAAAAGGAAAGGAGTTTGTGAGCTCTCTTGGGATCGTCGTATGGAAGCGTTAAAAAATTCTGTCCCATAAGCAATACCGCGGTCGTCACAGGCCCCTCCATGGGATGACCTATGAACTTCGGGGTATCCGGACAGTACTTTTGAAGCTCTTGGAGAACGGCCAGCTTCTTCTTCACCAGCGGCGTTTCAAGATAATCCTCCGGCTCCCTCAACCTGTCAATGTCTCCAGGAGTTTTTATGACAATCTCCGGCTTGGGCTCTGAATTCTCGGGGAAAACAATCTCCGAACCGAGCGTTGAAACATGCGGATACCCGAAACCCGCCATTCTCGGCACCGGCGCCGGAACACCCAGCCGCTCCGCCAGGGGTTTTATGCTGTTGAACGCCTTGACGATGGCTTTAGCGTCAAAATGCATCTGCCGCATCGTTACTCCGCCGGTCTCTGCGACAAGTGAGTCTGCAAAACCGAACCCGAAAACATACTTTTTCTCCTCTTCCATTGCAGGTTCCTCCATTCCTATCCAGGTATTATCAAACAAAAAATGCCGGAAAACAATAGAATTTTTGCTCTCTTGGTGTTAAATCCTGCTATCGGTTTTGTATATTTGCATTGATTGCTGTAAAATTTCAGCAATGGAGATGAAACCTGTTTACCAAAAGGTACTTAAGAAGGATGAGCGAAGCCCGGTAAAGTGCACGTGGGTGCTATACCAGACGAAATCCAGGGCTGAAATGGATTACCAGGTGAAATCCAACATCTTCCTGGCTTACCATAACGAGCTGGAATTTCATTACATCAAGAGAGGAAGCGGTTCGTACTTCATAAAGAACAGGAAATATCCTTTTGCAAAGAACCGTCTCGTGGTAATCAAACCCATGGAAATGCACGCGCTGATACCAGAGTTTCCCACATACATTGAAAAGGGGTCTCTGTATTTTCTTCCATCCTTCGTATCCGGCAGGAAGCTGGAGTTTATTACAAAGAGATGCCCGCACATTATACAGCTCACGGAAAAAGAAGGAACGTTGATAGAAGTAATTCTGAAAAACCTTGCGGGAGAGATAAAAGACAGAAAAACTTTCTGGGACGAGGCCGTTCATTCCGAGATTGCCCTTTTCCTATCCATGGTTAAGAGAGGAGCGTTGAGAAAACATCCTGCGGTTGAGAAGAATCCGCTGACTGAAAAGATAATAGATTATCTTGAGAACAACTTCGCCCGGGACATACCTGTTTCCGAGATTGCAAAGGCTTTCTCTCTCTCCGTGAGCCGTATCTCCCACATCTTCAAGAAAGAAACTGGATTGAGTCTGAAAAATTATATGCTCCAGAGAAGGATCGTAGAAGCGAAAAAACTGCTTGCGGAAGATTGCGATATGAAGGTCAGCAAAATATCCGCCAGGCTGGGCTTCTGCAATTTTTCCCTTTTTAACCGCAGTTTCAAGAAGATCACCGGCATGACACCCACCAGCTACCGCCGCACCTCACGGCAGGGCCCTGTCTGACAGCATCGCTCTCCGCGCATTTATGTGCCAGCGTTCTATATCTTCTTCGCGTATGTAATAAAAAAGCGGATGTATAATTTCCCTGTAGGTTTTCTCGTCCATAATACTCAATGCCTGCGGGGTCAACAGGTGAGATATCTCTTCAAGGTACGGCAGGCTCTCTTCTTCCTTCCAGACACCTTTATTGAGCGGGCATGCCTCCTGGCACGCGT
>CAYQXZ010000163.1:0-4447 GCA_964421645.1 uncultured bacterium
AGATGATTGACAAAACGTATATGTAGGAGTATACTCATATAAAAAAAGCAGGGGTGGTAAACATGGATAGAAAACTTACGCTTCTGATAGACGAAAAGGTTTGCAGGGAATTGCGGTTTCTGGTTCCCAAAAGAAAAATGAGTAAATTTGTAGAAGAGGCATTGAGAAAAAGGATTGAGCAGTTGAGGCAGGAAGATCCTGTGGAAAAAGGGTTCAAGTTGATGGGGAGAGACGGAGATCGGGAGAAAGAAGCCGAAGAGTGGAGTGAGGCAGGTCTTGACGAGGGCATTTAATGGAGATGAAAAGAGGAGATGTTTTCCGGGTCAGCTTTGATCCGTCGGTCGGCGGCGAGATAAAAAAGACGCGGCCTGCAGTTATTGTCAGCACCGACAGGGCAAATCCCTACCTCAACAGGGTGGCCGTAGTGCCCCTCACTTCAAAAACTGAAAAGGTTTATCCTTCGGAGGTTAAAATCATCTTGAATAATAAGGAACATAAGGCAATGGCTGACCAGATAAGGGTTATTTCCAAGGAAAGGCTTATTTCCAGAATGGAAAGCCTGTCATCCGAGGAAATGAAGAAGATAGAAGAGAAAATAAAACTATTCCTTGATTTAATATAACGGGATTTTTGCGTCTCTTCCCCAGTATTTCGCTTAGCCACATCCCTGCATGTCAAATACTCCTGTTTCCGGTCCAATTGAACTGCTCATGAAAGCATATACCGCCCGTTGACAGATGGGTAACAGCAGGGGGGGATTTTTCAGGGGGGGCTTAATAATAGAAATATCAATGAGGCAACGAGGGCGATGTTTTCCTTTGTTTTATATGACTTTTTCACAGTGCACTGAAAAATAGTCTTGACTTTTTCACAATAGGATGTAAAATAGTCACACCATGATAAAGAGAGCGCTTTACATTAACTTGTGGAAAAAGTTGTCCGTTGAGAAACAGATGGTGTTTCTTTCCGGGGCAAGGCAAACCGGTAAAACCACCCTCGCAAAGGAGATAGCAAAGGGATTCGCCAACAGTAGTTATATCAACTGGGATTTTCCGGAACATAAGAAGCTCATTCTCAAGAGTCCGGGGTTTTTTGAAAACATCAATAGAAAAGACGGTTCAATGCCGCTTGTAATCCTGGATGAAATCCATAAATATAAGCGTTGGAAGAACTATCTTAAGGGAATCTATGACGAGTATTCGCAGGACTATAAATTCCTTGTTTCCGGAAGCGGACGATTAGACCTGTATCAGAAAGGGGGAGACTCGCTCGCAGGAAGATATTTCCAATTCCACCTGTTTCCGTTTACCGTGGCGGAACTTGGCGGGAGAAACAGGGATTTCAAGGGATTTATGAAATCTCCGCTTGAACTGGATACCGGCGGGTCAAAAGAGACGCGGGAAGCATGGAATGGACTTTTAGACGTTGGGGGGTTCCCCGAACCCTTTGTAAAAGGGAAGAAGGATTTTTATACAAGGTGGATAAGAAACTATACCGCCCAGATTGTCCGGGAAGATATAAGGAACATGCATGATGTGAGGAACGTTGACACCATTGAACTTCTATCTGCCCTCCTGCCTTCCAAAGTCGGCAGTCCCCTGTCAATGAATAATCTTGCAGAAGAACTGCAGGTATCTTTCGGCAGTATAAAAGAATGGCTGAAATTATTTGAGGTATTCTATCTTGTTTTCAGGATAAGTCCATGGACAAAGAAGATTTCAAGAGCCATCCGGAAAGAAAAGAAACTGTACATTTACAACTACCCGGAGATTGAGAATGAAGGTTACAGGTTTGAAAATATGGTCGGGGTTGAGCTTGCGAGGGCAGTTCAAAACTGGAATGAATACGGATACGGAAGATTTACGCTCCATTATATACGCAACAGACAGAAAGAAGAAGCAGATTTTCTTATTGCCGACAGTAATAATCCAGTCTTGTTGATTGAGACAAAATTTTCAGACGATATGCCGGCAAAAAGCCTGGTTAACTTTCAGAATACGCTGAATGTCCCGGCCGTTCAGCTGGTGAACAGGGACAATATCTTTAAGCATATTAAGAACGGCAAGAATAAGATATTAATTGCAACCGCTCACCGGTGGTTGTCCCTCCTGCCGTAGAATGTGAGACTGATGAAGGTCGCCAATCCATAGGAATGAGTTAAGAAATTATTCTGCTTTCAAGCATTTTTTAGACACCCCGCAAAGAGGACTTGACAAAAAGATTATAAAGAGTATAATGTTATCATGGACAAGAGGAAATTCCTCCTTGCGACCCAGTATTACAGGGCTCCGACTCCACTTCCTGATGAGTGGGAGGATGACCTGCGTAACATCAAGAAGCTCGGTTTTGAGGCGGTGCAGTTAAGGATTCAGTGGAGATGGAATGAGCGCAATGAAGGGCTCTATAATTTTGACGATATTGACCGGCTTTTTGATATCGCAGGGAAAAACGGTCTTGATGTCATCATAAAATTCCTTCTTGAAACCGCCCCGGAATACATCTACCGCAAATACAACGGATACAGAGTTTCTCCGTCAGGAGAAAAAATACTGCCTACGGCCAACGGCGCTTTTTACGTCGGCGGATGGCTCCCCTGTTTTGACAATCTTCCGATACGGGAACGCGGCAGTGCGTTTATCCGGGAAGTCGTGACAAGATACAGGGACAGGGAGAATCTGGTTCTCTATAATGCATGGAACGAACCGAGAAGCAGGCCCGGAACCGAGTGCGCCTGCAAACATTCCGTAGAGTCCTACCATGGTTGGCTGAAGGAAAAATTCGGGACGGTTGAAGAACTGAACAACAAATACGGAAAGGCGTGGGGAGATTTCGAGGATGTATATCCGCCGTCGGATACCTGGGATTATTCGGAGATGTACCTGTGGCGGCAGTGGGCTGCTTTCTCCGTGAAGGACCGGGTGAAGTGGGTTACGGAAAAGATAAAGGAGTCTGATGCCGGAAGACCGGTTATGTGCCACGTGGGCATGTGCCTGCCGTACCAGGATGTTCTGAATGATACCTCCGACGACCTGCTTAATGCCGGAGAGGTTGACATATACGGGACATCGCTTCCCTTCGGCACGGGCGAGTTCAACGGGACAGAAAAGGATTCAGATCTCGCGAGTTTCAACAACGGAAACAGACGTCATTTTTATATCGTCAATCTTCTGCCCGATTGGATAAGAGGTGTAAAGAGAGAATTTTATTCCTATGAAATCTACGCCAACAATATGCACTATTCCCTGCCTGACCTCAAGCCGGAAGACCTGAAATTCCATGTGTACAGCCAGATAGCGGCGGGTGCAAAAGGCATTTGCTTCTGGCAGTACAAGGCAGAGAGGCTCGGCAGTGAATCAGGCTGTTCAGGGCTCGTAGATATAGACGGAAGCCCTACCGACAGGAGCTTAGAGGTCGGGAGGGTACTGCGTGAGATAAAGAAGGAAAGGGATATACTTGAAGACTATGAGGTTGAAAGGAGTCAGCTGGCAATCGTCTACGACTTCAGGTCGGATATGGTTTCCCGCCTGGAAGACACAAATCCGGAAAACAGAGTCGGAGGAACAATCGGCTATCTCTATAAGCGGGCATTCAAGGGAGCATACAGGGGATTTTTTCTCTCAAATATTCTGCCGGACCCGGTTGACCTAAGGCAACTGAGGGGTCTGCAGAATGGCAGCTTATATCCCTTCATTTATCTTGCGGCACCGTTCATACTCAACCTTGAAGATGCGGAATTTTTCAGCAGATACGTTGAAGAAGGCGGGGTCCTGATCACAGAGAACTGCCTGGGTTTCCGGGATGACAATACATGGGTGAGGAATGCCTCTTTCCCCTATGAACTTGACAGGATCTTTGGAATTAGAGAGAGTATTCCTAAAAAACTGAAGGGCCATGTAAGTCTTGGCAATGCCTCGTTTGACGTAAATGATCTTGTGAGCTCTTTTGAGATAAGAGGAGCAAGGGTTCTTGGTATATGGGAGAATGGAAATCCTGCTGTGACGGTTAACGAATACGGAAAGGGAAAGGCGGTTGCAATCGGGTTTCACCCGGGGCTCCTCGGAAAAACGGAAGATTTTTTCAAAATACTGTGCGAAAAGATCGATCTGCAACCGGAAGTTGCGGGCAATGAAAATCTGATCGTGAGAAAGGGCAGAAGCGGTAATAAGAAAGTTTTTTTCCTCTTTAATTATTCGGGTTCTCCTCAAAAGGCAGTGCTGAACGGTATTGAAGTAAAGGTAGGCGGAAGGGATATCAAAGAAGTGATCATTGAGGAGGCAAAAGAGAAATCCGGTAGGGCAAAGGAGGTTTCATATGCGGTATAACTATCTTATCAGGGGAGCAGTTATGGAACCAAAGACGTCTTCCTCTGTTTACATATATGACCGCCTGATAACAGGCAACGGGAGGTGTATGATGAAAAGAAGGTACGGATTTACTTTGATAGAAT
>CAYQXZ010000164.1:0-4393 GCA_964421645.1 uncultured bacterium
CGGAGGTGTATGTATAGTCTCTTTTGACAAGCCCGAGATACCAATGGAACTTGCCCATCCCATGACCTTCATTGTCCAGCCGTTATACCAGATGGGATATACGGCCTGCGAACTTCTCCTGGATAGGATAAAGGAAAAGAGAAAGGGGACTTTGACCCCGTACAAAAGAATCCTGCTTGAACCGCGGCTCATAGAAGCGGGAAAGGAGGCGTAAAAAATGGAAAGGAGAAAAGGATTTACTTTGATAGAGCTTCTTGTGGTGGTAGCGATAATAGCGATACTGGCGGCGATGCTTCTTCCTGCATTGAGCCAGGCAAGGGAACGGGCGAGGCAGACTTACTGTATGAACAACTTGAAACAGATAGCCCTTGCGGTCAACCTGTACGCCAACGATTACGAGGAATTCATCCCGCCCCTGTTTTTGACTCCGAATGCAAGGCAGGATACACTTGGAAACAACGGAGCATGGTTCGTCCAGCTTATAAGATTGGGATACGTGGGTGCCGCCAGACCGGCATACCAGTACTACAATCTGGGGCGTGCAGACGGCAGGCCTCAGGGAAACTTTTTCCTGTGTATGTCCAAGGGAGCATTAAGTCAGGTCAGGAGTACAATGCCTTCCTATCTCATGAACAGGGAGAAATTTTATAATTACAATACCCCTCCAAACGATACTCTGCAGGTCTGGTGGAAGGTTGGCCGGCTTGATCCCTATACAATTTATGTGCTTGATGCTGCAACTGGAGGGGGATACCAGGCCCGTCCCACGTCAACTCCTGGGGGGGCAGGGGGTGCGCCGGCTGACTGGCATTCAGGCGGATGCAACATCCTTTTTACAGGCGGACACGTGGAATGGCATCCAAAAGCGAATGCCGTGAACAGCGTTTCACCCATAAAATGGTAAGTCGTATGACAACTTTTTAAAAAGGAATTCTGATATGAACAATTATTCACTACTGTTCTGGCTCGCACTATTTGGATTTTTCGGCGTGCATACCGGTTATTCGGAAGAGTTCAATATTGCGCCCTATTCAAAGGTCCGGAGCATTCCCTACGGCGGTTTTTCTCTCGTGCGGCTGACCGACGGTATGTTCAAGGAAGGGGAAGTGGGCGAGGGGATACACCCCGAACCGCAGTTCTGCACCAGGGGCAATGCGGACATGAGACTGGGCGCGGAAATAATCTTTGATTTTTCTGATTTCCACACAGTCAGAAAAATAAGGTTATTCAGGACAAAACCAGAGATACGGCACAAACTGTATATCGACAGGACCGGGTCGGGAGAATACGGCGAACCCGAAGCCGAATTAACCGGCGAAACTGACGGCTGGCTTGAATATGTTTTCAACAAGTCTGCCAGATGCAGGGGGCTGAAGTTGAAAGCATACGGAGGCGCCGCTCCTGTTTATCTCGGGCTTGAAGAGGTCGAGATAATTGTGGAAGGAAGAAAGCCGTCCTGTGAGATTTCTTTTTCTCCTTTGCGTGAAATCGGAAGAAATCAAATAGGGAACGTTGAACTTAAGGAAGACAATATCAGGCGCACCCTTTACGTGCTGGGTCCAATGATATACGGCGCGCCGGACGAATGGGCGGAAAAGATAAAGGAACTCGGTGTGAACTCAATCATCCTTTACGGACATTCCTACGGAAATATCAAGGCGCTTGAAGAAGGAGTATATACCCTGCCGGAAGACCCTGAACTGAAATGGTACCTTGACAGAGGCATGAGAATGTTGAAGGAAGCCGGCAAGAGCAGTTTTCACATTGCGGCATGGCCCAGCAGGATGGTGCCAGGAACAAAAGAGAACTACCTTAAGAAAACGATTGAAGCAATGCACCGGCAGAACATCAAGGTCGTGGTATCGGTCGGATTTTTCATTCCATTCGACCCCACGGGAAAACATTACCCCCGTTCGGGGCAGAACGACTGGCACCTGTTTCCGGGAACACCGTGTATCATCAGCGATGATTTTGTTGCAAAATTGGGAAGTGCCATATATAAAGAGGTGATGGAAAACGGAGCCGACGGGGTGGTTCTGGGCGGAGACGAATCTACGGCGGAGGGGCACAGGTTATCCGCAATGTCCCTGTACGACCCATGCGTTAAGAAATTTACGAAAAAGTACGGGTACGAGAATCTTCCCGTTGACGCCGAGGATACCTTAAGATACAGGAGATGGGAGATATTTGAGTATGAAGGGATAGCAAACCTTTTCGGAGAATGGACTAAAACCATAAAGAGGATAAAGAAGGACGCGATTGCAGTCCCTTTATTCTCTCCGGCTCCGGTATGCTATTCTGACAGGATGTGGAGCGGAATCGCTTTTGATATCATGGGACATAACTCCGGTATGGATCACCTGACTACGGATTATTACAGGCCCATGACCACTATGAAAAGGCTGGTTGCGGCCAGTCCTTCAAGAAAAGGCGGCTATACCTGGACCGCGGGATATTTCGTTCCAGAATACCTGCCGTTCAAAAGAGCGGTGGATTTATACGGACCGCTTCTTGCCATTCTCGGACAGTCCGGCAGGCAGGCGGCGTCCCTTGAAATTTTTGAGCGCAGGCACATCATAGCCGGACGCGGGGGCAAGCCGTCGGAGGATGATACGGAACGCAACCGGGGCTACGGCATAGTCAGAGACATGTTCAACATGATGAAATACCTCCAGCGGGAAGGGATAGACAGGGCCGAACCGCCCAGGAAAATTGCGTTGCTTTACTCCAGGAGTTCGGATGACTGGTGGCAGTTGAAGCATAACTACAAGCAGAGTTTTTCTCCGACAATAATGCGCAATACGCTAGGTCCGGAGTGGCACAGGATACTTTCCGAAAGAATAACAGCGGAGAGAACCGAAGAGAATTTCCAGCAGATGGACGGATACATATGGCACCAGGCCGTAATGGACCTGCTGACATCGAGGGCATATCCTTTTGATATGTATTACATCGACCAGGACAGAACGCTCGGAGACTTGAGCGGATATGAAGTCCTGGTACTTCCTTTCGGGTACTCTGTCAGTGCGAAGGCCGCGGCGGCAATAAAGAAAGCGGTTGTAAAAGGCACTCCCCTGATAATGATAAACTTCACCGGCGAGACTGACGAGTGGGGAGAGCCTTATAAAAATCCCATTTTCAAGGATATTACGGGCAAGGAGAACGTTTTTCTCTTGAACCTTGAAATAAGAGGAAAGGGGGAGGACGACCTTGCGGAAGCCATACTGCCCATAATAGACAGATATTCGAAAGGGATTGCGCCCGCATTCAGGATTATGAACCGGGAAAATCTCTATGGAAGGATATTCTGTTTTACCGTGGAAGAAAAAGGCAGGTATTTCGTGACTATTGTCAATTTCAGCAATACCGAAGGCAAAGTGGAAATAGATTTTCCGTTTTCCATAAGAAAAATAAAGGGAGTCACTCCGGAAGAGACTATCGATTTTGAGCCGCCTAAGGACAATGTTTTTGATGTTGCGATACAGGGGGCAAGCGGTATGGTGCTGATATGCGACCGGTAACCACGGGAGAAGATAATGAGAACAAGAACTATTACAAAGTTTCTAATCACCTGGATTCTTTTTTTTATTGCAGCGTCGAGCGCTTTCTCTGAAAACCGTCCTGAAGATTACGTCAGGGTGAAAAACGGACATTTTTACAGGGGTGATAGCCGTATAAGGCTGTGGGGAGTGAATATCCAGCTACATCACGTAAGAAACCGCAAGGGGGCCGAAGTTACGGCCAGGCGAATGAAGGATGCAGGATTCAACTCAGTGCATATATGGGCGACGAAAGGGACGTTTAACAGCCCGAACAGGCAGTGGAAAGAATTTGTGCCCGAGGGAGTGAAGGATTCCATGCTGGATCTTCTTGACTATTTCGTTTATTGCCTGAAAAAGGAGGGTATGTTTGTAACCCTGCCGGTACTGACCGTAAGAGGAGATATGCTTACTCCCGATGTCTATGACCTTGCGCCATGCGACGATATGGGAAAGGAAGAATGGTGGAATCTGGTCTCAAAACTTGATAATCGTTCCGTGAGAAGTCTGAAGTTTATCGACCCGCGGATTAGAGAAGCATACCGACTGCACATGAGATGGTTTCTTAACCGCACCAATCCCTACACCGGTAAGAAATACGCAGAAGAACAATCAATCGCCTTCTACCAGATTGAAGACGAGATGGGTCTGTGGGCCTGGCCGCCGGGGAGAATAGACAGCAGGGACAATCTTTTTGCAGTGCAGATAAAGCCCGGGTGGGAGGCATTTCTCAAAAACAAGTACAAGGATAACGAATCTCTTAAAAAGGCATGGGGAGAATTGCTGATTGATAAGAATGAGGAAGGAAAGATTGACATTGAATCCATAGACAGCATGAAGGCGATAGTTTATGG
>CAYQXZ010000165.1:0-4390 GCA_964421645.1 uncultured bacterium
CGTCCTCTTGCAAGGTTACCGACTGGACTGCACAAGCTTTACTCGGCACACCCATAATAACTCCTTTTTCTTGATTTTACTTTCTTTTTCTTGCTTTGTCAAGATTTTGTAACGATACTCCGAAAAATATACTTGACAGGGAATTTATTTGTTGTATGATAGTGTATAACAGCGTTATACCGCACACACTAAATGGCTAAAGTTGACACACGCAGTTCTGTCAGTCTTGCGACCCAGATAACGGACGCCCTCCGGGAGAAAATTCTTTCCGGCAGGCTTGCAGAAGGGGCTAAACTGCCCTCAGAAGAACAGCTGGCAAGGGATTACGGTGTAAGCCGCATGACCGCCCGACAATCCCTGGTTGAACTCGCCGCACAGGGAATCATCTACCGCATCCCGGGGAAAGGAACTTTTGTGTCAGGAAAAAGTCCTTCGGGAGAAAACAAGGGAACGTCTGCCGGAAACCTTGTCATGCTCGCAACTCCTAACCTGCGGAACTCTTTTTACTACCAGATAATTTCCGGGGCGGAGCAGGTCCTTACGGGAAACGGGATTGAGATACTTCTGCGCTCCGTAAACGAAAATCCTCTTCAGGAGAAATCCGTTCTGCAAAAACTGGCAGATATGCCATTGAAGGGCCTCCTGCTGATATCCAGCCGGTACACAACTGATAACGCTGATATCATTAAGACGCTTAAAGAGAGAATCCCGGTTGTCATTGTTGACGTAAGCGTACCCGGACTGAAGGTTGATACTGTGATTACCGATGACAGGACCGGAGGGTTCCTGGCAACCGAGCATCTAATAGAGCTCGGACATACCGGCATACTGCACCTGGCGGGACCGCAGGGAGATTCAAGTGCGGACAGGAGGAGAGAAGGATATGTTGAGGCGCTGGGAAAACACTCCATAAACTGCAATCCTGAATATGTGCGTTTCACCGAATGGCGCATGGAAGACGGCTATCACGAAACAAAAAAATTCTTCATAAGCAGCCCCCTGAAAGAACAGGTCACCGCACTATTTGCCTGTAACGATGACGTGGCAGCAGGCGCCTACCGCGCTCTGAAAGAATTGAGAATAAGCGTCCCCGGAGAAGTTGCACTCGTCGGATATGGTAACATGGATGTGGGAAATTTCATGGACGTGCCGTTGACCACGGTCAACCAGTCGGCGGACGAGATAGGAAAGATTGCCGGCAGCCTGATCCTCAACAAGATTGATGGAAAAAGGAAGCTGGACGACGCCGAGGAAATCCTGGTGCCCGTGAAGCTGGTCATCAGGAGCTCCTGCGGCATAAAAGGAGAGAGGTAATAAATTACACCTTGTTCGCCTCCCCCTCGAGGGGGGAGGCACATACTTAGCCGTAGGCTGGGTATGGTGGGGGTGAAAGGAACTAAAATGAACAAAGCATTTCCGAAAAGGGCTATACACCTGGATTTTCACACGATGCCGGGTATCTATGACGTCGGAGCGGAGTTTGACCCGAAGGAATTTGCGAAAACTCTGAAGGATGCCAATGTGGACTATATCACGGTCTTTGCAAGGTGCAACCTGGGATTCGCATACTATCCCACGAAAATCGGCATCGTCCACCCCGGGATGAAGAAGAAAGACCTTCTCGGCCCCATGGTATCGGAGTGCCATAAACATGGAATAAGGGTCACCGCATATTTCAATGCGGGACTGGACCACGAACACGCCCTGTTGCACAGGGAATGGTGCAAGATGAACAACGAAGGACAGGTTGTGGAAATCAATAATATGGGGCATTTTTTCAGGAGGATGTGCCTGAACACTGGATACAGGCAGCACCTGCTATCCATGGTGAAAGAGGTAATGGAGATGTATCCTGTTGACGGAATCTTCCTTGACTGTATCAACCTGTCCGCCTGCTATGGCGTTGAGTGTGTTGACGGGATGAAAAAGATGAACCTGGACGTGTTTGACGAACGACAGGCGGAAGAATACTGCTGGCGCATAACGGAGAGTTTTGCGAAAGAGGCGGAAGAGCTGATAAGAAAGAACGACAGGAATGCATATATCTACTTCAACGGTCTCCCTTATGCAAAACAGCCCACACACGTAGAACTGGAGGTCCTGCCAACCGGAGGATGGGGTTACGACATTCTTCCCATGGCAATAAGGTACGCACGGACCCTAAAGAAACCCTATTTCACCATGACCGGCAGGTTCCACAGGTCATGGGGGGATTTCTGCGGGTTAAGGCCTGAACACTCACTGCTCTTTGACCTGTATAATTCCATCGCAAACGGAGGCACATGCTCCGTAGGCGACCACATGCATCCCAGGGGGCCGCTTGAAAAAGCGGTTTACGACCTGACGGGAAAGGCATACTCAAGAACCAGGGAGCTGGATCCGTTTACCGAGGGTGCAGTTTCCGTGAGCGAAATGGCTGTCATTGAACCGGCATTTGCGATGTATCCGGCGCTTATGCACTTCGACACTTCTGCTGTGGCAGGAGCCGCGAGGATGCTCATGGAGCTAAAGTGCCAGTTTGACGTGGTGGACGGAACCGGAGACCTTTCAAAATACCGGATGCTGGTACTTCCCGACAGCGTGTGCGTGGATGCTCAACTCAAGAAGAAACTGCAGGCACACCTGAAAAAAGGCGGCATCATAATAAGTTCCGCATACGCGGGACTGGACACCGAAAAGAAAGAATTTGCGCTTGAGGAATATAAACTCTCTTTTGAAGGGCCGGAGGAACATAACTACTCCTTCTTTAAGGCGGTAAAGGAGGTATCCGACGGTCTGCCTGACATGCTGACAACAATCTATGAGCCCGGCATATCCATGAAAGCAGGAAAAGGTGCGAAAGTGCTGGCAAGACTCTTCAAGCCCTACTTCAACCTGCGCTCGTGGGACTGGCGCCACGAGAACCTTTACATCCCTCCGGAGAAGGATACGGGCAGGCCTGCGCTGGTTCAGTGCGGCAACGTTTTCCATTTCAGCTTCCCTGTTTTCAAGGGATACTTTGACGACGTGGTCATTGCATATAAGACGCTTGTGAAGAATTGCCTGGACAGGGTTTATGATGAACCGCTTGTCAAACATAAAAATCTGCCCTCTTTTGCACAGGTTACGGTAACAGAGCAGAAGAACAGGAGGATGGTACATGTTCTCTCTTACCTGCCGGAACTGCGCGGCAAGGCAAATATCATAGAGGAGCCGGTTCTCCTGAAAGACGCCTGTATAGGATTGAGGGTGGACGGGAAGAAGGTCAGGAAGGTGTATCTTGCGCCGTCAGGTCAGAAACTGGAAATCACAGTTGAAAAGAATTACGCATGGGTTACACTATCAGAAGTTAATGGCTACCAGATGGTGATCTTTGAAATGTAGGAGGATGCAATGAAAGCGGCGGTGACTGAAGGGAAAGGGGATATAAGAATCGTTGAGGTGCCGGTTCCGGAGCCGGGTCCGTACCAGTGTCTCTGCAAGATCAGCGCATGTGCAACCTGCACAGGCACGGATCTCAAGATAATACACGAGAAGCTCCCGTGGAAACAGGACTACCCGGGGATAGTCGGGCACGAGAGCATCGGGACGGTAATAGAAACAGGCGCCAGGGTGCGTTACATTAAGAACGGGGATATACGCCTGCGGCCCACGGCCATATACCCGGGCAAGAAATCCGGCGATTATTATTCCCTGTGGGGAGGGTTTGCGGAATACGGGCTGGTCACGGACGCCCGGGCGCTGAAGGAAGATTTCCCGGATACGCAGGCAGGTTACGAGCAGTACCAGCTGGAGGTACCTGCCGCAATGAATCTTACCCCTGCGGAAGCGATTATGCTTATAACGCTGAAGGAAACTGCGGGTTACGTTGCGGACATGAAAGTCACGCTTAACAAGAGCGTCGTGGTACTTGGCGCGGGTTCGGTTGCGTCGGCAATGTGCCTGTTTTCAAAACTGCTCGGCGCCTATCCTCTCATTGCCGTCGCAAGGAGAAACGCCCCGCTGAAAAAGATACGGCGGTTCGGGGCAAACTTCACGGTCAACAATGCAAAAGAGGATATGGTAAAGAGGATCATGGAGATTACCGGCGGCAGGGGAGCGGATTTCATCATAGATACGGCCGGCGATGTGAAATTCTTCAAGGAAGCCATGGGGATGCTCGGGAAGGACGGAAAGATTTCCCCCTATGCCACGTTCACGAGCGCCGACGCGATAAAGGACGTTGACGAGACAAAAATAGTGAGATCAAACACGGGCGAGGTGGCGGCACACAACTACATGCTTGACCTTGTACGGATGAAGAAGGTCAACCTGAAGAATTTTTATTCACATATTATGCCTTTTTCGGAGATAGAGAAGGGCTTTGAGATGATAGAGAAGAAAAAGGCGTCCAAGATAGTCTTTGAAATGT
>CAYQXZ010000166.1:0-4357 GCA_964421645.1 uncultured bacterium
AAATACGGCAGCGGCAACATAGGAGCAACAAACGTATACAGGGCGGCAGGTGGGTCTCTGGCAGTATCCGTCCTTATACTTGACGTTCTTAAAGGATTTCTTCCGGTTCTTCTGACAAAAATATATGTTTCCGCGAAACCGCTTCACCTGATAGCGACAGGTATTGCTTCTATTCTCGGGCACAACTTTTCCATATTTTTACGGGGTAAGGGGGGAAAAGGAGTCTCAACAAGTTTCGGGGTTATAGTGGGACTTTTCCCCCTGCCCGCATTGATTGCACTCCTTGTCTGGATATGTGTCATACTTTTTACCCGCTACGTTTCCGCCGGCGCCCTGTTTGCCGCCCTGTCCCTGCCGGTTTTTATCCAGTTTTTCTACAGGAATTCAATATTCACCGTTACAGGAATAGTAATTTTCATAATGATAGTCTATACTCACAGGACAAACATCAGGCGGCTCATACAGAAACGTGAGAACAAGGTCAAACTGCCATGGAAAAAGTAAAGAGCGATGAAAAGTTCCATTATATCGGGGAAGTGAGTAAAACTCTCGGAATTCCGGAGCATATCATACGATTCTGGGAGAAACAGTTTTCCGTAATCAATCCATTGAGAGACCAGAGAGGACACCGCATATACACGCAGAAGGATATTGAAATAATTAACAATATCAAATTTCTGGTTTATAATAAAGGATATAGAATAGAAGGTGTGAAGAAGAAACTGCGGGAAAAATCAGGAAGCGTTTCAGGTAAAGCTGACAGGAAGTTTCTTGCGCAGATACTGAGAGAAATCAGGGAGATAAAGAAATGTTTACAATAGGCATTCTCGCCTCCGGCAAGGGGAGCAACCTTAAAGCGATTGTTGACTATATAAAAAAGGAAAAGCTGCCGGTGAAAACGGGCATTGTTTTGAGCGATAAGCCCGGTTCCCCGTCTCTTGCGATTGCAGAAAAAGAGGGTATCGCATACCAATGCATACCCGAAGAAAAATATGAGACGTTTCTTTCGCCGGCAACAGAGAAAGAATATGTGAAAGTATTGAGATCACACGATGTTGATCTGGTCTGCCTGGCAGGGTTCATGAGAGTGCTGAAGAAGAATTTCATACAGAGCTTTTCAGGAAAAATTGTTAACATACATCCTTCCCTTCTGCCTGCATTTCCCGGGCTTGCCGCATGGGAACAGGCCTTGAATTATGGAGTCAGGTTTACCGGATGCACGACCCATTTTGTAGAATATGGCGTTGACACCGGCCCCATAATTTTGCAGGCGGTGGTTCCGGTTTTGAGGGAAGATACGCCCGAAACGCTTCACAAGAGAATACAGGAAAAGGAGCATTTTGTATACCCGCTTACGGTCAGGCTTATATCCGAAGGAAGGATAAGCATTTCCGGACGAAAGGTGTACATAATCAGCTGAATGAAAATGAAACCTGTCATACGAAAAGCAAGAACGGCGGATGTCAACAATATAAGAAAGCTTATCAATGCTTTCGCGGATGAAGGCAGAATGCTTGCCGTCTCTCTGAACCAGCTTTACGAGGGTCTGCGGAACTTCTGGGTCTTAGAGCTTGACGGCAAAGTCATCGGCTGCGGAGCATTAAAAATAATATGGGAGGACCTGGGCGAAATCAGATCCATAGCCATTTCGGAGAAATTCCAGAAAAGCGGCTACGGAAACCTGCTTGTCACCAAACTACTTCAGGAAGCAGAAGAACTTGAACTAAAGAAAATTTTTGTACTCACCTATGTTCCCGCCTTTTTCCAGAAACTTGGTTTTGAGAGAATCGTAAAATCAAAATTGCCCCATAAGGTCTGGACCGACTGCATCAACTGCCCGAAATTTCCCAGGTGTGACGAAACGGCCCTTTTAAAAAAGCTGGAAAAATGAAAAGAAACCTTTTTATACTGTCAATCTTCTTGTCTTTATTGCTTGGATACGTTCCTCTTGAGGCAAAAATCCTTCTCGGAGACAAAATTGCCATTGAGGAACGTTTCGGGGAGGAAATTTTCGCGGCGGGAGACGAGATAACGATAACCGCAAAAATAAGGAACGAGTTCATCGGTATGGGGAGAAAAATTCTGGCCACGACCGATGTGTATGGAGATTTCATAGCGATCGGTTTTAACGTAAGCTTTCATGGTACCGCCAACCGTGACATATACCTGATAGGCAATGCCATTAACGTGGAAGGCGACGTGGCCGGCAGTATGACCTCTTTCGGCAGGAGCATGTGCATAAAAACGTCGGTCGGGGGAAACCTTAGAGCCAGCGCCGAAAGGATGCGTGTAGAGGCTGACGTGAAGGGCAAAACCATCATATGGGGCAAGAACGTGTTCATTGGAGGCGAATTCAACGATGTCGTTATCTACGGCAACAGGATAAATTTTGCGCCTGACATACTGATCAAGGGTAATCTGACATATAACACTCCCGAGCAGATGGATCTTTCTGCGCTTAAAATCCTGGGAGAAATAAAATGGAACCGTCCTTTGGCGGAGAAGGCTAAAGAGATGGCGCCCATCACCATTCTGAAACGATTCTATACCTTCTTCTCGCTTCTTTTCTCAATGATGCTCATGCTGTGGTTCTTTCCGAACCTTTTCAAACAGACCGCCACCATTTCCGGAAAGAAGTTCATTACGTGCTTCGGTACCGGGGCTGTTTTCATCATACTGACGGTAATCGCTCTTCCCGTAATTTTCATAACCATCATAGGAGCACCCATAGGACTTATAGTCGCCTCCATGTTTTTTTCATCCGTATATATTTCAAGAGCCTTCCCTGCGATATTCATAGGCCGCTTGATTCTCTTCAAGATGGATGATAAAACGATCACATGGATTCTCTCAACGCTCATCGGAATATTCCTGTTCACGGTTTTATGCATTAATCCGGCCGCAAAAATTCTGGTGAACGTGATATCAATCCCGGCCGGTTTCGGTGCCCTATTCATGGGCAGGACAAGTCTGATAAAACGTCTGCGGAGGGAAAAAATACTGTAGAAGCTGAAAAACAAAATCATTAACCCCTCACCATAGGATTAGACCTTGTTCGCCTCCCCCTTGAGGGGGGAGGCAGTATTCAGCGGATGCTGAATGCGGTGGGGGTGAAAAAATACAAATCCTGAACCCCTCACAAGAAAGTGTATCAGGAAGGGTTCGGGGTAAAGGAGCTGCAAATGAAGATAGTACTTGCATATTCAGGCGGTCTGGACACGTCTGTTGCCATAAAATGGCTGAAGGACAGGTATAACGCTGAAATAATCTGCTACACGTCAAACATAGGGCAGTCGGATGATCCTGCAAGGCTTGAAAAGAGGGCACTGCAGACAGGAGCGTCCGGATTCTATTTTGAGGATTTGCGAAGCAGGTTTATTGACAAATATGTGGTTCCCTCATTGAAAGCGGGAGCAATCTACCAGGACAAGTACCCCCTTGCGACCGCACTTTCCCGTCCGTTGATCGCTGAAAGCATGGTGAAAGTGGCAAAGAAGGAAAATGCCCAGGCAATAGCGCACGGATGCACGGGAAAGGGAAATGACCAGGTAAGGTTTGAACTCACTACCAGGTACCTCGCTCCCGAACTGAAGGTTATAGCTCCAGTAAGAGAATGGGAGTTTAAATCAAGAGAAGCCGAAATTGAGTATGCGAAGGAGCACGGCATACAGGTGACGGTAACAAAAGCCAAGCCTTACAGCATAGACTGGAACCTGTGGGGAATATCAATAGAGTGCGGCAGGCTTGAAGATCCCTGGAATGAACCTCCCGAAGACGCATACCAGATAACCGCATCACCGGAAAAATCACCTGCAAAACCCGAATATGCGACAATTGGATTCAAAAAAGGGATACCGGTCTCCCTCAACGGTAAGACTCTGGGAATGTCCGCGATTATTGAGAAGCTGACGAAGGCAGGAGGAAAGCACGGAGTGGGAAGGATAGACATGGTGGAGGACAGGCTTGTTGGCATAAAATCAAGGGAAATCTACGAGGCCCCTGCAGCCGTCATGCTTCACACGGCTCACAGCGAACTGGAGAAACTTGTATTTTCAAGGGACGTATACGAGTTCAAGAAGCTTGTTTCGCAGAGATATTCGCAGCTGGTTTACTTCGGACAGTGGTTCTCCCATATAAAGGACTGCCTTGATTCTTTCGTGGATGCAAGTCAGCAATACGTAACGGGCGAAGTGAGATTAAGGATGTACAGGGGCGGCTGTACCGTTACCGGCAGGAAATCTCCCTATTCACTATACAGCGAGGGACTTGCGACCTACACGGAAAAAGATATGTTTGACCACAGGGCGGCAAGCGGATTCATGGAGATTTTCGGACTCCCGTCCAAACTTGAGGGGCT